>CAJWIN010000008.1 GCA_913042035.1 uncultured Gammaproteobacteria bacterium | reverse complement strand
TTGTAATTATAACCAAAGTTAGCTTCACTAAATATAAATGAAGTATTTGATTTTAAAAAATATATTGATTTTTTATTAAAATAATATGCACCTAATCCAGTTAAATAAGGAAGTCCGTAAGTATGTGCAAAATAAAGCTTTTTTGTTTCAAAATTATTATTGTCAAATCTGTAGAGTTTATTTTTCTCAATTATATTAATGAGTAATTTAGCATATTCTGGATTTGTAGTATATCCTGCTTTTTTTAAACCTTTTGCCCATTTTTTGTATTGTGATTTTTTATATTTAAATAGAAATGAGTACCTTCCCTTTTCTACTAGAAACAAGGAATGATCTCTATAAGAATCAGTAACATCATGATATTTTCTAAAACATTCTCCTTTTTTATCATCATCTTCAATAATAGTTTTCCCCTTCCAGTTACTATGACATTTGATTCCAAAGTGATTATTTCCTTCTTTTGCTAATCGGCTCTCCCCTGCTCCACTCTCTAGAATTCCCTGTGCAAGAGTTATTGATGCTGGGATATTATATTTATTCATTTCTTGAACAGCAATACTGCTATATTTAGTAATATATTTCTCTGTTTTATTTTGTGCTTCTACAATTACTAAGAAGAGTGAAAAGAAAATTATTAAAGAAATGTTGGAGATAATACAAGTTGACAGTCCATGGATCTGGGGTTTTCATCCAAAATCATTTTCTCTATCGCACGCTTGGGTAGGAAATACTGAGTCAAATTTAATGGCAAATAATACTTTAAAATATAAAGATATAAATGAATCAAAAAGACTAAATAATATAAAGTCATGGAATAAACCTAATTTTATTTTACTATATTTTTTAATTTTTATTATTTTTATTATTTTTTTATCTATACTTTATATGATTAGAAAAAAAGAAAAAGAAAAAATATATGATTAAGTACATCATAAAAAGATTTATTTATGCAATCCCAATATTGATTGGCGTTAATTTGTTAACTTTCACATTATTTTTTGTTGTAAACTCTCCAGAGGAAGTTGCAAGATTACACTTAGGAAATAAAAGAGTAACACAAGAACAAATTGTGCAATGGAATGAAGAAAGAGGTTATAACAATCCTCTTTTTTACAATAATTCTGAAAAAGGTTTTAATGTTTTTAAAGAGACAATTTTTTATGAGAAATCTTTAAAACTTTTTCTTTTTGATTTTGGTATATCTGATAGTGGAAGAGATATTAAATATGATATTAAGCAAAGAATGTTGCCCAGCTTAGCTATTGCACTTCCTTCTCTTTTAGTTGGATTATTTATAAACATTACTTTTGCGTTATTTTTTGTTTTCTTTCGGTCTACTAGAGTTGATTATATTGGAGTAATATTTTGTGTTGCTTTAATGTCAATATCAAGCTTGTTTTATATTATTGGAGGGCAATATCTTATTAGTAAATTATTACATTTGGTTCCAATATCTGGATATGCTCAAGGTTATGAGGCAATAAAATTTTTAGTTTTACCAGTAATCATAAGTGTAGTTTATGGTATAGGTTCTGGAACAAGGTGGTATCGGTCTCTATTTTTAGAAGAAATAGAAAAAGATTATGTTAAGACTGCAAAATCAAAAGGATTATCAGAAAGCTCAGTATTATTTAATCATGTTTTTAAAAATGCTTTAATACCTATTTTAACTGGGGTTGTAGTAATACTTCCGTTATTATTTTTAGGGAGTTTAATAGTTGAGTCATTTTTTGGCATACCTGGACTTGGGAGCTACACTATAGACGCCATACAAAGCCAAGATTTTGCAATAGTAAGAGCAATGGTTTTTCTTGGCACCATACTATACATATCAGGTCTTATTTTAACAGATATATCATATACTCTAGTTGATCCAAGAGTAAGGTTAAAATAATGTTTACTTTTTTACTAACAGATATATTTTTTTATATAATATTTTTTTCTTTAATAATATATATAAACTATGTGAGAAAAACACCTGATATTAGGGAAACATGGTCGTATGTTTTCAAAAATAAAACTGGAATTATATCTGCGGTTGTATTGTCTTTCTTTATGCTAACCGCTTTATTAGACTCAATACATATAAAAGATAAAATCTATAATGAAGATAGAAACGAGTATGTTTATTCTCAAGAAATTAATAGTATTTTAGATATAATTTTATTACCAATTTCTAAAAATACAGAAAAAAGTTATTCTTCACCATTTTCTTCCCATCTATATTCTAAAGAGACCGTAAAATCGTATAATGACAAAGAAAAAAGAATTTATCCAAAGTTGTTACACAAAGGAAATCATAATAAGTATTTAGACGATAATATTAAAAATATATTCTTTACTTCCTTGTTATCAATTTTAAAGTCATTTATTTTAGTTTTTTTTATTTATATATTAATTTTCAGAGAAGATGTTTTTAAAAATAAATTTATTTTTTCTCCGCTTAAAAGAAATTCAGTTCTTTTCTCTTCTTTATTAATTATGTTGTCAATTATTTTAATACTATATGATCTAGGAACTCAATATTATGTCCTAGGTACCGATAAAGTTGGAGAAGATGTGCTATATAAAAGTATAAAAAGCATAAGGACAGGAATACTTATTGGGACCCTAACAACCATAGTCATGCTACCATTTGCAGTATTTCTTGGAATTTTTGCAGGTTATATTGGAGGTTATGTTGATGATATAATCCAGTATATTTATACAACTTTAAATTCTATTCCAAGTGTTTTACTAATAGCTTCAGCTATATTAATGCTTCAAGTTTATATGTCGAATAACCCTCTCGAATTTGAGAATATATATGAAAGAGCTGATTTAAGACTATTTTTTTTATGCATGATATTAGGTTTAACTAGTTGGACTGGACTATGTAGGCTGCTAAGAGGTGAATCTATGAAGCTTAGAGAGGTAGAGTATGTTCAGGCATCGCAAACATTTGGGTTAAAAAAAATGTCAATAATTGTAAGACATATAATCCCGAATATAATGCATATAGTCATAATAACTGTCGTTCTTGATTTCAGTGCTCTTGTGTTGGCCGAAGCTGTTTTGTCATACGTTAATATTGGAGTTGATCCAACTACATATAGTTGGGGAAACATGATAAATGCGGCAAGGCTAGAAATGTCTAGAGAGCCCATAGTATGGTGGTCATTATTCTCAGCATTTCTATTTATGTTTGCCCTGGTATTATTCGCAAATTTATTTTCAGATGTTGTAAGAGAAGCTTTTGATCCAAAAGCGAGTAAAAACTATGAATAATTTACTTACAATAAAAAACCTATATTTAAAAATAAAATCTAATCAAAATGAAGAGATTTTAAAAAATATAAGTTTTAATATACAAGAATCAGAAGTCGTTTCGTTGATTGGTGAATCTGGCAGTGGAAAATCGCTAACAGCTTTGTCAATAATCAGATTATTGGAAAAATCGTGCAAAATAGTAAGTGGTGAAATAGTCTTCCAAAATGAAGATTTGCTTCGTATAGAAGAAAAAGAGATGCGAAAAATTAGAAAAAAAGATATATCGATGATCTTTCAAGAACCAATGCGATCTTTAAATCCAGTAATGAACATAAGAGATCAACTAAAAGAATCCTATGAGAACAAAAAAAAAGATGACGTTGATAGAGAAATTATAAAAAATTTAATATCAGTTGGTATAGAGGATGCTAGTCGCGTAATAAACTTATATCCTCATCAGTTATCTGGCGGAATGAAGCAAAGAGTTATGATTGCTATGGCAATTGCATGCAAACCAAAACTATTAATTGCTGATGAGCCTACAACATCTTTGGACGTTACAATACAGAAACAAGTTTTAGATTTACTTTTAGAGTTAAAGGATAAGTTAAATATGGCCATTCTATTTATAACTCATGACCTAGCCGTTGCATCACAAATATCAGATAGAATAGTTGTCATGAAAAACGGAAGTATAGTAGAAAACAACGATAGAAGTTCATTTTTTCAAAAACCAAAAGATAAATATAGTAAATCACTATTAGAATCATCTAGTTATAATAGAAAATTTAAAAAAAAATTTTCTAGTAAAGAAGAAGATATTTTAAATGTTAGAAATCTTAAAGTTTATTATAAGGAAAATAATTCTCTTTTTACTAAAAAACAATCTTTTATTAAAGCTGTTGACGACATAAGTTTCTCAATTAAGCCCGGATCAATACATTCAATTGTTGGAGAGTCAGGCTCAGGTAAAACCACAATTGCAAAAGCCATAATGGGATTAACTCATATAACATCTGGACATATTAAGATATTGAATAAAGACATAATTAACATTAGTGATCCAAGTAAGAGAAATTTGAGAAAATTTTATCAGATGATATTTCAAGATCCCTTTTCATCTTTAAATCCTAGAATGCGAGTTGGTAATATTATTAGAGAAGGATTATGTTTTTTAAAGCCTGAATTGAGTAGTTCAGAGATTAATAATAAAGTACTTGAAGTAATTAATAATGTTGGTCTTAATAAAAATACTTTAAATAAATACCCTCATGAGTTTTCTGGAGGTCAAAGACAAAGAATAGCCATTGCAAGAGTTTTGGTTCTTGAGCCAAAGCTACTTGTTTGCGATGAACCAACAAGCTCACTTGACGTTACAGTTCAGAAACAAGTTCTAGATTTATTAATGGATATTCAAAATAGAATTCAGATATCATATTTATTTATATCACATGATATTAAACTAATTTCAAATATATCAGATACTATCTCAGTAATGCATAAAGGAAAGATGGTTGAGAGTGGGAATACATTTGATATAATAAATAATGCAAAAAACGAGTACACAAGAAATCTTTTAAAATCTGCGCCACAAATAAGATACTAGAGATACTAGATATGAATTTTAATATTTCAGAAATAAATAATTGGTACAAAACAGAAGCTGGAAAAATAAATCAAGATTTAGTCGTAGACTCTATAAATAATATCATTCTAGATCGTTATGACAGAAGTATACTTTATATTGGACCTAATGATATTACCAAAAAAATAATGGAGCGTGATAAAAGTTTTAACAGTTTTTTTGTATCAACTTCTAAATTTTCTGATATAAAAGCTGAGATTGAAAATTTACCATTTCAGAATTCATCGATAGATCTTGTTGTTTTAGTCCACTCTTTGGAGATCAATAAAGACCCGCACGCAGCTTTTAGAGAGATAAATAGAATATTAGCAGAAGATGGTGAAATTATTGTAACTAGTTTTAATAAAATGAGTTTCATAGGCTTATTTAATTCTCTGCCAATTGATTCAATATTCAAAAATAAAAGCTATATAAGTATAAGTAGGCTTGAGGATTGGGCAAAATTATTTTCATATGAAATCCATAGAATAATAAATATTAACAAAATACCACCTTTTGAAAACAAAAAAATATTAAAATTCTTTAGGTTTTTAAATAACGCTATATTTAGTAAAATAAATTTTTTTGGCAATAGCTATATCATGTACGCTAAAAAAAATACATATAAGTTTATATCTTTAAAAAATTGGCATAAAAAAAATAATATTATTTTAGGAAAATTTTCTAAACCAATGATTCATAATAATTATGAAGAGTAGTATTACAATATATACTGATGGCGCATGTAAAGGTAATCCAGGAGAAGGTGGCTGGGGTGCATTTATAGAATATAATAATGAGAAAGTAAAGTTATATGGCTATGAAGAACTCACAACAAATAATAGAATGGAAATTATTGCTGCAATAGAAGCTTTAAGATCCATAAAAGAAAAATCTGATATTATTATTTATACTGATTCTAAATACTTAATGAATGGAATAAATACGTGGATACATAGCTGGAAGAAAAATAATTGGAGAACTTCAAGCAATAAAGATGTTAAGAATGTTGATTTGTGGAAAATTATAGACGAGCTGAATTCAAATCATTCTATAGAATGGAGCTGGGTAAAAGGACATAGCGGCAATCCTGGTAATGAAATGGCTGACGAACTTGCAAATTTTGCAATAAATTCTAAAGGAGAAATACTTAAATGAGTAGACAAATAATTCTTGATACGGAAACAACGGGGCTTGACGTAACCAGGAATCATAAAATAATTGAAATTGGCTGCATTGAGCTAATTGATAGAAAGTTTACTGGCAATAAATTTCATATGTACTTAAATCCTATGCGAGAGATTGATCAAGGTGCTATTAGTGTTCATGGAATAACCAATGAATTCCTTCAAGATAAACCATTATTTGGTGATGTAAAAAAAGATTTAATTGAATTCATTGATGGCTCAGAACTAGTCATACACAATGCTCCTTTTGATATAGGTTTTTTAGAATATGAATTTAAGAGAGCAAAACAAAAAGTAGATATAAGTTCTATTTGTAAAATTTTTGATACCCTTGTTTTTGCAAGAAAGCTTCATCCAGGACAAAAAAATAGCCTTGATGCATTATGTAAACGATATGGAGTTGATAATTCCTCTCGAGATTTTCATGGGGCTTTATTAGATGCAAGAATACTTGGCGATGTTTATTTGCTTATGACTGGGGGGCAAACGTCTTTCGATTTAGCCAAGAATATTGAGAATAAAAAAGAAATTAGTAGTGAAAGAAAAAATAACAGTAAATCTCTGGTATTTAGAGCTAACGAAGAAGAACTAAGGGAGCATAATAAATTATGTGGCAAAATTGAAGAGGCATCTAATGGGAGATGTATTTGGAATATCTCTAAGTTTTGATATAATATAATGAAATAATAAAATAACAAAAGGGCGTAAACGCAGATGGATAAAATATTTGTTCTAATAATAGTTTTAATAATTGGTTTTTGGGGATTCTTAAAATATAGCGAAGATTCAGGAAATTGGGTAGGAACTGGAAGTAATGGTGTTATTGGTGAATATAGTAGCTATGTTGACTGTATTGAAGGTGTAAAATCGACTGGAATTAACTTAGAACAAGAAGTTTTTTCTTGCAATAGAGATTAAATTTAATTATTTTTTAATTTCGTTTTAGCAATACGATTTTTTTCGATAGCCCAATCTTTATTTTTTTCTGATTGTCTTTTGTCAAATTTCTTTTTACCTTTTGCTAAACCTATTTTTAACTTTACTTTGTTATTTTTCCAATAAAGTGAAAGTGGTACTAAAGTAAGGCCTTCCTTTTGAACTTTACCCACTAACACATTTATTTCTTTTTGGTTTAATAATAATTTTCTTGTCCTTGAAGAATTTTTAATTGTATTATTATTGATGTAGGGTGGCGGCGTAATATTTGATCCAATTAATATTACATCTCCCTTATTAATTTTCACATATGCCTCTTTTAACTGAACTTTTAAATCTCTTATTCCTTTTACTTCCCAGCCTTCAAGCACAATTCCGGCTTCTATTTTTTCTAGAATAAAATAATCGTAAGTCGCTTTTTTGTTGACAGCGATAATATTTTCTGTATTTTTAGTTCTTTGTCCCATAATATTAATAATATTAACATAATAAATACTAGTAACTAATGGCAATAAATAGAACTTCTTCTCATGGCGAATGGTCTTCAAGAACAGCTTTTATTTTAGCTGCTACTGGATCAGCTGTTGGATTGGGTAATATATGGAAATTCCCTTATATTACCGGTGAAAATGGAGGTGGTGCATTTGTATTAATTTATATTTTATGTGTAATTTTTATCGGGATACCGATAATGTTAGCAGAGGTTTATTTAGGCAAAAGAGGAAGATTAAATCCAATAGCATCTATAAAGTATATTTCTGAAAAAGAAAACAGATCAAGAAATTGGCAGGTTATTGGTTTAATAGGAATATTAGCTGGAATTTTAATTTTATCTTATTATGCTGTAATTGCTGGCTGGACAATGGCATATTCTGTTAGAACTGCATTTGGCACTTTAAATAATATCGATGCTGTTGGTGCAGCTACAATGTTTGAAAACCTTATATCTGATCCTGAAAGACTATTGGCCTGGCATACAATCTTTATGATTATTACAACTGTTGTAGTTGCAAGGGGAGTTAAATCTGGACTAGAGAGTGCCGTAGTTAGATTGATGCCAGCTTTGCTGGTTCTATTATTAGCTCTAGTGATTTTTTCATCAATAGAAGGAAAATTTTATGATGGTTTAAGATTTATGCTTTATCCTGATTTTAGTCAGGTTACTTGGAAAACAGTTTTGATAGCTATGGGTCAAGCATTCTTTAGTTTAAGTTTAGGTATGGGCGCTCTTATGGTTTATGGGTCTTACTTATCTAGCGATATTTCTATCCCCCAGACATGCGTGATTATAGCGTTATTAGATACTATAGTTGCACTGTTAGCAGGGTTAGCAATTTTCCCAATTGTACTTTCTAGCGGATTAGAAATGACACAAGGACCTGGTCTAATATTTCAAACACTAACTGTCGCTTTCGCCACAATGCCGGGGGGTCAATTATTTGGCACATTATTCTTTATATTGCTAATTTTTGCAGCTTGGACTTCATCAATATCTTTAATTGAACCAATGATTATCTGGCTAATTGAAAAATACAACATTACTAGAATTAGAGCAGCGACAATTGCGGCAACTTTTGCTTGGTTAATAGGTATTGGGACAATATTATCATTTAATATTGGTGCAGAAATAAAAATATTTAATATGACAATTTTTGAGTTATTAGATTATCTAACGTCAAATATTTTGCTTCCAATGGGCGGAATAATGATAACAATATTTGTTGGTTGGTTGGTTGCCAAAGAAAATATAGACGTCGAGTTAGAAATAAAATCAAATATTCTAAGATTTATATGGTATTTTTCCGCAAGAATAATTGCGCCGATAGCCGTGATTTTTGTTATGTTAAACGCATTGGGTTTGAATTTAAATATTTTTTCATAAATAAAAATGAAAATAAAAAAAGAAGCAATTATACTGGAAGACATAGAAAAAGTTTTTAACATAGTAAATAGAGTTGACTTATATAAAAATTTTGTTCCTTATTGTGTTGATTCTATAATAATCTCTGAAGAAAATAACCAAATGCAAGCTAGGCTAGATTTTAATATCAAAGGCTTAAAAACAACTTTTACAACACAAAATATAATAGAAAATAATAAAATTATACAAATGAAGTTAGTAGACGGACCATTCAAATATTTAGATGGTGAATGGAAATTTACAGAAATAGATGACAAAACCTTAATTGAGCTGAAAATTAATTATGAAGTACAAAGTAAAATAATAGATTATACCATTAGCAAATCATTAGAAAAAATTATGGATTACTTGGTAAAAGCATTTGTATCAGAGTCAAAAAAACTGAAATGAAAAATAATTGTATCATCGAGATTATATATATAAGTTCAAATAATAAAATTATTACAAGCAATGTGGAAATTAAAGATAATTTTACTCTCCAAAACTTGATAGACTATATGATTAAAAAATCGTTATTTTCAAAAGATTTCTTACTAAAAAAGCATTACGGTTGTTTTGGCGAGATAATAAACTTAGATTATGTTATTAAAAAAAATGATCGTATAGAAATACTTGATAATCTAAAAATGAGCCCTAACGAAAAACGTAAATACAAATTTGAAAAAAATTAGTAAATTTTTTCAATAATTTCTTCTTTAAATATTTTCCAGTAACCTTGCTTCTTAATCAGCTTTATACTTTTATTAATACTGTCTGAATAATTATTAGAATTATATATCTGTTCAAATGTGGCTTTTGCTATTTCATTTTCATTAATGTCAAAAATAATAACTAAGTTTTTTATATCAATGTCTATAGAAGATTTTTTTATTATTCTTTCATATCTGTCTTTTTTCCATAACTCATGACTATCAAAATAATCGGATGAATAGTTTTCTAGATAAAATGAAAAATAATTATCAATATCTTTATTTTCCCATGATTCTTTCCAATCAATTATAATTGATTTAACGATTTCATAGTCATTTTTTCTATTATTAGAATCAGAATAACTTTGTTTAGTATTATTTTTGTAGTGATCTTTCTCTAGATTTTTTTCGCTTGGTATATTTTCTTCTGGTTTCGTATCCTTTATATCCTTAGATTCAATTTTTACAGTTTCTTTTGATTTTTCTTCAGAGGACTTTGAATTATCAGACTCTTGGCTATGAGAAATATTATCCCCGTTATTAGGTGAGCTTTGTAGTTCAATATCAGAAAATATATCATTGTCTAAAGATGTAATTTGATTTTCATTTGTGAATTCTGGGAAATCTTTATTCTTATCATTAATTTCAAATAATCCATCATCATTTTTTATGATCCTTTTCATGCTGATTACGTTATCCTCTTTAAAAAATATACTTATCATATTTAGTTGGGTTTCTTCGGGATCTCTTTTTCTGTAATAAACATAGTCCCATCTATTTTTATCAAAAATATTATTTACAACTGGCTCACCAAGTAAGAATACTACTTGTTCTCTTGTCATATTTATTTTAAGAGCTTCGACTTTATTCTCATCTATAACATTGCCTTGTTGCACCAAAACCCTATAGCTTCTTAATTGTGAATTCTCAGGTAAAAGCTGACATCCAGTAATTATTACCGTAAAAAAAGGCACTATTAGGAATTTCATATTTTTCATTTTTTTACTATATTGTTTATATAAATAAGGATAATATAGCAAATATGAGCAATATAGAATTAAAAAATGCTGGTTTAAAAATAACGTTACCTAGAGTTAAAATTTTAAGCAAATTAGAAAATGCTGAAGATCACCATATGTCTGCAGAAGATATATATAAAGAGCTAATTAAAGATGGCGAGGTTATTAGTCTTGCAACAGTTTATAGAGTGCTCACTCAGTTTGAAGCTGCAAAAATTGTAATTAGGCATCATTTTGATGCGGATAATAATAACCAGGCAGTTTTTGAGCTAAATCATGGAGACCACCATGACCACATGGTTTCTTTGAAAACTGGAAAGGTGGTAGAGTTTTTCGATGAAATTATTGAAAATAGGCAGAAGGAATTAGCTAAAAAATATAACTTTAAAATATTAGACCATAGTATGATTTTATATGGTGAGTTTCTAGATGAAGAATAGAAATTTTTTTTTAAAATATATAAGCTAAAATAATAATTTTATGAAAAGAAAAATTGGAAAAGCTGCACTTATCTTAGGAATTGTAGCATTAATTTGGCTTTTACTTGGAATGATTAATGTTGTACCATTTTTAATAGAGCTACCACAGGAAACAAGTGTTAGAGCACATGCATCTTTAGCAGTAATTTTTTTGCTAATAGGTTCTTGGGCTTTTTGGAATGAAGATTAATTTTTTAAAATAAAGGATTTCGCTATGATGAAAATTTCGGATATATGCATTTTACTTTCAGTTGCAGTTGCTTTTGTAACAACTGCTTTTCTTTGGTTTCAAGGTGTCGATACAAAACAAGAGGCATTATTTACGGCGACATGGATCCCATCAATTTTAGCTTTTGCTATTTATTTTAAAATAATAGCAAGAAAAAATTAACTATGGATGATCCACTAATATTTTTTACTGGTTGTTTTTGCTTTGCTTTAGCTATAGCTGGCGCAATCATGACTGTAATAGAATTTAAACGATTAGAGAAAAACGATAAAGATAAGTGAAACTTATAAAAATATTATCTAATCAATAAGTTCTTTTGCAAACTGTAATGTTTTATCAGTTAATTTTATACCGCCGATCATTCTAGCTAATTCATTTACTTTCATGTCATTGTCTAAATATGTCAGTTTTGTAGATGAAATATCCTTATCCTTAGATACCAGATAATGGTGTTTTGATTTTGCTGCAACCTGAGCTAAATGAGTAACACATAAAACCTGAGTATTCTCTGATAATTTTGAAAGATGGTTTCCAAGGACCTCCGAAGTAGCTCCACCAATACCGGTATCAATTTCATCAAAAATCATAGTTTCGCAATCATTATTTGATCTTGTTTCTAATTGAATAACTAGACTTAGTCTTGATAATTCACCACCAGAGGCTATTTCATTCAACGGAAGTAATTTTGATTTTTTATTAGTTTTAATTAAAAAGTTAATTTTTTCATAACCATTCATGCTAATTAGCGTATTGTCTACGGTGATATCAATTTTGAATTCACAATCAGACATTCCAAGTTTTTTTAGCTCCGAACTAATTTTTTTCTCTAAAATTAGAGATTCTTTAAGCCTTAATTTAGATATTTCCTTAGCAATATTATGATAATTCAATATATTTTCTTCAATCTTTTTATTTTTGTTATCAATATTATCTTTATTATCTTTTAATTTATTTAAAATATCCTGCTTATTATAAAGAATCTTTATTAAATCTTTTTCATTTGTATTATATTTTCTCGAAAGATTATTGAGTGATTTTATTTTTTCTTCAAGAGAGGCAAGTTTTTCATTATCAACATTTATGGAGTTCTCGTATTTTTCTAAAAGTTTGGACAAATCTCTAACTTGATCCTGGATACCGATGTTCGCATCAAGAACATAGTCCGTTTTTATGTCTATATCCTTTATATCATTCAAGCTTTTATTCATGTTTGAAAGTAATGAACTAATATTAATATTATTTTCACCTTCAATTAAATTTCTACATTCGCTAATTTTTTTAATTAGGATATCAGCATTACTTAACTTCTTATAATCTTGATATATTTTTTCATAATCACTTGAATCTAGAGCCTCGTTTTCAAGTTCATTAACCTCATACTCTAATAGTGATACTTTCTCTTTGTATTCTTCGTTAGTTAGCGCAGTTTCAGAAAGAGACTTTTTTATATTACTTATTTCTAATAGTGTATTCTTAATAATTAACTTCTTTTCACTTATATTTATAAAATTATCTAATCTATTTCTTTGTTCGTCACTAGATAATATTAATTGATTCTCATGTTGCCCGTGTATGTCTATTATCATTCCCCCAATTAACTTAGCGGTTCCTGATGTAACTGGTTTATCGTTTATATAAATTTTTGAGATATTTTTTGTGTTTATCTTCCTTCTGAAAATACAACTTTGTTCATCCAATAAATCTTTTTCTTTTAAAATCTCTAAAATATTTTTATTTGATATATTGAAATGACAAATTATTTCTGTATCAAGATCCTCGTTCCTTGAAATCTTATTTGTTTTTTTGTTTCCCAATACTACATTTATAGCATCTATCAAGATTGATTTTCCAGCACCTGTTTCTCCGGTTAGAACCGACATATTTTCGTGGAAATCTATTTCTATCTCATCAATTATTGCAAAATTTTTAATATAAATACTTGATAACATAAAGTCTTAAGGTTTATAACCCCATCCTAACTTTTCTCTTAGTATAGAGAAAAAATTTATTCCTGGAGGTTGAATTAATTTTAAAGTAATTTTTCCCTTACATATTTTTATAATATCATTTGCCTGAATTGGAACATTTGTTTGCCCATCAAAACTTACACTTGCATTTGTATTAGATTTTTCAGAGAGTCTTATCTCTATTACACTATTCATATTTATAACTATTGGTCTATTGCTTAAAAGATGAGGACAAATGGGGACCATAACTAAGGCTTCCATAGTTGGCTCTAATATGGGTCCTCCACTAGATAAAGAGTATGCCGTTGAACCCGTTGGTGTTGACACAACCAATCCGTCTGCATTTACGGTGTATAAACTTTTTCCATTTAAAGATGTATCCATTTCAATCATCCTTACTGCATCTTTACTATGAATGACAACGTCATTAAATGAAATATTATTTGAAATTTCCTTCCCGTTTCTAATGACAGACCCTATTAATGATATTCTTTCATCAACTGAATAATTATCAGATAAGATGTTATTTAAATTTTCTTCAATATGATTCGGAGATATATCTACTAAAAAACCAAGCCTGCCTCTGTTAATACCACAAATTGGTATATTAGCTTTTGCCAATTCTTGAGCTGAACGCAATAAAGTTCCGTCACCACCTATAATGAAAGCTATATCGCAATTATTTTTTATTTCTTCAATGGGTGTTTCCACTTTGCCTTTTAATAGAGCGCTTGAGCTTTTATCGAGAAAGTATTGAATATCTCTACTATCTAGGTATTTTATTACAGTATCTAGGCTATCTTTTACACTATCATCATCAATTTTTGAAATTATTGCAATTTTTTTAAACATTGACATTACACCCCCTCATTTGCATATATAACATTATATGTAAATTATTATAATATATTTTATAATATAATATTATATTAATAAAAAATGCATATTCTTATATGGAAAATTTAAATAAGAGACAAGAATTACTTTTAAAAGCACTTATAGAAAGCTTCATTTCCGACGGGCAACCGGTTGGCTCAACAAAATTATCACAAACATCAGATATTGGTATAAGCTCTGCAACAATTAGAAATGTATTTGTAGACTTAGAAGATCTCGGATACATATATTCACCTCATAAGTCAGCGGGAAGAGTGCCAACAGAACTAGCATACAGAGTGTTTGTTGACAAAATGATCAAAGTTCAACCGGTTAATAACAAGCTTATTAAAAAATTAAAATTAAACTTAACAAGAAACATAGAAAGAAAAAATATTGTAAAAAATACGAACGAGATTTTATCAAATATAACAGGGTTAGCTGGCATAATCTCTTTGCCTACTCACAATGATATTCAGCTTAAGCAGATAGATTTTTTAAAATTAAGTGACGATAAAATTTTAGCAATTTTAATAAACAAAAATAATGATGTTGAAAATAAAATTATAAGTCTGGACAAGAGTTATAATTCTTCTGAATTACAAGAAGCATCAAATTATCTTAATGCAATAATATCTGGACAATCAATTCATCATGTTAGAAAAATTTTATTAAATGAACTTGATGAAATGAGAAAAGATATGAATAGCATAATGTCCTCAGCAATAACCTTCGGAAAAAAACTTTTTTTAGATACGGATGACATGAAAAAAAATGATGATCTTTTTGTAAGCGGACAAACAAGATTAATGAACTGCAAAGAATTATCTGATATAGAAAAATTAAAAACTCTATTTGATGCATTTAGCGAGAAAAATAATATTCTCCATTTGCTAGATAAAAGTATAACTTCAGATGGTGTAAAAATATTTATAGGGGCTGAGTCAGGATACAATGTTTTAGATGACTGCAGTGTTATAAGTGCACCTTATGAATTTGATAATGATGTTGTGGGTGTACTTGGTGTAATTGGTCCTAAAAGAATGGCGTACGATAGAGTTATCCCAATTGTCGATATTACAGCTAAATTATTGACTGAAGCCTTGAAATCCTCTGATTAAACCCTATATAAGAGTCAATGAAACATTAAAGTAAAGGAACATAATGAAAGAAGAAGAAATTAAAGAAAACTTTGAGCAAGATTCAGAGAAGCTTGAGAGCGACGATATTCTTGAAGAAATTAATGATAGTAATGTTGAAAACGAAGATCACCAAGAAAAACTATTAGCTGAAAACGTTAAATTAAACGATTTGCTCCTTAGATCTAAAGCTGAACTAGATAACTTTCAAAAACGAACTTTAAAGCAATTGCAGCAGGCTCAATTATATTCAACTGAAAAATTATCTTCAGAATTATTAGTTATTATGGATAGTCTGGAAGCAGCAAATAAATTATCTGAAGAGCCGAATTTAAAACTAGAGACTCTTATAGAAGGAAATAGTTTACTACTTAAAACCACAAAAGAAATTTTTGATAAGCTTGAGGTTGAAGAAATAAATCCTTTAAATGAAGATTTTGACCCAGAATATCATCAAGCTATGGCCACTAAAGAGTCTGAAATAGAAGAAAATATGGTGTTAGAGGTCATGCAAAAAGGATACAAATTAAAATCAAAGCTCTTAAGACCAGCCCTAGTGATAGTATCAAAAAAAAGTAAATAATTTCTTGAATTATTTAAATCCGTCCACATATATAAACTATTGAAGACTAAAATAAATTAATGAGGTAAAAAATGGGTAAAATCATAGGTATTGACTTAGGAACAACAAATTCATGTGTGTCTGTCATGGAAGGTGATAGACCTAAAATTATTGAAAATAGCGAAGGAGATAGAACAACCCCTTCAGTTGTAGCTTTTACTGATGCAGAAACATTAGTAGGCCAGTCTGCAAAAAGACAATCTGTTACAAACCCGGAAAAAACTGTTTATGCTATTAAAAGATTTATTGGAAGAAAATATTCTGATAAGGAGGTACAAAAAGATAAAGCTATCTTACCTTATAACATAGTTGAGGCAGATAACGGAGATGTTTGGGTGCAAATTGATTCTAATAAAATGGCTTTACCAGAAATATCAGCAAAAGTTTTAATGAAAATGAAGAAAACCGCCGAGGAATACTTAGGTTCTGAAGTAACAGATGCTGTTATTACTGTCCCAGCATATTTTAATGATTCTCAAAGACAAGCAACAAAAGATGCGGGAAAAATTGCTGGACTAAATGTACAAAGAATTATTAATGAACCAACAGCTGCTGCTGTTGCCTATGGTCTTGATCAAAAGAAAGGGGATAAAAAAATTGCTGTCTACGACTTAGGTGGTGGTACATTTGATGTTTCTATAATTGATATATCAGATATTGATGGAGAAAATCAAATTGAAGTTTTATCTACAAATGGCGACACTCAATTAGGCGGTGAAGATTTTGATTCAAAATTAATTGATCATATAGTTGATGAATTTAAAAAAGAACAAAGTTTTGATTTAAGATCTGATCCTTTAGCTTTACAAAGACTTAAGGATGCTTCTGAAAAAGCAAAAATAGAATTATCAAATGGCCAACAAGCAGATATTAATATTCCATACATAACTGCTGATGCAAGTGGGCCAAAACATTTAAATATGAAAATCACAAGAGCTTTATTTGAGTCAATGGTTGAAGATTTAGTGAAAAGAACAATAACTCCTTGTGAAATAGCTTTAAAAGATGCCAAATTATCAAAAAAAGATATTGATGACGTTATATTAGTTGGTGGGCAAACAAGAATGCCTTTGGTTCAAAAAATTGTAAAAGATTATTTTGGGAAAGAACCAAGAAAAGATGTTAATCCAGACGAAGCTGTTGCAGCTGGAGCAGCTATTCAAGGTGGAGTTTTGGCTGGAGATGTCACAGATGTTCTATTATTAGACGTTACGCCATTATCCTTAGGCATCGAAACTATGGGTGGAGTTATGACAAAGCTTATAGAAAAAAATTCAACTATACCTACTAAACAAAATCAAACATTTTCAACAGCTGAAGATAACCAAACTGCTGTTACAGTTCATGTCCTTCAAGGAGAAAGAGATATTGCTTCAGGAAATAAATCTTTAGGTCAATTTAATCTTTCAGATATTCCTCCTGCTCCAAGAGGTATGCCACAGATTGAAGTGACATTTGATATTGATGCAAATGGAATCTTGAATGTCTCAGCTCAAGATAAAGCTACAAATAAAGAGCAATCTATAATTATTAAATCGTCTAGTGGGCTATCAGATGACGAAATTGAAAAAATGGTTAAAGATGCTGAGCTTCATGCGGAAGAAGATAAAAAATTCCAGGAGCTTGTTGCTCTAAAAAATCAAGGAGATGCTTTGGTTCATGCAACAAACAAATCACTTGATGAGCTAGGAGATAAAGTTACTGAAGATGATCAAAAAAATATCAAGGAAAAAAATGAAGCGCTTACAGAAGCTTTGAAAACAGAAGACAAAGATTCTATCGAGAAATGCATAAAAGAACTTTCAGAGGCATCAGCAAAAATGGCTGAAATGATGTATGCTGAGCAAGCTGCAAAAGCTCAAGAAAATGCAGAACCTTCAGCAGAGAATGCAAATTCTAATTCTGAAAATGACGCAGATGTTGTTGATGCTGAATACAAAGAAGTTAATAACGATAAGAAATAATTAAAGAGCGTAACTATTGATATGGATTACTATGAGATTTTAGGTCTTAGTAAAGGGGCATCAAGTGATGAAATTAAAAAGGCTTTTAAGAAAAAAGCTATGAAATTTCACCCCGACAGAACCGGTAACGATAAAACTGCTGAGACAAAATTTAAAGAAGCAAAAGAAGCTTACGACGTCCTTTCAGATCCTCAAAAGAAATCTATGTATGATCAGTATGGAACTGCAGATTTTGGCGGTGGTTTTGGCGGTGGCTTTGGTGGTCGCTCTCAAGGAGGTTTTAATACTTCTGGATTTGAAGATGTTTTCGAGGATATTTTTGGTGATATTTTTGGAGGGGGACGAGCTAGAAATCCAAATCGAGCATATAAAGGTGCTGATTTAGAGTATCAAATGCAGTTAACTCTTGAAGAAGCAGCTTTTGGCATAGATAAAGTTATAAAATTTAGAACAAAAAATGAAGACAAAGAAATATCGGTTTCAATTCCTGCCGGCGTTGACAATGGTGATCGAATAAGGCTTTCTGGCAAAGGTGAACCTGGTATCAATCAAGGCCCATCAGGAGATCTTTTCATCAGAGTAGTTTTAGAAAAACACTCAATATTTGAAAGAGATGGTAATAACCTATATTGCAATGTACCAATTTCTTTTGCTGAAGCTGCCTTTGGTGCTGAGATTGAAATACCAACATTAGCAAGCAGTATGGTTTCGATTAATATACCAGTAGGAACTCAAACTGGAAGATTGTTCAGATTGAAAGGAAAAGGAATTAAATCCGTTAGAGGCGGCGGTGTTGGAGATTTAATATGCTCTGTTCAAATCGAAACACCTGTAAACTTATCAAACGAACAAAAAGATTTATTATTGCGTTTTGATGATAAATTAAAAAATAGCAAAAAAAAGCATAGTCCAAAGTCAGAAAGTTGGCTTGGAGGCTTAAAAAATTTCTTCAAATAGTAATTTTCTTTTAGTCCTTTTCAAACTCTATGTTAATATAATGTAATTTTAAACATCACAAAAACTTACAATGTCTATAAGCATCTGCGTACCTGGAATTTCAGGAAAAATGGGAATGGAGATAGCAAAACTAGTATCATTAGATAATGCTAATATTACACTGTCATCTGGCGTTGTAAGAGATGTAAATAAAATAAGTCAAAATTTATCTAATTTTGAACAAAATTTTGAACAACAAATTATCACTCAGGATTTAAGCCGCGCAATATTAAATTGCGATGTATGCGTAGATTTTACTAGACCAGAATATTCAATGAAGATAATTGATGAGTGTATAAGACATAACAGGAAATTAATTATAGGAACAACGGGTTTTTCAGATAGCCAAATAAAAGAAATAGAATTGGCGAGTAAAGAAATATCTATACTAAAATCTTCAAATATGAGTATAGGAATAAACTTATGTTTAAAACTTGTTGAAAAAATGACGTCATCTATAGGAGACAATTCTGATATAGATATAATTGAGCACCATCATAAGCATAAAGTTGATATGCCATCTGGAACGTCTTTGGCGTTTGAAGACGTTATTAAAAATAATTTATCAAATCTTAAAGACATTAACCATCATTGCTTGAGAGTAGGTAATGTAGTTGGAGATCACATGGTTAAGTTCACTTTAGAAAATGAGTCTATAGAAATTAATCATAAAAGTTTTGACAGAAAGATTTTTGCAGAGGGCGCAATTTTAGCTTCAAAATGGATAGCTAAAAAAAATAAAGGTTTGTATACAATGAGTGATGCACTTTCGCTATAAATTACTTAAATTAAATAAAATGATAAAATAGGAAATACTTTTGCAACAGGCAATCTTAATCTTAGAAAACGAAAAAATATTTTATGGTAAATCTATAGGATACAAAAAAGATTCCTTTGGAGAAATAGTTTTTAATACTGCTATGACTGGTTATCAGGAAGTTATTTCAGATCCATCTTATAAAAATCAAATTATAACATTTACTTATCCACATATAGGAAATGTTGGCATCAATAAAGATGATCAAGAATCAAACTCATCCTACGTAAGCGGTTTAGTTCTAAGTGAAATTCCAACTAATCCTTCGAACTGGAGATCAACAGAAGATTTTACAAGCTACTTAATAAATAAAAAAATTGTTTGTATTGCAGATTTGGATACAAGATATATCGCATCTCTCATTAGAAATAAAGGTGCAATGAGCGCATGTATTATTCATGATAAAAAAAATATTAATAAAGCAAAAAAGAAGTTAGAAAACTACTCTGGAATTTCTGGTACAGAATTAGCGTCTAAAGTTTCCGTAACAAAAAAATATCTTTTTAGTGAAAAAGTTTTTCAATACGAAGAAAAAATATTAAAATCTGATAAAAAGTTTAAAGTAGTTGCTTATGATTTTGGTGTGAAAAAAAATATACTTCGTATTTTAAATAGCATGAATTGCGAAGTAAAAGTAGTTCCCGCAAAAACCACATCTGATGAGATTTTATCGTTTAATCCTGATGGAATTTTCCTGTCCAATGGGCCAGGAGACCCAGAGCCATGTGACTTTGCAATTAAATCTATCAAAGATCTTTTTAATTGCAACATTCCAATATTTGGCATCTGCTTAGGTCATCAATTAATATCATTAGCAAGTGGGGCTAAAACAAAAAAAATGAAATATGGCCATCATGGTGCAAACCATCCTGTTTTAGATTTAGAGACAGAAAAAGTTATGATAACTAGTCAAAATCATGGTTTTGTTGTTGATGAAAAAACCTTGCCAAAAGATTTCAAAGTGACTCATAGGTCATTATTTGATAATACAATTCAAGGTATAAAGCATAAAAAACTTCCTATATTTAGCTTTCAAGGACATCCTGAAGCATGTCCTGGTCCACAAGACGTAAATTACCTGTTTGAAAATTTTATTAATTTTATGAAGAAAAATATTAATGCCAAAAAGAAATGATATAAAAAAAATATTGATACTGGGGGCAGGACCAATAGTTATTGGGCAAGCTTGCGAGTTTGATTACTCTGGTGTTCAAGCTTGCAAGGCTTTAAAAGAAGAAGGCTTTTCAGTAGTTTTAGTAAATTCAAATGTAGCTACCATTATGACAGATCCTGAAATGGCTGATGCAACTTATATAGAACCAATAAATCATAATATTGTTGAAAAAATAATTGAAATAGAAAAGCCAGACGCTATTTTACCAACAATGGGTGGGCAGACCGCGTTAAATTGTGCATTAGACTTAGACAGGCTTGGTATCTTAGAAAAATATAATGTAGAAATGATTGGCGCTTCAAAAAAGGCGATTGATTTAGCAGAAGACAGAGCGCAATTTAAAGATGCAATGAAAGAAATTAATCTAGATTCGGCTGAATCGTTTATAGCTCACAACATAAATGAAGCATTAGATATACAGAAAAAAATAGGTTTTCCAATAATAATTAGACCATCATTCACTCTTGGCGGAAGTGGAGGTGGCATTGCTTATAACATGGAAGAATTTATTGAAATTTCTAATAGAGGGCTTGATGTTTCTCCTACAACAGAAATTCTTTTAGAGGAGTCTTTGCTGGGGTGGAAAGAATATGAAATGGAAGTAGTAAGAGATTCTAAAGATAACTGTATTATTATATGTTCAATTGAAAATTTTGATCCTATGGGTGTCCATACTGGAGATTCTATAACAGTAGCTCCAGCGCAAACATTAACTGATAAGGAATATCAAATAATGCGAAATGCATCAATCGATATTCTTAGAAAGATTGGAGTAGATACCGGAGGTTCAAATGTCCAATTCGCGGTTAATCCCAAAAATGGAAAACTAGTTGTAATTGAAATGAATCCAAGAGTATCTAGATCATCAGCTTTAGCGTCAAAAGCAACAGGGTTTCCAATAGCTAAAATAGCAGCAAAGCTAGCAGTAGGATATTCTCTAGATGAATTAAAGAATGAAATAACTGGTGGCGCAACGCCAGCATCATTTGAGCCAACTATTGATTATGTCGTAACAAAAATTCCAAGATTTGCATTTGAGAAATTTCCTGATGCAAATAATAGGCTTACAACCCAAATGAAATCTGTTGGAGAAGTTATGTCTATAGGGAGAAATTTTCAAGAATCACTTCAGAAAGCGCTTTCAAGTTTAGAGTTAGACATAAATGGTTTAGATATAATTGATGAGCTTGATGAGTTAGATGTCTCTAATTTTGAATATGAGCTCAAAGAACCAGGACCAAGTAGGATATTATTTGTTGCTGAAGCATTTAGAAAAGATTACTCAGTGGAACAGGTTTATAAAATATCAGGTATAGACAAATGGTTTTTGGATCAAATTTTTAGTTTAGTTCAAGTAGAAAAAGATTTATCGCAAAAAAAAATAAATGATATTTTGCCGGAAGAGTTATTATCATATAAAAAGAAAGGTTTTACAGATATTAAAATTGCACATCTGACAAATACTACTCAACATAAAGTTAGAAAAATAAGAGAGAAAAATAATATCAAGCCCGTTTATAAAAGAGTTGATACTTGTGCAGCAGAATTTCCAACAACAACATCATATTTATATTCTACATATGAACAGTTTTGCGAAGCACTACCAACAAATAATAAAAAAATTATCGTTATAGGAAGTGGTCCGAATAGAATTGGGCAAGGTATTGAATTTGATTATTGTTGCGTTCACGCGTCGAAAGCAGCACAAGAATTAGGCTATGAAACTATAATGATTAACTGCAATCCTGAAACTGTTTCAACAGACTTTGATACATCAGATAGATTATATTTTGAACCAATAACATTAGAGAGTGTATTAAATATTGTAGATATAGAAAAACCTGATGGTGTCATTGTTCAATATGGAGGACAAACCCCTTTAAAATTGGTAAATGACTTAGCTAAATTTGGAGTACCTGTAATCGGAACATCTCCTCAGTCGATAGATGCTGCCGAAGATAGAGAAAAATTCAAAGATATTTTGAAAAAAATAAATATACTTCAGCCAGCAAACAGTACTGCGCGAAATAAAAAACAAGCACTTGAGGAAGCAGAAAAAATAGGTTACCCAATAATTGTAAGACCATCATATGTTTTAGGCGGAAGAGCGATGGAAGTAATATATGATTCCAAGGAATTAAAAAAATATATTAACGAAGCAGTTAAGGTGTCAAATGATGCTCCAGTATTAATAGATAAGTTTTTAAATGAAGCTATTGAAATTGATGTTGATGCTGTTCGTGATCTAAAAGGAGAAGTTTTTATAGCAGGTGTAATGCAACATATTGAAGAAGCAGGCGTTCATTCTGGAGATTCTGCATGTGCAATACCAACATACTCAATAAGTAAATCACAAATAGCATTAATAAAAGAAAATACTATAAAAATGGCTAATGAGTTGGATGTTAAAGGTTTGATGAATGTTCAATTTGCAATCAAAGATAATAAAATTTTTGTCATTGAGGTAAATCCTAGAGCGTCAAGAACAATTCCGTTTGTGTCAAAATCAATCGGAATATCTGTAGCAAAAATCGCAGCCAAATGTATGCTTGGTATGAGTATTAAAGATCAAGCCCTACCAAAAAATATAAAATACGATTTTTGTTATGTTAAGGAAGTTGTTTTTCCTTTTTTAAAATTTCCAGGAGTTGATCCAATTTTAGGTCCAGAAATGAAATCTACAGGAGAGGTTATGGGCATAGGGAAAAACTTTGGAGAAGCCTTTGCTAAATCACAAATAGCTACAAATGTAACAATACCTGACAAAGGCACAGCTTTTATTAGCGTTAAAGATGAAGACAAAAAATATATTATTAATGTAGCAAAAAAACTTTTAAAACTTGACTTTAGTTTAGTGGCAACAGATGGAACTCAGAATTTCTTAAATGAAAATAAAATTAAATGTAAAAGAGTTAATAAAGTAAGAGAAGGCAGAACACATATTGTTGACATGATTAAAAACAATCAAATAGACTTAATTATAAATACAACTCAATCAAAACAAGCTATAAAAGACTCGTATCTAATAAGACGTGAAGCATTAAATTACAAGGTTTGTTATACTACGACTATAGCTGCTGCGAACGCACTTGTAGAGGCAATTGATTATTCAGAAAATTTAGATGTTTACAAGCTACAAAATATTTTTAAACTTGCGTAAAAACTCTATCAACTTCATAATTAATATATGGATAAATATCCGATAACAGTCATTGGCGAAAAAAAGCTTAGAAAAGAACTTGATAACCTAACTAATATTGAGAGGCCAAAAGTAATTGATGCTATTTCTGTAGCTAGGGAACATGGCGATCTTAAAGAAAATGCTGAATATCATGCGGCTAGAGAGCAGCAAAGTTTCATAGAAGGCAGAATTAAAGATATTAAGTTAAAACTATCAAATTCTGAAATTGTTGACCCAAAAAAAATTACAACAGATAAAGTGGTTTTTAGTGCACAAGTAAAGCTTTATGATCTTAATGATGAAAAAGAAATTACATATTCAATAGTTGGAGACGATGAGGCTGATATTAAAAGCGGTATGATTTCTGTAAATTCTCCAATCGCTAGGTCTTTAATTGGAAAAAAAGAGGGAGACATTGCTTCAGTTGAAGCTCCAAGTGGCAAAAAAGAGTTTGAGATATTAAATATATCTTATGGGTAAAAAATCTTCTAAGTGGTTTAAGGCTCATATTAATGATGAGTTTGTAAAATTAGCTAATAAAGAAAATTGGCGTTCAAGAGCAGTATTCAAACTCAAAGAAATTGATGAAAAATATAATTTAATAAAAACAAATTCTAAGATATTAGACCTCGGGTGTTCGCCAGGCGGGTGGAGTCAGTATGCATCCCGAAAACATAAGAATATTAATATTACGGCCGTTGATCTTTTGTGTATGGAAAAACTAGAAAATGTAAATTTTGTACAATCAGATATAGAAGATTTTAGCGAAAAATACCTAAAAAACGCTGATTTTCACAAAATTGACCTTGTAATGTCAGATATTGCCCCTAATATAAGTGGTATAGAGAGTGCAGATGCAGCTGCAGGTTTGCATTTAGCTGAAATTGTAACTGAAATTGCTTTAGATGTTTTAAATGATTCTGGTAACTTGTTAATAAAGTTATTTCAAGGAAAAGGCACAGATGAGTTTTTGAGTGAAATTAGGAAATTATTTGGAACTGTAAGAATAATTAAACCAAAAGCTTCTAAAACAAATAGCAGAGAAATATATATGTTGGCAACAAATATGAAGATAAATAACTCAGGATTACATTATGAATGATATGTTAAAAAATATGTTAGTTTGGATAGTCATAGCCGTAGTGATTATGTCAGTTTTCAACAATTTTGTGCCGCAGAAAGAAAGCTCTACGAATCTTTCATATTCAGAGTTTATAAATCAAGTCAAAGATAATCAAATTGAAAGCGTCTTAATTGAGGCAGATGGTAAAACAATATCCGGAACTTACAAGAATGGAACCAGCTTTTTAACTTATGGCTTAAATGATCCAAAGCTAGTTGATGATTTATTAGCGAATAACATTGAAATATTAACTGAACCTCCTGCAAAGCCATCTTTATTTTTACAAATATTAATACAATGGTTCCCAATGCTATTGCTTATAGGAGTTTGGTTGTTCTTTATGAGGCAAATGCAGGGTGGGTCTGGCGGAAAAGGGGCAATGTCATTTGGTAAAAGTAAAGCTAAAATGATGACAGAAGACCAGAATAAAGTAACCTTTGCTGATGTTGCAGGAGTAGAAGAAGCAAAAGAAGAAGTTGAAGAATTAGTTGATTTTCTTAAAGATCCTTCAAAATTCCAAAAATTGGGAGGAAAGATTCCTAAAGGAGTTTTAATGGTTGGATCTCCAGGAACAGGTAAAACATTATTAGCAAGAGCTATTGCCGGTGAGGCAAAAGTTCCTTTTTTTACAATATCTGGATCCGATTTCGTAGAAATGTTTGTAGGTGTTGGAGCTTCTCGAGTTAGAGACATGTTTGCTCAAGCAACTAAACATGCGCCATGTATTATTTTCATCGACGAGATTGATGCTGTTGGAAGACATAGGGGTGCTGGTGTCGGAGGTGGACATGATGAAAGAGAACAAACCCTTAACCAATTATTAGTTGAAATGGATGGTTTTGAAGGACACGAAGGTACTATTGTTATAGCAGCAACAAACAGGCCTGATGTTTTAGATCCTGCTTTACTTCGCCCAGGCAGATTTGATAGACAAGTTGTTGTTCCTCTTCCTGATATTAGGGGTAGAGAGCAAATATTAAAAGTTCACATGAGAAAAGTACCTATTGCTGATGATGTTGTACCATCAATTATTGCAAGAGGAACCCCAGGATTTTCGGGCGCTGATTTAGCTAATCTTGTTAATGAGGCAGCATTATTTTCTGCGAGATCAAATAATATCAAAGTTGGCATGAATGAATTCGAGCTAGCTAAAGATAAAATTATGATGGGTGCAGAAAGAAAATCTATGGTAATGAGTGAGGATGAAAAAAAACTCACAGCTTATCACGAGAGTGGACACGCAATTGTTGGCAGACTAGTACCTGAACATGATCCTGTTCATAAGGTAACTATCATTCCTAGAGGAAGAGCTTTAGGTGTAACAATGTTTCTCCCTGAGGACGACAGATACAGTAACAATAAACAGAGACTTGAAAGTCAAATATGTACACTATACGGCGGAAGAATAGCAGAAGAACTTATCTATGGAAAAGATAAAGTTACAACTGGAGCGTCAAATGATATTGAAAGAGCAACAGAGATTGCAAAGAATATGGTTACTAAATGGGGCTTATCTGAAAAAATGGGCCCGATGTCATATTCCGATGACGAAGGCGAAGTATTTCTTGGAAGATCTGTAACTCAAACAAAAACAATGTCTGATGATACAGCTAACGATATAGACTCAGAGGTTAGGTCATTAGTTGATAAGTCTTATTCGACAGCCACAAAAATGATTAAAGACAATATGGACAAGCTTCATGCTATGACAGATGCTCTTATGATGTATGAAACTATAGATAAAGATCAGATAGATGATATTATGGCTGGAATAAAACCTCGCCCACCAAAAGGATGGGATGATAAAAATGACGATGATGACAAATCTTCCTCAAACAGCAGTGATGTCAAAGAATCAGGTTTTTCTGATCCGGCAAGTAATCACTAGAAAAAATAATGTCTAAGAAGTATTTCGGCACCGATGGTATCCGTGGTGAGTTTGGTGCTGAACCTTTAACTGAAAATTTTTTTGTATTATTAGGTGCGGCAATATCAAAATCTTTACTTAGGTCTAAAGATTGTAAAAAAAGAATATTGTTTGGCTGCGATACAAGAGAATCGTCTAATAAAATAATTAATTTAATTTCTTCCGGGCTAAGCTCCGAACATTGTGTTTTAAGTAACGCGGGCATAGTTTCAACTCCAGCAATTGCTTTTTATACCAGGAAAAATAAGTATGATCTTGGAATTGTAGTCAGCGCCTCACACAATTTGTACCATGATAATGGGATAAAAATATTTAATAAAAATGGATTTAAGATTAGTTTAGAGGATGAAAATTATATTGAAAATTATATTGAAAAACTTTTTAGCGAAAATTATCAATGTGACAAAACTGAATATAATTTAATTGATGTGTCTAAGGATATAAAAAAAGAATATATCGAGTCATGTTTAAACACTATAAGTTTAGACAAGAATATTAATAATAGTATAAAGTTAACATTGGATTTAGCTAATGGTGCAAATTATATTATTGGGAAGGAAGTCTTTATTGAAGCAGGTTACAAAGTAAATTGCTGTAACGATAAGCCTAGTGGAAAAAATATTAATGCTAAGTGTGGCTCAACATATTTAAAGGATTTGCCAGAGCAAATAAAGTTAGATAATTCAAAGTACGGGATATCAATGGATGGCGATGGAGATAGAATTGTTATTATTGATAAACATAACAATATTCTTGACGGAGATGATATTTTATACACTATTGTTAGAGGAAAAATAATTAATAACGAAAAGGTCTCAGGGCTTGTTGGAACAACCATGACAAACATTGCCTTAGAAAATTATTTGAAAAATAATGGTATTGATTTTGTGCGATCTAATGTGGGTGATAAATATGTCCTCAGTGAAATGAGGAAATTTAATTATGACTTAGGCGGCGAAACATCAGGACACATATTAATGTTAAACCATTCAACATCTGGAGACTCAATCATAGCGGCATTACAATTTTTATTTTATTCTGATATTCTAGATAAAAATAAAATAAATACTATATTAGAAAAATATCCGCAAAAAATTACAAATATATTTTTCAAACAAGATTTACCGGACAACATTATTGATATTGTTATTAAAGAGGCTTCAGATAGATTTTCTGATAATGAACTCAGATTAATTATTAGAAAATCAGGAACAGAAAATTGCATAAGAATTATGGTAGAAGCAAAAAATATAGATATTGTTGACGAGAAGAGCATGGATATTAAAGAATATATTGAAAATAGACTAAAAACATTATTATGAAGAAAATTATTGCTGCAAATTGGAAAAATAATGGAAGTAAAAAATTTGTAAAAGATTACTTTGAATATTTTTTTAAGAATGTAGATTCTAATAACGAAATAATTATTTTCCCCCCTGATCTTTATATTAGTCAAGTTAATGACTACAGAAGAAAAAAAAATTTTATGCTTGGCAGTCAAAATATAAATTATGTAAGTGATGATGAAACCTTTACAAGTGGCCATTCAAGTGACATGTTTATTGATAATGGTTGTAGTTATACTTTAGTTGGGCATTCAGAAGTAAGAGGGCATGACATCACATACAGCGAAGCTGCTAAATCTTTATGGGCTTCAAATGATCTTCAGGTTATTTTTTGCGTTGGCGAAAGCGCTGATACTAAAAAGGATGGAAATACTCAAAACGTAATAAGCAAGCAGCTTGAAGACTTGTGCGATAAAAGAAGTTATCCAAAGGTAATTCCTAAGAAAGTTATAGTTGCCTACGAGCCAGTATGGGCCATAGGAACTGGCAATATTCCAAAAATAGATGATATTTCTTTTATTCATAAATTTATTAAAACTTATGTTTCAGAAAACCACCCTTTTTTGAAAGAAAAAGATATAATGGTGCTTTATGGGGGAAGCGTAAATTCTATAAATGCTTCAGAGATACTTAATGCACAATATGTTGACGGTGTTTTAATTGGCGGCGCTTCTCTAGACTCAAAAGAATTTACAAAAATATGTAATTTAAAAATTTAAGGAATATATATGATTTATACAATTTTATTAGTAGTAGCAGTTATTTTATCAATATTAATAATATTTTTTATTCTCATGCAGCAGGGTAAAGGAGATGCTAGCGGCATGTTTGGCGGCGGATCTTCTGGAGCTGTTTTTGGAGCATCTGGGGCGGGAAATTTTATAACTAAGCTCACTACTTTTCTTGTTGTTCTATTTTTCCTAAATTGTTTGGCATTGGCATATATGGCTAAAAGTAAGGTATCTGATAGTAGTGTTATTATTCAAAACAATACAGAAAATACTGAAACTGAAAATATCATTAAAGACGACTCTCAAGAAGATTTAGTTATCCCTGACTAATTTTAGATATTGCCGATGTGGTGGAATTGGTAGACACGCTGTCTTGAGGGGGCAGTGGCGAGAGCTGTGCCGGTTCGACTCCGGCCATCGGCACCAAGTAATCATATATATAAAAAAATCTCTCTTTATAGGGAATGTATATCCCCCCATAAAATCTTTTTCGTTTATATCTATTGTAATATTTGTATTTTATGTTGTAATTTTATTTGGAGTTGGGAGAAAAAATATTATGTTAAATTACTTAAAATAAATTTATATTTTATAATTTCTCAGTTATGATTATTTTTTGTCATTATTAGGAAGACATATATTATGTTAAATAACTACTTTCCAATACTACTGTTTATCATTGTTAGTGTAATAATAGGCGCTCTTCCGATAATTGCGTCAAGGATAATTAATAAAGGAGAGAAGAGCTCTGCAAAAAATTCGGCTTACGAATGTGGTTTTGAAAACTTTAGTGATGCCCGAATGAAATTTGATATAAGGTTTTACCTCGTGGCAATTCTTTTTATAATTTTTGATCTAGAAATTGCATTTTTATTTCCTTGGGCAGTAGCATTAGAAAGTTTAGGTGTGAGTGGTTTAGTTGCTATGAGTATTTTTCTTTTAATTTTAATTATAGGCTTCATTTACGAGTGGAAGAAAGGCGCTCTTAACTGGGATTAAGATTATGGATATTATAGAATCACTCAATAACAATAGTAATGGTTATGTCACTACTTCCTCAAAAGATTTAATTGACTGGGCAAATACGGGCTCAATGTGGCCAATGACTTTTGGATTAGCATGTTGCGCAATAGAAATGATGCATGCTGGCGCATCAAGATATGACTTAGATCGTTATGGAATGATGTTTCGACCAAGTCCACGACAATCAGACGTAATAATTATTGCTGGTACGCTAGTAAATAAAATGGCGCCAGCATTAAGAAAAGTTTATGACCAAATGGCGGATCCAAAATGGGTAATATCAATGGGCTCTTGCGCAAATGGCGGCGGTTATTATCATTATTCATATTCCGTTGTAAGGGGTTGCGACAGAATTATCCCTGTAGATATTTATGTTCCAGGTTGCCCACCTACTGCAGAGGCATTGCTCTACGGGATCATGCAATTAAAAAATAAAATTCATAACAAAAAATCTATTAAAAGATAACTTCTTTAAATACCCAGGTACTCTAATGAATAATCATAGTAATTTAGAAAAAAAATCATATTCAGGAAATAATACTTCCTTAAAAATACTCTTTGAAGATATTTTCTCTAAATATGATTTTAATTTTGAAGATGATGATACTGTTGTTTTCACTGATACCGATTTCCTAAAAGTCATGAGTATCTTTCAAGACAATAGTCACATTAAATTTGAATCTCTGATTGATGTTATCGCTATTGACTACTCCGATTATGGAATTAGCGAGTGGAATGCTAAGGATGCAAATAATAAAGGTTATAGTAGAGGTATAAAAAAAGATAGCAGCGGACGATATACATATGAATCTACAAAAACTAATTATAATCAACCAATAAAAAGATTTGCTCTAATATATAACTTGCTATCAGTTAGTTCTAATGTCAGATTAAAAGTTAAGTTTTATTGCAATGATGATAAAAACCCATCTTTACCTACAGTTACATCAATTTGGGCGTCTGCAAATTGGTATGAGAGAGAAGCTTATGATTTGTTTGGTATTGTGTTTTCAGACCATCCAGATCTTAGAAGAATCCTGACTGACTACGGATTCATTGGTCACCCACTTAGAAAAGATTTTCCTTTAATCGGTAATGTTGAAGTTAATTACGATATTGAAAAAGAAAGAGTTGTTTACCAGCCAGTAACTATAAAACCAAGAGTTTTAATACCAAAAGTTATTAGGGAAGTTTCTAATAAGGAAGATAAAAATGCCTGATATAAAAAGTTTTACAATGAATTTTGGCCCTCAACATCCTTCTGCGCATGGCGTTTTAAGATTAATTTTAGAGCTTGAGGGGGAAGTGATTGTAAGAGCTGATCCACATATTGGTTTACTTCATAGAGGAACAGAAAAACTAGCAGAAAGCAAACCATACAATCAAAGTATTGGCTATATGGACAGATTAGATTATGTTTCAATGATGAGCAACGAGCATGCATACGTCATGAGTATAGAAAAACTATTAGATATTGATATACCTGTAAGAGCAAAATATATAAGAGTTATGTTTGACGAAATTACAAGAGTACTAAACCACTTAATGTGGCTTGGAGCTCATGCACTTGATATTGGAGCGATGTCAGTATTTCTATATGCTTTTAGAGAAAGAGAAGATTTAATGGATTGTTATGAAGCTGTTTCTGGAACCAGAATGCATGCAACTTATTATAGACCAGGTGGAGTGTCGAAAGATCTACCTTTGAAAATGCCAAAATACGAAGAAACAAAATGGAAATCTAAAAAAGAGGTAGACAAACTTAATGAATCTAGAGAAGGAACATTGCTAGATTTTATTGAGGATTTTTCAAATAGGTTTCCAAAATGTATTGATGAATATGAGACTTTATTAACTGACAATAGAATTTGGAAGCAAAGAACAGTAGACATTGGAA
>CAJWIN010000007.1 GCA_913042035.1 uncultured Gammaproteobacteria bacterium | reverse complement strand
ACCCCAGCGTTATGAGTGCTGTGCTCTAACCATCTGAGCTACATAGCCAATTTGAGGTGCTATTATACTTAAACGTTGTACCTAAATACAACAATATCTCCTTCAGCTACTTGATATTCTTTGCCTTCTAATCGCATTTTCCCTTCATTCTTGGCATTAACTGATCCTTTAAGTCCCACATAATCATCAAAAGCAATAACTTCAGCTCTGATAAATCCTTTTTGAAAATCAGTATGAATCTTTCCAGCCGCTTCTGGCGCCAATGCTTTCTTTTTTATGGTCCATGCTCTAGTTTCTGTGGGACCAGATGTAAAAAATGTTCCAAGATTTAAAATATCATAACCATGTTTTGCAACTCTATCTATTCCTGATTCATCCAGATTATATAATTCAAAGTACTCTTTTTTTTCTTCTTCACTCATCATTGACAAATCATATTCAATATTTGCTGAGATGATTATATTGGAGATATTTTTTTCATTACAATAATCAATAACATCTCTTGTATACTGATTTCCTTCAATTTCGTCATCTGCTACATTTAAAATTAAGAAAAACGGCTTTGCTGTAAGAAAATTATACTGTTTTAAAACTTCTTTATTGTTTTGATGTATATCATGTAAAAAATTTCCTTCATTTAATTCTTGCTCAATTGACTCCATAACTTTTAATTCTGACAAAATATCTTTATTGCCTGTTTTTGAAAGTTTTTTTAAACGATTAAGACTTTTTTCAACAATTGCTAAATCAGATAATAATAATTCTGTATTAATTGTTTGGATATCAGACAAGGGATCAATCTTTCCTGACACATGAGTAATGTCATCATTTTCAAAACATCGAATCACATGTGCGATTGCATCTGTTTCTCTAATGTTAGCCAAAAATTTATTGCCTAAACCTTCACCCTCAGATGCACCAGCAACCAAACCAGCGATATCAACAAATTCGATAACTGCAGGAATAACTTTTTTTGGCTGGTCTATCTCTGAAAGTTGTTTAAGTCTTTTATCACTAACCTCTACAATTCCAATATTTGGATCAATTGTGCAGAATGGATAATTCTCGGCTGCGACTTTATTCTTTGTTAGTGCATTAAACAAGGTAGATTTACCAACATTCGGTAAACCAACTATTCCGCATTTAAATCCCATATTTACCTCGTATGCAAAATTTTTGTAAATTTTTCGAATTCGCCATTTAATAAAATATTAATATTTTCAAATGACTCATTCATAGAAATATTAATTTCAAGTTCCTCAGCTTTAGATGGATTACTGAGAACATGATTATGGACTAACTCTTTTCTTCCTGGATGACTCACTCCTATTCTAAGCCTCCAATAATCTTTTCCTATGTGGTTAATTATATCTCTCAAACCATTATGACCGCCGTGTCCACCGCCAAATTTTAATTTTACCTCACCAACATTTAAATCTATGTCATCATGCATAACTAACATGGAATCTGAATTAATTTTATAATATTTTAGGAAGCTAGAAACAGACTTGCCACTATCGTTAATAAAAAAAGTTGGCCTTACTAAAAAAATTTGATCGCCTTCATGATCAATCTTACAAAATAAACTATTAAGTTTTTTATCTTCGGATAAAGTTGCGTTATATTTCTCAAGAAATTTGTCTAAATACCAGTATCCTACATTATGACGTGTTTTTAAAAGATTTTTGTCTGGATTACCTAAGCCTACTATCAATCTTATTTTTGGTAAACTTCCTTTATCATTATTTGACATAAGGTATTAGTAGATTTTTATTCTTCAGTTTCTTTATCTGTATCTTTGCTCTCATCATTCTTCTGATCAGATGCAACTTCAGATGCTTCAGGAGCAGCTGTAAGATCTTCCTCAACCTCTTCTGCTTTTGCTTTATGAATAACCACAACTGCCATATCAGAATCTTCATCACCATGTTGTAGAAGTGTAAGTTCAACTCCTTTTGGAAGCTGCAATTCACTTAAATGGATAGACTTATCAATAGGAAGATCTACTAAATCAACAGTTATATTCTCTGGAATATCTCCTGGCAAACAGACAATCTCAAGTTCGGTTATTAAATGACTAATAATTCCGCCATCAATTTTCACACCAGGTGCAACATCTTCATTGATAAAATTAATAGGGACTGTAACGTTAATTTTTTCATCTGCCTTAATTCTTTGAAAGTCCATATGTAAAATTTCTCTTTTTGCGGGATGTCTTTGAATATCTCTAAGAATAACTTGTTGCTTCTTGCCTTCTAAAGAAATATCAAGAACTTGACTATAAAATGCGTCATTTTCAAGATTTTTTGCAATTTCAAATTTGTTCATTAATATGGCTTCCTGAGAGTCTCCAGCACCATAGATAATGCCTGGCACAGATCCTTTTCTTCTCATATTTCTAGAGTAGGATGTTCCTGTTTTATCTCTTTTTTCTGCGTTTATTATAAAATCCATATTATGATCAAAATTATTTATAGGGCAGTATTATCAATTAAAATCTCAATAAGAACAAGTTTTTTTACTCTGTAAATAACGAACTTAAGGATTCTTCAGTGTGAACTCTTATTATAGATTCTGCTAATAGGCTCGATACAGAAAGTTGCCTAATTTTTTTACATTTTTTGGCTTCGCTTGATAAATGAATAGTATCTGTAACAACCAATTCATCTAATTCTGATTTCTCTATATTACTTATTGCTTCTCCAGATAATACTGGGTGAGTTGCATAAGCCATTACTGCACTTGCGCCATGATCTTTAAGAGCTACTGATGCTTTGCATAATGTCCCTGCAGTATCAACCATATCGTCAACAATTAAACAGGTTTTTGAACTTACATCACCAATTATATTCATCACCTCTGCTTCATTCGCTTTCTCTCTTCTCTTATCTACAATAGCAAGGTCATCAATACCTAACTGTTTGGCAACTGCTCTTGCTCTAACTACACCGCCAGTATCTGGAGAGACAACTACAATATTTGGATATTTCTTTTTCCACATATCTGATATCAAAATTGGAGATCCATATATATTATCTACTGGAATATCAAAAAAGCCTTGTTCTTGATCAGAATGTAAATCAACTGTTAACAGTCTGTCAGTTCCAACAGTGCTAATTAAATTGGCGACAACTTTTGCTGATATTGGCACTCTCATTGATCTTACTCTTCTATCCTGTCTAGAATATCCAAAATAAGGGATCACGGTTGTTACTCGAGCAGCCGACGATCTTTTCAAGGCATCAACTAGAATTAATAATTCCATGAGATTTTCGTCTGTTGGATTACATGTAGACTGTATTACAAAAATATCTTTTCCTCTAACATCTTCGTGAAGCTCTACTTGTACTTCCCCATCACTAAATCTTCCAACAAAAGCTTTTCCGATTGGTATACCAATTTTTTTTGCGATTTTATCAGAAAGCTCTTTATTAGAATTTCCTGAAAAAATTTTTAAACTTTCGTAATCGGACATGAGCTGCCTTAAGAATTATTATAGTTAACTAGTTGCAATGATAATACAAAATGATTAAAAAAGAAGTAAAAATTAAATAAAGTGGCTGGGCCGGTAGGGATCGAACCTACGCATGTCGGGATCAAAACCCGATGCCTTAACCGCTTGGCTACGGCCCAATACTAAGAAATTATATATATATTATATAGTATTTAAACTGTGCACAATATAGGTTTGGTAATTCTTTGGAATTAATTTACTTATCTCTATAGCAGTTTTTTCATCATCAAAAATTGAGAAAACACAACTTCCTGATCCTGAAACTGATCCATTATTATATTTTCTAAGCATATTTAAAAGCTCTTTAATTTCATTATGTTCAGAACATAAAAGATCTTCAAAACTATTAAAACCTATATTTTGATCCATATTATCAATGTTTATATGCCTAGCACGATCTTTCGCCTTGTAGTTTTGGTACATATACTTTGATGACACTTCTATGCCAGGATATATTACTAAAAAAATTTTCTTGCTTACCTCATGTCTTATTAAAGTTGTGCCAGTACCAATTCCATATGCAGAAAAACCATTTATAAATAAAGGTACATCAGAACCTAATTGCGCACCTAAATTATTTAATTTATCTTTTGAAAGATTACAATTCCATAAATCATTTAATCCCAAAAGAACCATAGCTGCGTTCGAACTTCCTCCACCTAATCCCCCGCCAATAGGAATATTTTTTTTAAGTACAATAGATGAATTTAAATCACTCTCTTTATTTACATATCTCCTTAAAATCTCAGCAGCTTGAACACATAAATTTTTTCCATTATTTAATTCATAATTATCTGATAGAAATTTAATATTTTTACCTGGTATAATCTCCAAAGAAATTTCGTCATAAAGATTAATTAGTTGAAAATATGTTTCGATATCATGATATCCATCAGTTCTTTTATTTACTATATTTAAAAAAAGATTAAGTTTTGCTGGCGATTTTAGATTTATCATTCTATGGTATCCCAATTTATAATTTTTAAATCAAATGAAATACTAAAAAAATCAACACTCATCATTACCGGTAAGAACTTATCATTATACATTTTATAAAACACTGCGTAATTTTCATTTCTAATCGATTTATAAAGTCCATTTTCATATTTTTCGTATTGCATAACATTTTTTATTTTTCCGGTTAATATACTTGAGAGATTTAAAATAATTTTCTTAAAAACCTCTCTATTTAATACTTCTTGTATAGCTTCAGAATTAATATTCTTCTTTGATTTTTTTATAATAATTTTATTTTTTTTAATTTCAAATGATATTAAAGGGTTATTAAATATGTTTAAAAATTCTATTTCTTCTACTGTTTTACTTTTTTTAAAATTAAATCTGGAAGAAATTTTTTGGTTTTTTGTTTGAAATTTTACAGTGCCTTTAGCTATGAAATTTTCGTACATGGAATACGTAATTTTTTTTTGTATTTTTGTATTTTCTATAGGTATTTTTTTAGTAATTTTATCTAGACTAGAACAACCTGCTATTATTATAAAAAAAAATAATAATAAAAATTTATATTTCATTTAATATTTTCTTAAGTTCGATTAATTTTTTATCTTCTGGTTTTAATTTTATATATTTTTTATAAACTTTTTTTGCGTCTTTTATTTTATCTAATTTTACTAATAATTGAATCACATGGCTAACAATTTCAGGATCATCGTTTAGTTTTAAAGCTCTCATTAAATATTTTTCAGCTTCTTTATAATTACCTAACCTAAATAAAACCCATCCTTTGCTATCTAAAATAGCTGCATCATTTGGTTCAAGGGCTAGTGCTTCGTCGATATATCTATTGGCTTCTTTTAATTTTATATTATTGTTTGCCCAAGTGTAGCCAAGAGCATTTAATGCTTGAGCATTTTTTGGCTCTAACTTTATTAATTTTTTTAAATCATTTTCTAAGATGTCAAATCTATCGACCTTTTCGGCTACTAAAGCTCTGGTATATAAAAAAGCTCCATTATCTTTATATTTTTTTAAGCCGTAATTAATTCTTTCCATTGCATAATTATATTTTTCTTCGTTAAAGAAAATTTCAGTTTCAATAAGAATCAATCTTGATTCTATTGTTGGTTTATTATTAACCTTGCTATATTGTTTTTTAAAAAATTTTTTTAAAGAAGAAAATTGATTTTGACTTATTTTTAGCTTAGCTATTTCTTTGACAGAATTTATATAATTATCATTTTCAAAATCCACACTCATGAAGTATTTTTCAGCGATCTTGCTTTTATTATTTTTAGCATTAAGTAACCCATTAATATAATTATAACTATTTATATCTTTTTCTTTAAAGGATTCAATAAATGTTTTAGCATCCATAAATTTCTTTGCTTCAATATTTAGTAATGCCATTTTTTTTGATGTCTCAATATCACCAAAACTTATCAGTTTATTTGCAGACATAAATCTATAGTGCTTTATTGCTTCATCATATTTTTCTTGAAGTGTCAGTACTCTCACATAATACTCATTTAAATATAAATCTTTAGGCGAATACTGCAAATAATCCTTTAGTGTTATTATTGCAAGCTCTTCTTTTCCCATCTCATAATAGGCATCTGCAAGAAAAATACCCCAGCGACTTTCTTTCTTACTAAACTCTTCAAACCTATCAATAGACTTGATCAAATCTATTGCTTCTAAATAATCATTATTATTTAATAAAATTTGCACGTAATAAAAATTTGCTAAATACTCGTTCTTATAAGTTGTATATACATCTTGAAATATTTCTTTAATAACTTTATCTTCAAAAACTCTTAAAGTGTCATAAACAAGTGCAAACTTATCTTTATCTTTAGAAATTTTAATAGCCGACAAAGTCTCTTTTTTTGCTTCTTCAATTTTATCAAGTGCTAAAAATATTGAAATTCTCACATGCCTTACGGTAATTTTATCTTCAGCTATCTTAAGCCATCTTTTAGAGTTCTTGAGCATAAGATCATAATCATTTGCGTATCCTGCTAATTGAGTTGCTCTCTTTGCAACTTCTGGGTCATTAGATTTCATGCAGATGTCATGGTAGATTTTTGCTGCTTCTTTATATCTAAAATCTTTAGCTAATAACTCTGCCTCAAAAGCCTTTTGCATTATAAAACTTTCAGAATTAGACTCCGTAACCTGTATATTTTGATAATCACGATCAGGTGTATTACTTAATGGATATGCAAAGCCTACGAATAAAAAATTTATAATCAAAAATCTTTTTATGTAGAGCTTTATTATAGAAATATAGCTAATATATGGCCTTAAATATGTTTGCATAATTAGTTATAATATACTTAGAAAGCTAATCTATCTACAAAAATGAGTGGGAAATAAATGAGCTTAGTTACTATAGGAATGAACCATAAAACGGCTTCTCTGGATATCAGGGAAAAGATTTCTGTGGATAAAGACGAATCGCACATAATCCTTAAAAAGCTCCAAGATATGCCTTTGGTCGACGAGGCATTTATTTTATCTACTTGTAATAGAACTGAGCTTTATCTAGAAATAGATGATTTGCAATATGTTGAAAATATTTCTGATTGGCTTTTAAGACATAAAGGTTTAACACCGGAAGATATTTCCGAAAATATGTACATATACTCAGATAGCTTTGTTGTAAGACATGCACTGAATGTAGCCTGTGGCTTAGATTCTATGGTTATTGGGGAATCACAAATACTTAGACAGTTTAAGGATGCTTTTAGTGAAGCAAGTGATGCTGGCACAATTGGTAAAAATTTAAATAGATTATTTCAATATGCTTTTTCTACCGCAAAGGAAGTAAGAACAGATACAAATATAGGTGCAAACTCCCTTTCGATTGCTAATGTCGCAGTTTCATTAACAGACCAATTTTATGACAATCTTTCAAATAAAAATGCTTTATTAATTGGAGCTGGTGAGACAATTAATATTGCAGCTAAAAATCTTCGAAAGAAAAATATTAAAGATATTTTTATAGCAAACAGAACTATTGATAAAGCAAAGATTATTGCAGATGAAGTTTCTGGGAAAGCTTTATCCTTAAAAGATATGCCTGAAAAAATAAAAGACTCCGACATCATAATTAGTGCGGTATCAGGTAATGTTCCTTTAATAGGTAAAGGCGCTATTGAAACTGCACTAAAACGAAGAAAACATAAGCCAATATATATGGTTGACTTAGGTGTTCCTAGAAACATAGAAACAGAGGTGAAAGAACTTAAAGATATATTTCTATATACCCTTGACAATATACAAAATCTTATCAAAAAAAATTACAAAACAAGAGAAAGTGCAGCAGTAGATGCACAACATATTGTTAATAGTAAAGTAGATGAATACATGAATTGGAGAAAATCACAGTCAGCTTTCTCCATAATAAAACATTACAGAGACGACTGCGAAGAGATAAGGGAAAGTTGTTTAAATAAATCTTTAAACCAACTCAAACTTGGAAAAGATCCTGAAGATGTAATTAATCAACTTAGTATTAATTTAACATCGAAACTTTCACATAAACCCACACTTGCTTTAAATAAAGCTGGGCAAACCAATAATCGAAAATTAATTAATCTAGTCTGTGATATTTTCTTGATAAACAAGAAAAAATGAAAGTTTCGTTAAGAAAAAAACTTGATGAAATTAGCATCAAACACAATGAAATACAAAATCTGCTATCTGATAAAGATATAATAAATGATATGGATAAATATAAAAATTTATCTGTTGAATATGCAAAACTTGAAGTAATAATAAAAGATTATAAAAAGTATTTAATAAATGAAGAGTCTTTGCAAGAATCCGAAGAAATATCCAAAAATGAAACTGGTGAGCTAAAAAAACTTGCTGATGAAGAAATTAAGTCAGCCAAAGAAGAAATTTCACAACTTGAAAAAAACTTGGAGATTTCTTTACTTCCGGAAGACCCAAATGATAAGAGTAATGTCTTTTTAGAGATTAGAGCAGGTACTGGAGGTCTTGAAGCAGCTATTTTTGCTGGAGACTTATATAAAATGTATTGTCGATTTGCAGAAAGGCAAAATTGGGGAGTTGAGCTTTTATCTGAAAATGAAGGTGATAAAGGAGGATATAAGTTAGTAATTATAAAAATTACTGGAGATAAAGCCTTCTCAAAGTTGAAATTCGAGTCTGGCGCCCACCGTGTTCAAAGAGTACCAGAAACAGAATCCCAAGGTAGAGTTCACACCTCAGCAGCAACTGTTGCTGTAATGCCAGAAGTTGAAGAAATTGAAGAGTATAATATTAACTCAGATGATTTGAGAATAGATACTTTTAGAGCAAGTGGTGCAGGTGGTCAACATGTAAATAAGACTGACTCTGCTATTCGTATAACTCACTTGCCAACTGGTGTTGTTGTTGAGTGTCAAGATGGCAGGTCTCAGCATAAAAATAAAGCAAAAGCTATGTCATTACTGCATGCAAAATTACTTGATTCTGAAAGATCTAAACAAACAGATGAGCAATCTCAAATGCGAAAAAAACTTGTTGGAAGTGGAGATAGATCTGACCGAATAAGAACATATAACTTTCCACAAGGAAGAATTACAGACCACAGAATTAATTTGACTGTTTATAATTTAGAAGATTTTTTAGATGGCAACATTTTAACAATTACTGCCCAACTAATTAGTGAATACCAAGCAGACCTATTGGCGAATAATGAAATCTAATATTATAGAATTTGAAAAATTCAAAATTGAAACTGATAATAAAGTTTTTTCTCCTAGAATAGATATAGAAATATTTGTCCAAGCAATCCAAGGAATTATAAGAAAAGATAGTAAAATATTAGAATTAGGAACTGGGACAGGAGCCATTAGTATTGCTCTAGCAAAAAACTACAAAGATATTTCTATATTAGCTACAGACATAAATAAATTTGCTATAAAAATAGCCAAAAAAAATTCAGAAATTAATAAAGTAGATAAAATAATAGATTTTAAAGAATCAAACTGGTTTTCTAATATAAAAGATAATAAATATGATTTTATTATAACAAATCCTCCATATATTCCGAAAGAAAATTCTTCTATTTTCTCTAAATTGTCTGACCCGAAGGACAGTCTTTATGCAAATAAAAATGGGTTGGCTGATATATATACTATTATTGAAAATAGTTTAAATTATTTAAATAATAATTCTTATTTATTAATCGAACATGCTCATTATCAAACATTGATTTTAAAAGAATATGCAAAAAAATTTGGGTTTAGTCATATAAAATCTCAAAAAGATGATTTAGGCTTCAACAGAATTTCCATTTTTCTAAACAGATTCTAAAATTTTTATTATTTTATTTTTTATACTAGTAGGATCTGCTCCTTTAGCATCTTTTAATACTCGCCCTACAAAAAATCCAACTATTTTGGTCTTACCACTCTTATATTCTTCAACTTGTTTTGTGTTTTGTGATATAACTTTATGAATTAGTCCGTCTACAGAATCATTATCTTCTTCACTATCAGTTGTATAGCTTTTAATAATTTCATTAACCCCATTCTTTTTATTCCAAATACTATCAATAATATTTTTGAAATTATTTTTTGTGATTTTTTTATTCTCTATTAATTCTAATAATAAACAAAAAATTTCCACCTTTAACTCACTTTTATGTAATTTAAGCTTTTCTTTATTTAGTTTTGAATATATTAAAGACATAAAATAATTAACGACTCTTTTAGGTTCAATTTTTGATAATGATATCGCTTGATCAATAAAATTTGTTATATAGATATCACTTAAAATTATATTTATTTGATCCTCTGAAAAATTATAATTTGATTTGTAGTATTCAAATTTTATTTCTGGGAGTTCTGGCAATGAATTTTTTATCTCCATAATATATTTTTCTTCTATTTCTATAGGAAGTAAATCAGGATCTGGAAAATATCTATAGTCATTTGCTTCTTCTTTTGATCTCATTGATTTAGTAGAGTCTTTATTCTCATCATAAAGCCTTGTTTCTTGTATGATATTTTTTCCGTCTTCTAGCAAATCAATTTGTCTTTGTATTTCATAATTTATTGCTTTTTCTACAAATTTAAAAGAATTTATGTTTTTTAACTCTGTTCTTGTTCCTAGGTTCTTATCTCCTATTTTTCTTACTGATACGTTTGCATCGCATCTAAAAGATCCTTCCTGCATATTTCCGTCGCATATATCCAAATAAGTAACTAAATTATGTATTTTCTTCATGTAAGAAACTGCCTCTTTAGAATTAGCAATTTCTGGCTCAGAAACAATCTCTAAAAGAGGTGTGCCAGCTCTATTAAGATCTATATAGGTACAATTATTCTCATTACTATGAATTGATTTTCCTGCATCTTCTTCTAAATGAGCTCTAGTTATATTAATTTTTTTATTTTGATTATTGCTGTCTTTTATTTCAATATAGCCACCTTCTACTATTGGAGAGTCTAGTTGGCTAATTTGATAATTTTTTGGCAAGTCAGGGTAGAAATAATTTTTTCTTGCAAAAATTGACTTATTAGCTATTTTTGCATTTATTGCAAGTCCAAATTGAATAGCTTTTTTTATGACTGATTTATTTAAGACTGGTAATGTACCAGGCATTCCTAAATCAACATAAGATGCTTGTTTGTTTGGGTCTTTACCATATAACGTTGACGAGGCAGAAAAAATCTTGCTTTTTGTTGAGAGCTGAGCATGAATTTCTAATCCTATAACACTTTCCCACTTACTCACAATTAAATTCCTCCGGGATTTTTTCATGCCAATCTGTTTCAATCTGATAAAGATGGGCAATATTTAAGATGTCTTCTTCTGAAAAGTAGTTACCAATAATTTGCATTCCAACTGGCATCTTATCGCTAAAACCTATCGGAATTGAAACTGCTGGTAATCCAGCTAAATTAACTGGCGTTGTATAGATATCTGATAAATACATTGCAACAGCGTCAGAGGTTTTTTCTCCAATATCAAATGCTGTTGTTGGGCAGGTTGGAGCAAACAAGAAATCAATATTTTCAAAAGCTTTCATAAAATTATCTTTTATTATTCTCCTTATTTTTAAAGCTCTCATATAATACTCATCATAGTAACCTGATGAAAGTGCATACGCCCCAATCATTATTCTTTTTTTAACTTCTTTTCCAAAACCTTCTTTTCTTGTTTTTAAATATAAATCTTCAAGATTTTTTGGCTTATCACACCTATAACCAAATTTTATTCCATCGTATCTTGATAAATTTGACGATGCTTCAGCTGATGCAATGATGTAATATGCTGGTATTGTATAGTTATGATTAGGAAGGCTAACCTCTCTAAAATTAAATCCCAATTTTTTAAAAGTTTCTATTGAAACATTCAATATATCTGAAATTTTACTATCTAGATTGTCCGAAAAATATTCTTTTGGTATACCTATAGTGATATTTTTTACGTTTTCTTTTTTTAAGCTTAATTTAATTTTTTCTTCTTTAATTTTATAATTACTTGTTGGGTCATTAGAATCATAACCTTTCATTTCATTAAAAAGTAATGCGCAATCCTCAGCGCTTTTGGCGATTGGTCCACCCTGGTCCAAGCTTGATGCGTAAGCAATCATTCCATATCTCGATACAGAGCCATATGTTGGCTTTAAGCCTGTCAATCCACAAAAAGAAGCAGGTTGCCTAATTGATCCTCCCGTATCAGATCCAGTGGCAATCGGTGCAAGTCTTGCAGCAACCGCAGATGCTGATCCTCCAGATGATCCCCCAGGAACCTTAGTAAGATTCCAAGGATTTTTTACTGGGCCAAAGTAACTTGATTCATTTGAAGATCCCATGGCAAATTCATCCATATTAGTTTTTCCAATACAAACCATACCCACTTTTGTCAATCTATTAACTACTGTAGCATCAAAGGGAGGATGATAGCTCTCCAACATTTTTGATCCGCATGTAGTTAAAATACCTTTAGTGGAAAATAAATCTTTATGTGCAATTGGAATTCCTGCTAACAGACTATTTTCGTTTTTTCTTGATAATAAGTTATCAGCAAATTTTGCTTGCTCTAAAGCAAAATCTTCATTTACGGATATAAAAGAATTTAATTTTGAGTCATATGCATTAATTCTTTCTAAAAAATATTTTGTCATTTCTAGTGAAGATAATTCTTTTTTCTGCAGAAGTTCAGATAATTCCGTAATTGATTTTTTATATATGTCCATAGAAATTTACTCTATAACTTTTGGAACTATAAAGTGATTTCCATTATGACTAGGTGAAGAATTAATACCGTCATTTTTTGGATCTTTATCCACAACATCATCTCTAGCATTCAATGTATTATCTGGAGCATGGAAAAGTGGCTCAACTTGCGAAAGATCTATATTTTCAGTTTGTTCAACTAATTTTAAGAAGTTAATAATTTCTTCAGAATAGAAATTTAAATCTTGGTCATCAATTTCTATCATAGCTAATTTAGCAACATCTTTAACTTTATCTTTATTAAACATTTCTTGTCAAAATCTCATCAATATTAGGTTAATCAGATATCCTTGTAGGTTTAGTTATCCTCAGTTAGAATCTCTTTATATAAATATATAACTAAGCATATCAGAAAACTCGGGGGTTTTAATGATTTTAGATTTATTTTCTAGTGATTTATCAATAGATTTAGGTACAGCAAATACAATAATATTCGTAAAAAATAAGGGCTTGGTTTTAGATGAGCCTTCGGTTGTTTCAATATCGGATGAAGGAGGCAAGAAAAAAGTTAAGGCTGTTGGTATTGAAGCAAAAACTATGCTTGGAAGAACGCCCACAAATATCGAAACAATTAGACCTTTAAAAGATGGAGTTATTGCAGATTTCACGACAACAGAAAAAATGCTACAGCATTTTATCAAAAAAGCATGCAATAAGAACTTTTTACTAGGGCCAAGAGTACTCATATGTGTGCCATCTGGGGCGACTCAAGTTGAGAGAAGAGCAATTAAGGAATCTGCCGAAGGCGCTGGAGCAAGAAAAGTTTATTTAATTGAAGAACCGGTGGCAGCTGCACTTGGAGCAGGACTTCCTATAACTGAGGCTATAGGCTCAATGGTATTTGATATTGGTGGCGGTACAACAGAAATTGCGGTTTTATCCTTGGGCGGAATTGTTTATTCAGAATCAGTGAGAGTTGGAGGAGATAAATTTAATGAAGCAATACTTCATTATATCAGATCAAACTACGGCATTTTGATTGGAGAAGCAACTGCTGAGAAAATAAAACATGAGATTGCTACAGCTTATCCTGGAAAAGAATTAAAAGAGTTAGAAGTTAAAGGAAGAAATTTATCAGAAGGAATACCTCGAAGCTTTAGGATCAATAGTAATGAGATATTGGAAGCTCTACAAGAACCTTTAAAAGGTATAACCAATGCTGCAAAATTAGCTTTGGAGGCTACTCCACCTGAGCTAAGTACTGATATAGCTGAAAGTGGAATAGTTTTAACTGGAGGAGGAGCGCTATTAACTGGATTAGATAAACTTATCCAAGAAGAGACTGGCATACCAGTTATAATAGCTGATGATCCATTAACATGTGTTGCTCGAGGTGGCGGTATAGTTTTAGATATGATAGATAAAAAAGGAGCAGACTTCATTGCTCTAGAATAGAAATTTTAGCAATTGAATAATAGTGAATAACAATCTTAATTTTAGACAAAGTAAAACAGTATCTTTAAAACTAATTTTATTTTTAGCTGCTTCAATATTTTTCTTAACAATTGATAGTGAATTAAAAATAAGCAATGAAATTCGAAAAAATACATCACACATAATTTCTCCAATTTACTCAACAGCTGAACTTCCAATAGAATTCTACCATGTAATAGATAATTATTTAGTTAGTAAAAATAATTTATTGGAAAAAAATAAAATTTTAGAAAAAAAAATATTTATACAGTCTGGTATTATTCAAAATATCCCTTTACTAAAAGAAGAAAATATAAGACTTAAAAAATTACTTAATTCCTCTGAAGAATCTGCCACATCAAAAATTTTAATAGCAGAATTGATAAAGGTAAATTTAAGCCCATTTTCAAATAAAGTTATACTTAACAAAGGCAGGAAAAGTAATATTTATATAGGTCAAACAGTTATAGATAGTATGGGAATTCTAGGTCAAGTTTCTGAAGTTAATGATAATTTTTCAGTTGTAACATTAATTACGGATGCTGGGCATGCCCTGCTTGCTATCAATGCTAGGACAGGAAAAAGAATAGTTATTTCTGGAACTGGTGATAATAGATATTTGAAAGCAAAGTATATATCTTTAAATGAAGATGTTATTGAAGGCGATATTTTAATAACATCGGGGCTAGATAATATATTTCCCGAAGGATACTTAATTGGAGAAATATCAAATGTTAATAAAAACTTTCAAAAAAATTTTTTAGACGTAACTGCAAATCCAAGCTCTAGTCTTTCTTCTAATAGAGAAGTAATGTTGCTATGGTAATTTTTAATAAAATACATATTACAGTTGTTACTTTATTATTTTTTGGAATTCTTTTAAATATTCTTCCTTTGCCTGACACATTCAATTCCATAAAACCCCCTATTTTGTTGTTGATATTAATATACTGGTGTATGGCTTATCCAAATCTAATTAATCTAACATACGCTTTTATATCTGGAATTATTCTTGATATACTTTTAATAATGCCATTGGGGTATAATGCCTTGTGTTATACAACTACAATATATTTAACATGGCTATATTATCCCCAAATTAGATTGCATACTAGTTGGAATAAAATGTTGTCATTACTATTAATTTTAGTTCCTTACTTTTTAACTTCTACTATTGTAAATAAAATGCTAGAAATTGATTACAACATTTACGATGTAATTATATCTATATTAATATCTATAATTATTTGGCCAGCACTATTTACCATGTTAAGATTTGTTCGTCAAAAATATGCCTCCTAAATAAGATGCTAAATACAGAACTCCTCATAACAGAAAAGGAAATAAAAGCTTTTTTAGAAGAAATTAGTAGCTCAGATGAAATTTCTATCGACATAGAATTTATGAGAAGAAATACTTTCTTTCCAGAGCCCTGTGTAATCCAATTATCAAATGGAGATTTTCACGGATGCATAGACTTGACTTTAAGTATTGATTACAAAAATTTATTTAGAAATATATTTGATAGTGATAAAAAAATCATATTACACTCGTGTAGACAAGACTTGGAAATTCTTAATATGATTCTAGGCTATATTCCAAAAAATATATTTGATACTCAATTTGCTGCATCGTTCTTAGGATTCAAATACCAGATTGGATATGCTGAACTTATAAAAGAAATTTACAATATTACGATCGATAAAACAGAAAAAATGACAAATTGGAAGAAAAGGCCACTCAGTCAAAAACAAATTAACTACGCAATTAATGATGTTTTACACCTAAATAAATTAAGTAAATATTTAAATGAAAAACTTATAGAAACTAGAAAAATAAACTTCTACAACGAAGAATTTACTAATTATGTGAGTGATATAGAATGGAATCCTAGCGCTGAGTCATCATGGAAAAAACTAAAATCTATTAATAATTTAAGTAATCAAACACAAGATATCGCAAGGATAGTTGCAATTTGGAGAGAAAAAAAAGCAATAAACAAAAATATACCAAGAAATTGGATAATGAGTGAAAAAGAAATTATTGAAGTATCAAAAGCCTATGTTTCTAAAAATGAAATTCTAATACCCGAAAAAAAAGATTCTAATAAAAATAATAAATATGTAAAAGAAATACAAGAAGAGATTAAGAATTTTTCTGGAAGAAAAATAAATTTATATAAAAACAAGAAAAGAAAATATAATTCAAATTATAAAAAGATAGCTGATGATTTATATGAATATTATAAACAAGTTTCTTTATATAACGAAATATCCTACCAAATAGTTTCTCCTAAAAAAATGATTTTAAATTTTTTACGAAATAATGATTGTAATTCAAGATTGATTACAGGCTGGAGAAAAGAAATAATTGATATAAATAAAATAACTGAAATTACAAATTCTTATTTTAATTCTAATTAATGAAGCCGCACTCCATGTTTCTTGGAACAGCAATGTCAATTTTTTTTGGCCTATCTAGTTTTAAACTTTTCATTTTCAAAATGAAATTTTCTAAATCAATACTTCCACTTATTAATTGATTTTCTGACTTCTGTCTTACAATTGTAGTAAGGTTATTTTTGTTATAGTCATGAGCCGGAAATACTTTTGTATCATCAGGCATCGTATAAAAAATATTTTTTATCGTATTATATAATTCTTTGGAGGATCCTGATTGAAAATCAGTTCTTCCGCAAGTGTTTATCAATAATGCATCACCTGAGAATAATATCTTTTTTTTCCCCATGTTAATAATGTATGAGAAATGTGCGTCTGTATGCCCTGGAGTATGGATTGCTTTTATTTTTATAGTATTCCCAACAATAAGATTATCAGAATCTTTAAAATTTATATCTCTGCATTTTAAATTATCATTTGCTGGCCCTGCTACTTTGCACCCAAGAATTTCCCTTAATGCAGAAGCGCTGGTAACATGGTCTGCATGAATGTGTGTATCTACAGCATAAGTTAGCTTTAAATTTAATTTTTTTATTATATCTATATCTCTGTCTAAAGTTTCTAGAACTGGGTCAATAAGTATTGCTTCCCGTTTTTCTTGACAAGATACCAAATAAGTATATGTTGATGATTCGTTTTCAAATAATTGCTTAAATAACATAGTTAGGTTTTAAGTTTATAATTAACATAAATATACATTTTTTGAACTTAAGGATAAACATATTAAATGGATAAAGGTAAAATTAAAGAGATAATTGAAGAAACTTTGCAGGGATCGTGCGCTGAGATTGAGGGTGGAGAAGGAAAATATACAGCAAGTATAATTTATAACGGTTTTGAAGGTTTAAATACCGTAAAAAGACATCAGCTTGTATACAGCGCCTTGAATTCTTATATTATATCAGGCGAACTTCATGCAATTAGCTTAAAGACTTTTGCTAGTAAAGACGAAATGTCTTAGTTTATTTTTTTGAAGCTACTCTTCCTTGGTCAATATTCTGCATTCCTTGCTGAGATGCAAAATACTTAGAAAGCTTTTTCATTTGATCATCATTTAGTGTAGAGGCGATACCAGTCATAATTGCGTTATTTCTTTCGCCGTTTTTATAAGATTTTAATGCTTGATATAAATAGTCTTCATATTGACCTGCTATCCTAGGAAAAGTCGGAACTATGCTATTTCCATCTACTCCATGACATCCTACGCAAGAATTTGCTTCATCAATCATTTGTAAATCCTCTGAAGCAATTGTATTTTTCGATGATTTAAAAGAAGAAAAATATTCTGCTATTTTATTAATATCTGAATCGCTTAAATTAGCCGCATGAGCCTTCATAGTAGCATGAGATCTTTCTCCGGATCTGTAAGCTTTAAGAGCAGAAATAATATAGTCTTTATGCTGATTACCTAATTTTGGAACTTTATAAGTTGGATATATATTATTATAACTAACTACACCGTGACATCCTAGACAAGTTGATGAAAGTTCTTCTGGTGATTTTTGCGCATATAGATTAAAGGAGCATAATAGGCACAAACTTGCTACAAAAATAGAAAACTTCATGTAATTTTACCACTCCATTATATTTAAAATTGCTATTAAAATTTGAATGCATTATAGCTGTATTTAATCTAAATTTCACATAAATTTTAAAAAAAACATTACAATAAAGGCCTTCAATGGGATATTATTTCACTATTAATTTAAAAAATATGTTTTTCAAAATAAGGTAATATATAAAAATATAAAAAGAGGATTTTATGAAAATTGAAACGATTGCTATTCATGGTGGCTACGAGCCAGAAGAGACTACTAAATCTGTAGCTGTCCCCATATATCAGACTGCATCTTATGCATTTGATAATACCCAACATGGAGCAGATCTTTTTGATTTAAAAGTAAAGGGAAATATCTACACAAGAATAATGAATCCTACCACAGAGGTTTTAGAAAATAGAGTTTCAGAAATGGAAAAAGGAGTTGGTGGTTTAGCCTTTTCTTCTGGGATGGCGGCAATTTCTGCTGCAATTCTAAATATTACCTCCAATGGAGATAATATTGTATCTACAAGTTCTTTATACGGAGGTACTGTAAGTTTGTTTAAAGATACATTTCCAAAAATGGGCATTGAAACTAGATTTGGAGATGTTAAAAAACTAGAAGACCTCGAAAAAAAAATTGACTCAAAGACAAAGCTAATATTTTGCGAATCTATAGGAAACCCTGCTGCCAACGTAACTGATATAGGAAAAATTTCAGAGTTAGCACATAAACATAACATTCCCTTATTTATTGATAATACTGTGCCAAGCCCTTATGTTTGTAGACCAATAGAACATGGTGCAGATGTTGTAATTCATTCTTTAACAAAATATTTATGTGGGCATGGAACAACTATTGGTGGAATAATTATAGATTCAGGAAAATTTAATTGGAAATTAAATGCTGAAAAGTACCCTGCATTAACCTCACCAGATCCAGCCTATCATGGAATAGTTTTTACTGATGCATGTGGTCCTGCGGCTTTTATAACTAGAGCCAGAGTCGTTCCATTAAGAAATATGGGTGGCGCACTTTCTCCAATGAATAGCTTTCAAATTCTTCAAGGAATAGAAAGTCTTGCAGTTAGAATGGATAGACATTGTTCTAATGCATTAGCAGTTGCTGAATTTCTAGAAAAACATGATTCAGTAAGCTGGGTGAACTATCCCGGTTTAAAAAGTCACCCAGATAATCATTTAGTAAATAAATATATGAATGGTAAAGCATCCTCTGTAATGAGCTTTGGTATTAAAGGTGGAATAAAAGCAGGCGGGGAATTTATTGATAAATTAAAACTAATAGTAAGATTAGTAAATATAGGAGATGCTAAATCTTTAGCATGTCATCCAGCTTCTACTACTCACAGGCAATTAAATAAAAAAGAACTTGAGGCTGCAGGTGTTCCAGAAGACATGGTGAGATTATCAATTGGGATTGAGCATATCGATGATATTATTGAAGATTTATCCCAAGCATTAAAATAAATTTATTCTTAATTTATATTAATTAATTGGGACACACGTATAGTATTCTTTTTGTTTAAAATCCAATCATAAACTAGAGAATACTCTAAAACTAACTTCACATATTTTCTAGTTTCTGAATAAGGAATAAATTCAATCCAAGCATCCTCAGATGCATTATTAAATCTTCTCCATTTTTGGACAATGGTCGGGCCAGCGTTGTAAGAAGCTATAGCTTCTACATAACTTTTTTTCTTTTTTAATAAATATTTAAAATAATAAGAGCCTAAAAAAATGTTCATATTTTTATTATATAGATAATTTTTGGAAACTTTTTTATTTTTAGTTCTTTTCAAAATCCAATAAGCTGTTTTTGGCATTACTTGCATTATGCCAATAGCTCCTGCAGAGGATTTTGCATACTGTATAAATATACTTTCTTTTCTAGATATGCCTAAAAGCAAACTCTTTTGAAGGTTGTTTTCAGAGTATTTATTAAAATATTTTTCATGCATAACAGGAAATCTTACTTCTATGTCATTAAAATATTTAGTTCTTCCATAAGCAAGAATAGCCCCGACATTCCATCCCCATTTTTTAAATAGTACACTCATATCATTAATACTTTGATTATCGAAGTTCTGAAAAATAAATTGGAGTTCCATTCTTGCCTCTCTTTTTCTACCTAGAAAGAAAAGTTCGTGCAGCCTTTTTACTTCATAGCTAGAGCTCAATATATTCAATCTTGTAGCGTCAGATTTATATGCAATATTTATGATACTTATATTCTTATTTAATAATGAGGATGCAAGAAATCCATAATAGGATCTGTTCTTTCTTAACTCTTCCAAATTCTGTTGAGCTTTTTTATTTTCCCCGGTTTTAATCAAAGCTTTGCTTTTCCAATACAACCACTTTTCTTCTTTTGCAATTGACATTGGTAGTTTTTCAATGGAGTTTAAAAGATTACTCCAATCAGAGTTAAATATTGAATACTGAGCTAGAGCTAAATTAAATTCTAAATTTATATTTTTTAATCTAATAAAATCTTTATCATAAGTTATATTTTTTTGGTTTGTTAAAAGAGCTGTAATAAATATCTCTAACATTTTTTTATTATAAAAATCACCGGAAGTATTATATTCCCTATTAATTATAGAAAGATATCTCTTTGCGTCTAAATAGTTTTTTTTTGCAATTCTATCCAATCCATAACTCAAAATAGTATCTCTATATCTATTATCTTTCTTAAACTTTTTAGACAATAGATTTTTTTTCGGTTTGAAATGAACCTTAAGTAAAATCTGCGCCCATGATTTATTTTTATTAGATAAAAAGCGAACTAGGTATCTTGCTAATTTATAATTATTAAAATTTAAAGCCATTTTAATTCTTTGCCAAACTAACTCATCTGATAGTTTTTTATTGTTATAGAACCATTTAAAAATAAAATCGCAGGACTTAGGTTGAGACTTTGAACTAAGCCAAATTGGAATTATTTCTTTTTCAATATTTAAAAAATATTTTTTCTTTATTTTTGCTCTAATATACAAACATTGTAATTCCACGGATCCGATATCAACATAATTTGCTATTAATTTATCAAATTTACTCCTGCTTGATAGTCTGTATATTAAGTTAACATATGCTTTTTCTGATAAATAACTTTTCTTATACTTGCTAATAAATTTTATTACATCATCATTATTTATATTTTTTTTTCTATGCAGATTTTTATATTCTAATTCAGCATATAGTGGGTAGTTTTTTAATTCTCTTTTTATATTATTAAATTTCTTATAATTTTTTGTTTTAAAGAATTTTGTTGCTTTTACAAATTTGCTTCTTTCTACATCAAAATTATAAGCTTCTACTTGAGCCATGAGCAAATAGGACAATGTTATTAAGATTATTTTATAGTTCATTTAATTTTTTTATTTAGTATTGCTGCCCATAACTATAATGTATATATTAAATACATGCGACTTTTGCTAAAAATGCATAATATATAAAAAAATGTATAATAATCAAATGACAATCTTTAACAATTTATAGTTTTTTTTAAAATCTAATTCTGCAAATGGGTAATACACTAAATTTTTTTATCTTTTTATTTTACATAATGACAGCCTTTTCAATATGGCGCTTAATGGCGTCTTATAGTAAAAGCTTGAGAGCTTATCAAATCATTATTTGGTTATTATGGCTTTTAGCAATTATTTGTCATGCTTATTCTATGACGCCAATATTTGATAATAATTATAGTGTTAACTTATCTATTAACTATGCATTAGTTGCCGTAGCTTTTATAATTTCAATTACACTTTATATATCATCAATAGTTGGAAATACTCAATTTTTAGGAATAATCATTCTCCCGATAATATCCGTTATTTTTCTGTTTGATTTTTCGAATATGCCTGTAAATGTTCCACTAAATAATTTTCTTTTCATACATGTCATTATTTCGCTTATAAGTTATAGTATTTTATGTTTATCAGCTGCACAGTCATTGATACTAAAAATTCAGGAGAAAAAATTACAGTCGAATCAACCTATAGGATTAATTACATCCTTGCCCTCTTTAGATGCAATGGACAACCTGCTTTTTAAAATATTAGCGCTAGGTGTTTTATTTTTATCAGCAAGTCTAATAACTGGATTCATTTTTTTAGAGGATATATTTGCTCAGCATTTAGCGCATAAAACTATACTATCTATATTGGCATGGGTAATATTTGTATTACTTATATTTTCAAGGAAAATTTATGGGTGGCGAGGAAGTAAAGCTGCTAACATAACTTTAGTCGGATTCTTTATTTTATTTTTGTCATATTTTGGCACAAAAACCGTTTTAGAAATAATTTTATAATCATATATGAGTAATGGAATAAGAAATTGAATAATATATCTACAGAAATCTTAATTATAATTCTAATAATTTTATTTTTGCTCTCTGCTTTTTTTTCTGGGTCAGAAACAGCATTGATGTCAATTAATAAATATAAAATGAGGCACCAAGCTAAGCTAAATAATAAAGGGGCAAAAGCTGCTAAGAAATTATTAGAAAATCCAGATAAAATTATTGGCGTAATTCTCCTTGGAAATAATTTAACAAATATTTTAATCACTCAAATTGCCACTCTTATTTCTCTAAGAGTTTATGGTGATATTGGATTAGCAATTGCAACTGGTTTATTAACAATATTTATACTTATATTTGCTGAGCTCACTCCTAAAACTATTGGTCAAATGCATTCTGAAAAAATTGCTTATTCGTCTTCATTATTATATAAACCGATGTTAATATTGCTTTATCCATTTGTATTTATCATTAATTTGATAGCTAACAGTATTATTAAAATTATGGGTCTTGAAGATAATATTGCAAAAAGCTCTCTTTCAACAGAAGAATTAAAAACTGTTTTAAGTGAATCATCTATAAAATTTCCTAAACCTCATTTAAAAATGCTTGAAAGCATAATAGATTTAGAAAAAGCAACAGTAGAGGACATAATGATACCTAGAAGTGATATTTATGGTATCGATATTAGTGAAGATATATCATCAGTTGTGAGTAATTTCAAAGTTACACCTTATACTAGAATTCCTGTTTATGAAGATAATATAGAAAATCTTCTTGGCTTGATTCATATTAAAAATATTGCTCCGCTATTAGCGAGCAGAAGTATAAATGATACAGAAATTAGAAACCTTATTAAAAAACCTTATTATATTGTTTCAGGAACATCCTTATATCGACAGCTTTTAAGTTTCCAAAAAGAAAAAAGAAGAATTGGATTTATCATTGATGAATATGGGAATATCCAAGGATTAGTGACTTTAGAGGATATATTAGAAGAAATTGTTGGAGATTTTACAAGCGATCCAAGTTCAAGTGAAGAAATTTTAACCACAAAAAATGATAACGTATTCATAATTGATGGCGGAGTACATGTTAGAGAGATTAATCAAGAGCTAGATATAAAACTAATTGCCAAAGAAGCTAAAACTATTAATGGCTTTATATTAGAACATACTGAAAATTTACCTGAAATAAATGATATTATAAAAATTCAAGGCCATACTTTTAAAGTATTAGAAAATATTGATAATGCTGTTAAGACAGTACATTTAGAAGTCAACAATGATAAAAAAAAATAAAAATAAAAAATTAAAGCTTTCAAATAGTGGATTGTCTCCAACTAATTCTATTACAACATATAATCACCTAAACGAAAAAATAAATTCTAAAGTTGCTGGAGAGTTACCACTTACTATAAAAATAAATGGTAAAGAAATAATTACTTTAATGACTCTTGGCACAAGACCAGAGGAACTGACACTAGGATATTTAAGAAATCAAGGACTTGTTGACGATATTCAAGAAATTGCAAGTGTTAATGTCAAATGGGATATTGGAATTTCTGATGTTGTAACTATGGACAAAGATACACAAGATATTTCAAAAAAACTTAAAAATAAAATTATTACTACAGGTTGCGGACAGGGGACTATATTTGGTGGAGCTCTAGAAAAGCTATATAACAATACATTGCCAGACATAAAAATAAAAAGATCTAAAATATTTAATTTATTAGCCAAAATAACTAAATTTAATGATATCTATAAAGAAGCTGGGGCAGTCCATGGCTGTGCACTTTGTGACACTGATGATGTATTGGAGTTTGTTGAAGATGTTGGGAGACATAATGCAGCAGATACACTATCAGGAATAATGTGGTTAAATGATCTTATTGGGAAAAATATAATTTTTTATACCACTGGAAGATTAACATCAGAGATAATTATGAAGGTGAAGAGAATGGAAATACCAATTATAATATCAAGGTCTGGAGTCACTAATATGGGTATTGAGTTAGCGAAGGACTTAAATGTAACGATGATAGCTAGATCAAAACAAAGATCTTTTTTAATATACAATAATAAAAATAACATAATTTTTGATTAAAAATATGAAAAAGGAAAATAAAAGAAAATATACAACAATTATAAAAGAATTAGATTTAATAATTTCTAAGATTAACTCTCCAGATATACCAATTGATAAATCAATAAAACTTTATGAAGAAGGAGTTAAATTATCAGATCAAGCTGATAAAGAGCTTAGTTTTATAGAAAATAATATTGACAAATATAAAAATGTAAAAAAATCTCAAATTAAAAAAATTGATATTGAAAATTCTTTTAAAGAAATTGAAATTCTTGTAGAAAATCTTGAAGATGAAAATTTAAAAATCGACGATGCTGAAATTAAATATAAAAAAGCTCTAGATATTATTTATGATATAGAATCTTATTTAAAAAAAGCTAAATCGACAATTGAAAAGTATGAGCAATAAAAATTTAGGGTTTTCAGAATTCAAAGAAATATCTACGTTGCGAATTCAAAATAATCTTGAAGATGTCTTTAATTCATATGGAAGTAATTCCTGTGATTTACTAAAACCTATGAAATATACTTCATTAAGTGGAAGTAAGTTTATAAGGTCTTTATTAGTTTATTCCTCAGGCTCTGCATTTAAAATACCTTTTAAATTACTTGATCAAATATCAATAGCTATAGAATTAATTCATACATATACATTAATTCATGACGATCTACCATGTATGGATAATGATGATGTAAGAAGGGGCTCTCCTTCTTGCCATATAGCTTTTAGTGAATCCTCTGCAATATTAGCTGGTGATGCTCTTCAATCATTAGCATTTGAGATTTTAAGTAGGCCAAAACATAATGAAATCCCTGCAGAGACTTATCTTAAATGGGTTAATTATCTTGCCTCATCAATTGGCCTCACAGGTGTTGCAGGAGGACAATACTTAGACCTCTTAATTAATGGTCAAGATGTCAAAACAGATGAACTTGAGGAAATTTATAATTTAAAAACAGCTCATTTAATTAAACCATGTATTATGTTACCTTTGATGTTAAGTAATCATTCAAAAAATGATAAAATTTATAAAGATTTGTATAAGTTTGGAACATTACTAGGGGTATCTTTTCAAATTAAGGATGATTTGTTGGGGTGTACTAGCTCATCAAAAACTTTAGGAAAAACAAAAAATAATGATGAGATCAGGAATCAACCAAATTTTGCTAATATTCTTGGTATCAAAGAAACAAAAAAGATACTTGAAAAAAATAAAAAAGATATGAGCGAAATTTTAAGTTCTAATGGTTTTGCTGAAACATTTTTATCAGATGTCTCAAATTATATTTTTGATAGAAAATTTTAATTAAAAAAAAATTATGGAATACGAAATTTTAAATAAAATCAATAGTCCTTCGGATTTAAGAATATTATCGACGAATGATTTAGATAATGTCTCAGAAGAACTCAGACAGTTTCTTATCGAGACTGTATCTCAGTGCGGGGGTCATTTTGGTGCAAGCTTAGGGGCAGTAGAATTAACTGTTGCTCTTCATTATTCTTTTGACACACCAAAAGATAAAATAATTTGGGATGTTGGGCATCAGTGTTATGGGCACAAGGTTCTTACTGGAAGAAGAAAAGAACTTCATACCATTAGACAAAAAGGTGGATTACACCCTTTTCCTTCAAGAGAAGAAAGTGAGTATGATTATTTTGGTGTTGGGCATTCAAGCACTTCAATAAGCGCTGCGATAGGTGTAGCGATAGCAACTTCATATAAAAAAGAAGATAAAAAAGTTGTTGCAGTGATTGGAGATGGCGGATTGAGTGCAGGGATGGCGTTTGAAGCACTAAATCATATGGGCTCAATTGACGAAGATATTTTAGTTATTTTAAATGACAATGAAATGTCTATATCTCCAAATGTTGGAGCAATGACAAACTATTTAACTAAAATTTTATCTAGTAAAGCTTATTCAACTGTTAAAGAAGGTAGTAAAAATATTTTAAAGAATGTACCTCCTTCTGGAATGTTTTTAACTAAAACAGAAAAACATATTAAGGGTTTGCTTGCGCCCGGAATGCTTTTTGAAGAAATGGGCATCAACTATTATGGCCCAATAGATGGACATGACACTAAATTTCTAGTAAAAACATTAAAAAACCTAAAAAAAATTTCAGGGCCTAAGCTCCTGCACGTAATAACAAAAAAAGGTAAAGGTTATTTGCCTGCAGAATCAGACCCAGTGAAATATCATGCAGTACCAGTATTTGATAGAAAAATTGGCGTAGAGAAAAACTTAAATAAGAAAATCACTTACACAAAAATATTTGATGATTGGCTTTGTGATATTGCTTCAAAGGATCCAAGAATTTTTGCAATTACACCTGCTATGCGAGAAGGCTCAGGTTTAGTAAATTTTTCAAAAAAATATCCTGAAAGATATATTGATGTAGGAATAGCTGAACAACATTCTGTTACTCTTGCTGCTGGGCTAGCTTGTGAAGGACAAAAACCAATTGTCTGTATTTACTCGACATTTTTACAAAGGGCATATGATCAACTAATACACGATGTTGCGCTTCAAAATTTAGATGTTTTGTTTGCTGTAGACAGAGCAGGTTTTGTCGGTGCAGACGGGGGGACTCATTGTGGAGTCTATGATTTATCATATCTAAGGTGCATACCTAATATGGTTATAATGTCTCCTAGCAATGAAGAAGAATGCAGGAATATGCTTTACACAGGTTACTTGCATAACGGGCCAGCCGTTGTTAGATATCCAAGAGGTGAAGGTTTAGGTGTTAAAACATCAGAAAATTTTGAAAATTATGAGATAGGTTTATCTAGAAGTATATGTGCTGGAGAAAAAATTGTAATTCTTTGTTTTGGATCAGTTCTAGATATATGCAAAAGTGTTGCAAAAGAAATGAATAGTTCACTTATAGATATGAGATTTATTAAACCAATTGATTATAAAGCGATCATTAAGGCGTCTGAAAGTCATTCGTTAATGGTAACAGTTGAAGATAATAGTATTATGGGAGGTGCAGGAAGTGCAGTTAATGAGGTGCTATTAGAACATAATATTCATATTAAGGTAATTAATGTCGGAGTTCCTGATAAGTTTTATCATCATGCTACAAGAGAAGAACAATTAGATGAAAGCGGAATTTCTAAGGAAAGAATTATGAGTAAAATTGAGGATTGTTTAAAAAATAATAACTTGTATGATGTAAATCACTCTAGTAACATTGAATGAAATTACACCCATTAACCCTACGCTATGGATATAAACGAAGAAAATAAGAATAAAGGAAAAGTCTTATCTGAAGAACTTCAAGATACTCAAAATAAAGTTGATGTAAGAAACATTCCTATATCAAGGGTCGGAATAAAAGATATTAAATATCCATTTAACGTTTCTGATAAAGACGGCATACAACAATCAACTATCGGAAATTTCACAATGTCTGTCGGATTACCAGATGATGTAAAAGGTACACACATGTCACGGTTTGTAAAAATTTTAGAAGATCAAAAAGAATCTTTAAGTATTGAAAATTTTGACAACTTAGTTAAAAATACCACTGGTTTATTAGAGTCTGATTCAGCTTACATATCAGTAGATTTTACATATTTCAAGAAAAAAAATGCTCCTGTAACTCGTGTAGAGAGCCTTCTTGATTATTCTGTTAATTACACTTGTGAAGTCAAAAATAATATTGTTAATAAGTATTTAAAAGTTACAGTTCCAGTTACAAGCTTGTGTCCATGTTCAAAAAATATTTCGGATTATGGAGCTCACAATCAAAGATCTCATATATCAGCTCATATTAGAACTGAAGAGACTGTTTGGATTGATGACGTTATTGAAATGCTTGAAAATCAGGCTTCATGCCAAATATATGGTTTGCTCAAAAGACCAGATGAAAAATATGTTACTGAAAAAGCTTATGAAAATCCTAAATTTACAGAAGATATTATAAGAGACGTTGCAGTTACTTTAAATAAGGACGACAGAATTACTGCGTATAAAATTGAGTCTGAAAATTTTGAATCAATTCATAACCATTCTGCATATGCTTACATCGAGAAAGATAAGAAAAAAGATATTCATAATAATAAAAAAAGTAAAATATCTTACTTAAAATTTTCCCAGCTTCATTCAAATTTTCCAGGTTAATTTATTTTTTCGCAACAGCAGAGCTATAAGAAGAGAGAATATGTTTTAATATTTTCCTAGCATCTTTATAAGAAATATTTTCTAATCTGTTTGAGCTATGCGCCGTAACTAAATATTTATCACCTCTATTAGTTAGTTTAATTTCATAGATTTTTTCTTTACCTTCAATTTTAGCGGATGATATTACGTAAATTGCTTTATCTCTATCATAATCTTGAACTAGCAGACCACTTCTATCTAAAGATAGTCCAATTTCCCGCCACATTTTACTAAAGGAATCTTTTATTAGGATCGCAGGAATGCCATTAAAATCAATTAAATCAATATATAATTTATCATTATTTTTTTCGCTATTATTTAAAGATTCAATTGCTTTTTCTCGAGAAGTGCCAAGAAATTCCATAATTCTTACAAGCATTTCAGCCTCTCTTGAAATATCTGAATTCTTTTTTTTCCATATTATTTTATTGTTGTTAACTACATCATCAGCTTCCATAATATGGTTAGATAAATATATATTTGAAAATCCATTAGGTTCTCTTTCTACTCTTACTCTAAATTTTTCTTTAGAAGCATTGTAATTAAAATCTTCGTTATTAATTAAATTTGTTTCAGAATCAAAATTTATTTCGTTTTTTTTCCAATCTGTTTCTAGTATACCATTTATGGGTTCGTCTATTTTTATTTCATAGCCCTGGGATCTCCAAAATTGACTTAAATATGGCCATAAAGAAACTGGATCTGTTTGAATTTCCAACCATCTTGCATTGCCTTGCTTTATAATCATCATATCAATATAAGTTGGCAAAACTGGTGCCTCAGACATTTCAAGTATTTGGCCGCTAGCATCTATTGATTTTGGTACTTTAAGCGCATCATTGTAATTTGGGTTATCTAAGGATGGTGGTATCTCTAACATTGCAATACTTGTGCTATTTCCATAATTATCGGAATCATCTTTTCCAAACACCTCGGCGATATCATCACCAATACCTACTACGTCATCTACAGTTATTGGTTTATCAGAACATCCTGTTAAGAATAAAAAAAATAAAATAGTTAAAAGACTTATTTTTTTATAAAACATTTTAAACCTCTGCTAGTTTCATGGATTCTAAAAGTTTTTCGTGATGCTCTTCAGAGAATACGGTTAAAGGCAATCTAATACCTTTTTTTATTAAGCCCATTTTATAAAGAGCCCATTTTGCAGGGATGGGATTTGATTCCAAAAATAAATTTTTATGAAGTCCAATAATTTTCTTATCATACTCTTCGGCAAGCTTTCTATCGCCAGAAATAGCTGCTTTACACATTAAATGCATATACTTAGGCGCTATATTTCCAGTAACTGTAATTACACCTTTGCCGCCAAGAAGCAAAGCTTCCATAGCTGTTAGATCATCACCACTAAGAATATTTATTTTATCTCCACATATATCAACTAATTCCTTAATTCTTTGCAGGTCACCTATTGCTTCTTTAACTGCAACAATATTATCTATATTAAGAAATTTTTTCACTGTTGAAGGCAACATATCACAAGAAGTTCTTCCAGGGACATTGTAAGGTATTAATGGCACTGGAACAGATTTAGCAATTGCTTTGTAATGTTGATACAAACCTTCTTGAGTAGGTTTATTGTAATAAGGCGTTACTGATAGGCAACCGTCAACCCCTGCTTCATATGCATATTTTGTTAGCGCAATTGCTTCGGAAGTAGAATTTGCTCCAGTACCAGCAATTACAGGTATTCTTTTCGCTACCTTGTCGACTACAAAACTCACAATCTTGCAATGTTCGGCATTATCTATTGTCGCAGACTCACCAGTTGTTCCGACTGGAACAATGGCGTCTGTACTATTTTTTATATGAAATTCTATAAGATTTTCATAACTTGCAAAGTCAATTGAACCATCTTCGTTCATAGGCGTTGCAATAGCGACCATGCTCCCTGTAAACATAATATAATCCTTTGTTTTTTAATATTTCTGTATAATCTAATTCTAACTTATTTAAAAAAAACTTGTAGGAGATTATTATATGAAAAAGATAAAAATTGGTGAAAAAGTGAAAAATTTTACTGCTCAATCAACAAATAAAGTAGATTTTAATTTAAAAGATCAATTAAAAGGCAATACAATTCTATTTTTTTATCCAAAAGATAACACTCCAGGCTGCACTCAAGAGGGAATAGATTTTTCAGAACATCTTAGAAAATTTAAAAATAAAAATTCTCAAGTTTTTGGAATATCAAGGGATAGCTTAAAATCACATAATAATTTTAAAGAAAAATTTAAATTTAAATTTGATTTAATTAGCGATACAGACGAAAAAATTTGTAACATGTTTGATGTTATTAAAGAAAAAAGTATGTACGGGAAAAAGTATATGGGTGTTGAAAGAAGCACATTTATAATTAATGAAAAAGGAATTTTAATAAAAGAGTGGCGAAAGGTTAAGGTTAAAAATCACGCATTAGAAGTTTTAGATTTTATAAATGAATATACTAAAAACTAATTACAATCTTTTGCATAATTAACTAATTCGTCAGTTACCTTAAGTCTAAATTTGTGTCGTTTTTTTACAAAATAAAAATTTCTTGTTAGCTTCGGATCAAGAGGAACATATGATAATCTATTTAACTGTAATTCTTTTTCTATTGTTGTCTTAGATAATATTGATACTCCAATTCCAGTTTCCACAGCTCCTTTAACAGACTCGGAATTTCCAAGTTCCATGCAAACATTTAAATTATTTTTATCTATATTGTGTTTAGCAAAATAATCAAAAATTACAGATTTTGTTCCTGAGCCTTCTTCTCTTGTAATGAATGGAAGATCTTTTAAGTCTGCTGGTTTAACAAATTTTTTCTTAGCTAAATCATGTTCTGGGTGAGTTATTAAAACTAATTCATCTGCTCTAAATACCTCTACATCTAAATCTTGGTTTAAAACTGGAGCTTCAACAATTCCTAGATCTATCATGGAGCTTTCAACTTTGGCAACAATTCCGTCAGTATTAGCTTCGCAGATTCTAATGCTTAAATCGGGATATTTTTCTCTAAAACCTTTTAGTAAGGTGGGGAAAGTATATTGAGCAATTGTTGTGCTTCCACCGATAGATAGTGTCCCTGATGTGTCTTCTGACAAAGCCCTTAATGAATGTTCCATTTCAGAATTTAGTTCAAAGATTTTTTCAGCATAAAAATATACTTTCTGGCCAGCATCTGTAAGAAGAATTTTGTTATGCGTTCTATCAAAAAGTCTCGTATTAAAATGATCTTCAAGCTGCCTAACTTGAAATGTAACTGCTGGCTGAGTCATATGAAGAGTTTCAGCGGCTTTAGTAAAGCTTAAAAGCTTGGCAACAGTATAAAAAACTTGCAATCTTCGATCCGACATTTTCTCCTCGCTATGTGGGAGTATTCTCCTCTTATAATGTTAAGTTATATCATATATTATATAAACTTTATAACTTAAATTAATCTTGTCGCGAAATATGAAATATTCTAAATCTGGGATTGTAACAATAAAAAACGCACCTAATGATGCAGAGATAACCAGTCATATACTAATGATTAGATCTGGAATGATAAAAAAATTGGCATCAGGTTTATACACATGGATGCCTTTAGGCTTAAAAGTGTTAAGAAAAATTGAGAATATAATTCGATACGAGATGGATAAAGTTAATGCTTTAGAAATATTAATGCCTGCTATACAACCCTCAGAACTCTGGAAAGAATCTGGAAGATGGGATAAATATGGTCCTGAATTATTAAGAATAACAGATAGGCATGAAAGAGAGTTTTGTTTTGGGCCAACACATGAAGAAATTATTACTGATATTGCAAGAAACGATATAAAAAGTTATAAGCAACTACCTATAATATATTATCAAATACAAACAAAATTTAGAGATGAAATTAGACCAAGATTTGGCGTTATGAGAGCAAGGGAATTCTTAATGAAGGATGCTTATTCATTTCATGAAAATGAGGAATGCTTAAATAAAACCTATAATATTATTTTTGAGGCCTACAAAAAATGTTTTAATAAAATCGGTTTTGATTATAAAGTTGTAAATGCTGATAATGGGCAAATCGGCGGAAGTGAGTCTCATGAATTTCATGTAATTGCGGAAAATGGAGAGGACGAATTAATTTTTTCAGACTCTTCAGATTATGCTATTAACGCTGAATTATTTTCTAAAACTCCAAAAGAAGGTGACAATTGTCCAGATGGTTCTGGCAAAATAAAAATTAAAAGAGGTATTGAGGTAGGCCATATTTTTAAACTCGGCAAAAATTATTCTGAGTCAATGAATGCTAAGATATCAAATAAAAATAACGAAAATGTAAAAATGGTTATGGGGTGTTATGGTATAGGTGTATCAAGAATTGCTGCTGCTGCGATCGAACAAGCAAACGATCAAAAAGGTATCATCTGGCCAAAATCAATTGCGCCTTACGAAGCAACAATAATATCTATAGGTTATTCTAAAAACGATAAAATAAAAAACTATTCTAATTGTTTGTACGAGAAGCTAAAAGAAAAAAAGATTGATATTTTGTTAGACGATAGAGATATTAATCCTGGAAACATGTTATCCGATTCTGACTTAATTGGAATACCAAACAAAATAATTATTGGTAAGCATCTTCTCGAAAAAGGCTCTATTGAGCTGAAAAGTAGAATGTTGGATAAAACCTCTACAATTTTTGAAGATAAAAATTTTGCAAACCCTTCAGAAAATACACTGAAAGAGATTATATCGATGATTAATCTTGAATAATCAATAACTAACAGAAACATTAATTTTTATTAATATCATAATATAATCAAATACTTAAATATATATAAACACTTGACGGAGACTGTATTTCAAGTAAATTAGATAGTCCGCCCATAGATATTTTTAATATTGAAAGGCGGCTCAGGTAATCAGGAGGATCAGAGAAATACTGCGTTTTGAAATAGGCCTGAGT
>CAJWIN010000006.1 GCA_913042035.1 uncultured Gammaproteobacteria bacterium | reverse complement strand
AATTTGCATACTATACATTTGCCAAATTACAAATAGCTTATGATATGTGTTTCACGGAATATGAAACAGAGGATAATTTTAGAATTGTTGGAAAGAATACGTATCATATTTGTATAAAAAATTCAGTTAAAAACGATATTGAATTAATCAACAAAGGATATCTCATCACGGGTCCGAACGCTGCAGGAAAATCGACGTTAATTAAGAGTGTCATCTTAAATGTCTTGTTTTCACAAAGTATTGGATTGGCTAATGCTACATCGTTTAGTATTACACCATTTCATTATATTAATTCACAAATCAATGTACCTGATATTAAAGGACATGCATCCTTATTCGAAGCGGAAATGCTTCGCTGCAAGTATAATTTAAATATGTTGAAGACACTGAACAACAAACCATCTTTCATTGTTCTAGACGAAGTTTTTAGTAGCACAAACATTGTTGAAGGTATATCGGGTGCTTATGCTATTTTAAGTAAGTTAGCTAGTTATACAAGCAATTGTACAATAGTGACTACACATTTGTTATATTTAACAAAATTGATTTTAATATCGAATTAAAAAATATTTTAAGTCCAAAAAAAAATGATATTTTGTTATTATGCGGGTACATGAATAAAATACCTGAGCACCTGATAAATGCTTATAATGGAAATATTATTAATATTCACCCTTCATTATTACCAAAATACAAAGGCCTTAATACTCATGAAAAAGTTATTCAAAATAATGATACTGAACATGGCTGTTCAGTTCACTTTGTGACTAGTAATATTGATGATGGTCCAATTATTGCTCAATACCATTTGCCTATTAAACCTTCTGACGACAAAATTTCGATAGCTGAAAAATTACTTCCTCTCGAGCACAAACTTTATTACGAAGTATTAAAAATTATTGAAAATGATAGGATTGTTTTATTGAATAATGAAGTTATTTTGGACGGTGTCGTTCTAAAAAAACCCATAAAATATATCTAAAATTTTCTATGATCTAGGCAGGGAAAATTTTTTCTTAATTTGGATTGAGATTTTAGATCAATAGATGATATTATAATTCCAGATTTATTCTTTATTATATCCAAAGTTTCTCCCCATGGGTTAACAATCATTGAGTGACCGTAAGTTTCTCTCCCGCTAACATGATATCCACCCTGCGCACTCGCAGCAAAATATACTAAATTTTCTATGGCTCTAGATTTTATCAAATATTCCCAATGAGCTTTTCCTGTTACGGCTGTAAAAGCTGCAGGCATGCATACCAACTCTACGCCTTGTCTCGATAAATCCCTAAATAATTCAGGAAATCTCAAGTCATAGCATATTGATAAACCAATTTTACAAAATGGTGTATCTAAAGTGACTATTGAATCTCCGTGAACATATATATCTGACTCATTATATTTTTCTTTAGATTCAACTATATTAACATCAAATAAATGAACTTTATTATATGAAGAAACAATTTTTCCTTTATTATCAAAAACTATACATGCTGAGTATACTTTTTTTTCATTTTTAGATTTAATTGGTATAGTTCCAGCTACAACCCATATATCATTTTTTTCAGCAACATTACTTATAAATTCCTGTATTTTACCATTCCCAAATTCTTCTTGAATATCTAAATACTTAAGGTCATTTGCAGCCATCATTGCAAAATTTTCTGGCAAAACGACAATCTTGGCACCTAGCTTTTTTGATTTTTCAATGTATTTTTTAACTTCTAATAAGTTTGCATCTATATTAGGACCCGAGGCTATTTGAACACAGGATATTTTAAAATTACTCATTGCAATAATTCCTGAACATCATCAAGCGGATCATTTTTTCTTCTAATAACTTTTATAACTGGGTTATCCCAAGAGCCAGAAACTTTATATCTTATTTTTATTAAATCGTTAATATCTTTTCCAAAGGCTTTTGCAAGTTTCTCAGCGGCAAAAGTCGCAGCAGCTGTAATTGGCCCACCCAATAAAGCTATAGCTGGAAGAGTTTCACCAAATTCTGGGCTGGCTACTACTTGCATGTCATATGTTTCATTTATAATGTCAGTTGTACCAACGGCTAACAGTTCGGCAGACGGTCCCTTAACGAATAAATTTGTAGTAAAAATACTACCACTGTCAATTCTAAAATCGCCATCCAAAGTATTATAATAAAAACCATTTTTTGTAACATCATCAAAATCTAATGACAATCTTTTTGCAAGAAGGTCAATATTAAATAGCCCAAAAATTCTAGTCACTCTATTGCCGACTTTTTTAATTCTGCCATCTTTCATATTTGTAGAAAAATTACCATATACTTTGTTCAAACTAAAATCAAATAAATTTCCTTTCCAAGTAATATCAAAATTACTATCTAAAGAAGAATCTCTTAAACTGTGAGTGAAATTCCAATAATTTAATAAATTTTCTAAGTTATTGCTTTTTAAATATATTTTAAATGATGAGACATTATTATTTTCAACATCTCCTGAAGCCTTAATATTAAAATTATCTGAGGATGATGTAAGTTCATTAAAAGTAAAGGCATTATCTGATGAAAATCCTTTAGCATGAAAATTATCAAGAATTATTTTATCGCTTATCAATTTGCTAACATTTATATTTATAGTATTTATATATTGCAGATAATTAATATTACTTTTCTTTTCACCATTAATTTTTTTCCATTCGTTAATATTTACAGTATCTATATTACCAAATATATTTAGTTTATTATTTGGCATGTTATGTATTTTACCGGAAAAATCTATGTAACCATTTAGGCTATCTAAAGACCTAAGCCTTGAATAAATACCATTGTAGGTTATCGATATGTCATTAAATTCATTTTCTTTATATAGTGCACTTATTACAGTTTTAGATCTTATATTTTTTTTCTTTTTAAAAGGCTCTGGTAAGTTAATCTCTGTTCCATCTAATTTAGATTTAGCAAGAATTTTTATACTTTTATTAGTGCTATTAAAGCTTGGAATATTTATTTTATAATTCCAATTAGATTTTCCACTAATATAATTTTTAAAATTTTTATTTTCAATATATTTATTTAGCTTAATATTTTGATTGCCTGATAAAATAAAATTTCCATTTTCATCAGTATTTAGTTTAAATTTTACTTTAAGATTATTATAAAAAGCTTCTATAAATTTTCCGTCTTCAGTATAAAAATTATTATTTTTAAATTTCACAATACCTTTAATTTTTTTAAAATTATATGATTCATTTGCACTATAATTTATATTATTAAGTTGTATTTGACTTTCATAATAATTATCATTTCCATTGAAGGCTAGTTTTATATTGAATTCTGTATTAGCACTACCTTTTATTTTATTAATATTATTTTTTTCAACTTTTGATAAGCCTGCTTTGTTTGAATAAATTAATAAATCTTTTAAAGGTCCTTTCAAATCCCCTTTAAGTAAAAGTTCTGTGCTTTTAACGTTTTTAATGTATAAGCTAGATTTACTTACTTCAGAATCCAAAATCTCAAAACTATTTGATATAAAATGTGCCTCCCTTTTTTTAAAATATGCAATTCCGCTTATATCATCAAATGGAATCCACCCTTTTTTATAGTCAACCTTAAGATCTTTTATGGGGAATACTGCATATGATATACCAGAATAATCATCGTAAAACGGATACTTTGATAATCTTCCATTAATAAAGACATAACCATTATTTGTTTGGCCTTTCAAAAATGCTTTACTAAAGTATTTTGAAGTTTTTTTGGTTATAAAATTCTTAGGAAAATAGTCAGTTACATATCTCATATCAACATAATTTAAAGTAGTAAAAATACTAATGCTATCAGACTGTTTATCTATATTCCCAGAAATTGATAAATCCAATTGATTATTTAATATTTTAAGATTAGAAAGATTTATATCTGGAGAAATAAAATTAGATATTGAAATTTCACCCTTAACATTATCAAAGCTTAGCTTTTTATTTATTATTGCATTATTTAAGATTTCAATATCATTTGAATTTGAATTTATATAAGCCTTATAATCATCAATACTAATAAATCCAGAAAAGTTTTTAACATAGCTTGTATTTGAAAAAAAAGATGAATTTTCAAAATTTCCACTCAAGAAAAATTTACTATTAGATTTATTAGGAAAGAATATAACTTTTAAATTTTTTACATTACCAATAAAGTTAAAATTATTTTTTTTAATAAAATTATAATCTTTAAATATTTTTTTTGTATCAATACTAATATTATTAGCATAAATATTCATTTTTTTATTATTTTCGTAAGAAACAGAAATATTATCGAATTTATAGATACTATTACTTTTAGATTTTGAATAAAATTCTATAATTTCAAAATTAAATTTATTTTTTATATCTCCTGAAAAGGCAACTTTTAAATTAATGTCTTTAAATAAACTATCGTTAAAATATATTAACGATTCTCCAATTGTTTTAATTGAGATCTTACTACTAGTAAAATTATTATTTTCATATTCACCATTTATTTTCATAAATAAATTAGTTCCGTTAATTTTTAAATCGTGATTAATAAAAAAATTTTCAAGCTTATAATTAAAATCTCCTTGAATCTCTGCTTTATAACTAGCTTTATTTACTTTATTATTTTTAATCTCTAGATCTCTAATTGCAATAATAATTTTTTTATCTTTGTCTAAATTTGAAGAAATATTTATATTATTTTTATCTACTAGTATATTTGTATTTTTAAGTTCAAATTTATTTTTATTGTGCCATATGTAAAATTCTGAGTTTTCTATCACTATACTTTCTACTATTATTCTATCAATTCTTTTGCTTTTACTATTTTCGGCTATTAAATTTATTATATTGCCCGTGTATTTTATATTGTCAGCATAAATTGATTTTATTACTGGTTTTAAAAATATTATTGATTTATATATATTGACTTGTAATTGAATCCTTCCTATATAATTTAATTGTGAATTTTTATCGTTATAGCTTATTTCTGTCTCAATAGAGGGATATATTCCTTTCCAGTTACTATTTATCGCTTTTATTTGTAAGTTAATTGCGCTCTTTTTGCTAATAAGATCCTGAAAAAAGCCTGGGTTATCATCTATATAAAATATTAATAATCTTGATACTGATAGACTTATCGCTAAATATGTTATTAATATTAGAAAAAAATATTTTAAAATCTTCATTTTACGACCTATGATAAGGATGATTATTCATTATACATATTGATCTATATATTTGTTCAATTAGTATAATCTTTGCTAATAAATGCGGAAAAGTTAAATTTGATAAAGAAAATACGTAATCTGCCTTATTTAGTACTTCTTCAGATAACCCGTCTGGTCCTCCTACAAAAAAATATATATTGGAAGAATTTTCTAGCCAAAAATTCATTTTTTTCGAGAATTCAACAGATTTGCAGGCTTTGCCTAATTCATCTAAAGCTACTACGATAGAATTTGGCTTTATTAAAGAAATAGCTTTTTGATATTCCTCCTTGTATATATTCTTATTTTTTTTATCTTTTTTAAAATTTATGTTAATAAAGCTTATATCATAAAACTTTCTAATTAATTTGTTATATTTTTCAGTTAACAGCTTTTCATAATTTTCATTTTTATTACATATTGTAATAACAAAAATTTTCATAATTTTTAAGACGATGTAATTTCAGATTTATAACTATTATCTATAGACCAAAGTTTTTCTAAGCCATAAAATTCTCTAGTCTCATTTATCATTAAATTGATGACAATATCGTAAAGATCTATCAACACCCATTCATTGTCAACTTCAACACCTCTAATAGTTTTCTCAAAACCATTTTTTTTTATTTTTTCAATTACTTCGTTGGAGATGGCTTTAATGTGAGTAGACGACGTGCCAGTTCCAATCAACAATAGATCTGTAAAATTTGATTTTTTACTGACATCTATTGAAACTACATCTAAAGTTTTTAAGTCATCCAAAGCTTTTAAAATAATATTTTTAATTTCTTTAAATTCAGTATTACTCATATTCTACATATAGGTTATTTCTTTTAATATATGACATTATTGATCCTGGAATTTTTTTTATTGGATCTTTATCTTTTTTAATTATATCTCTTATAGACGACGATGATATATCAATAAGAGGTGCTTGATGAAAAAAAATATTTTTCTCTTTACTTTCTAAAAAATCTTTTTTATTTTTTGAAATCCTATCCCTAATAAGAGTTCCCATGCTATTCATCTTATTTATTTCAAATCCAGGTCTATTGATTACCAAAATATTAACTTCTTTTAAAATTTTTTCGTAATTATACCAAGTTTCAATATTTAGAAATACATCTAATCCCATTATTAGACAAATATCTTCTTTTTTATTGTCTTTTTTAAGAATTTTGATAGTTTCATGTGTATATGATATGCCTTTTTTTCTTATTTCTAGATCCTCTGCTCTAAAATTATTTGTTTCTGATGAAGCTATTATTGAGACCATATTCAATCTGTGTTTAAAATCTGCATGGAATGTTTTACCAACAGCTGAGCGATAAGTTGGGATTAGCTTAATTTCTGATAAATTAAACTGTTTTGAGAGATCTATTAAAGGATTTATATGTCCAAAATGGATTGGATCAAAACTACCGCCGAAAACTCCTATCATATAAACAAAATTAAATAATTATTTTTAATTAGTGTACATTATGCTAAAACAAAATAAAATATACAATTCTGGAGTATTAAAATAAGATTTATGAATGAACATATAGTATTTTTAACAGGCAAGCTTGCAAAAATATCACTTGAAAAAGTCTTGTCTGATATAAGCTCTAAAAACGAATTCACCTATGATGTTATAGATATAGGTGTAAACGTTGCGGCTTTAGCAACTGTTAATATAATTATAAAAAAACTTGATCTGAAAGATGTTCTCGCGGCAACAAAGATTATTATTCCTGGAAGATGCAGAGGTGAAATAAAAGATTTAGAAAATTACTCAGGAAAAAAGTGTGTTAGAGGGCCAGAAGAGCTAAAAGATATTCCTAGATTTTTAGGTTTACAAGGTAAAAATTTAGATCTAAGTAAATATGATACAAAAATTATTGGTGAAATTACTGAAGCTCCGAATATGTCAGTAAAAGAAATAATTAAACAAGCAAATACTTATAAAAAAGATGGAGCAGATATAATTGATATTGGTTGCCTGCCAAGTACTGAGTTTCCACATTTATCTGAAACTATACAGGAATTAAAAAATCAAAATTTTATGGTAAGTATTGATTCACTCGATGAAAAAAATTTAATTAGTGGTGCGAAAGCAGGTGCAGATTTCTTACTAAGCTTACAAGAAAAGTCTATCTGGATAATGGATGAAGTAGAAGCTATTCCAATTGTGATACCAGACTATCCTAGGGAAGAAAAAAAATTCTATAAACTAATAGAAAAATTGTTAAAAGATGATAAAGAATTTATTGCTGATTCAATATTAGAACCAATAAACTTTGGATTTACTGATTCAATAGTAAGATATCATAGCTTTAGAAAAAATTTCCCCAGTGTGGAAATAATGATGGGCATAGGCAATCTCACAGAACTTACCCATGCAGATACTGCTGGGATGAATGCTTTACTTTTTGGCATAGCATCAGAATTAGAAATTAATTATGCTTTATGTACTCAGGTAAGCGAACATTGTAATAAAGCCATTATTGAAGGAAATTTTGCAAGAAGAATTATGCACACAACCAAAACATATAGTATGCCGCCAAAAGATATTTCAAATAAATTACTTAATTTACATGAAAGGAAACCATTTCCATATTCAACAAGCGAACTTAAAGAAATGTGGAGCAATGTTAAGGATAAAAACTATAGAATTTACGTTAATCAAGATGGAATTCATGTCTTCAATAATAAAAACTTTTATACCGAACAAGATGCAGCTGAATTTTATCAGCATCTAGATATTAAAAATGATGACGGACATGCTTATTACTTAGGTATGGAGCTAGCAAGAGCTGAAATTGCCTTTCTATTGGGAAAAAGGTACGACCAGGATGAAATTCTTAAATGGGGCTGTTCTGTTGAAATATCGGAAGATGATATAATGAAATTTAAGACAGCTGGCCACACGATGAGAAAATTAAAGTAAAAGTGTATCAAAAATGACTTACGTAAGAGAAACTATAGTTACAACAAAAAATATTGATAATACAATAAAAATATCTCCTCTTGGAATATATATTGACGAAGAGATTTTGCGAATAAAACCATTTAAGCCATCCATTTCATTAGATAACATATTAAGAAATAAATCAGGTGTGATAAACTACGTAGACGATGTAAGAGTATTTGCATCATGCATAGTTAAAAACGACCTAAAGATAGAATTAACAAAAGTTGATAAAATTGACTGCTCTAGAATAAAATCAGCAGTTTCTCATACAGAGTTTATTATAGACCATGTAAAAGATGATAATTTGAGACCAACTATTATATGTAAGCCTGTGAACGAAGAAATACATAGAATGTACTATGGTCTAAATAGAGCAAAATCAGCAGTTTTAGAGCTTTGTATACTTGCTTCTAGATTAGGCATAATTGATGACGAAAAGATAAAAAATGAAATTAAATATTTAAATATAGCAATTGAAAAAACTGCAGGAAGAAATGAGTTGGAAGCTTGGAAATGGTTGAACGATTATATAAATACATATAGGAAAAACATAAAATAATGTCTAAAATATTAGCTAGCATAAAAAATATATCAGAAGCAAAAATTCTCATTGATACTGAAATAGATATTATAGATTTAAAAGATCCATCAAATGGCGCATTAGGAAAGCTAGAAAATAATGATATAAAAGATATTATTAACTTTATAGATAAAAAAAAATTAACAAGCTCTACAATTGGAGATTTGCCAAATAATAAAGATTTAATTTCTGAAATTGTTGGAGAGCTCAGTAATACGGATGTAGATTTTATAAAAATTGGAGTTTATGAAAATAATTATATTAATACATTATCAAAAATTAAATCATGTAAAAAACTTATAGCAGTTTTTTTTGCTGATAAGTTTCTACCTACAAATGAAGAGATTCTAATATTAAAAAAATCTGGTTTTTCTGGAGTCATGATTGACACCTCTAATAAGAATTCTGGAAACCTTTTTAATCATGTCAGCGATATTGATGTTCATAATTTCATATTAAACGCTAAAAATTTAAATTTGTTAACAGGTATTGCAGGTTCTATAAATAGTTCACATATAAATCAAATAGTAAAACTTAATCCAAATTATATGGGTTTTAGAGGAGCACTTTGTGAAGATAAAAAAATGAGAAGTTCGAAAATCTCAGCTACTAATGTTAATAATATTGTTAACTTAGTAAAAATTTCAAAGAACGTTATTATAAACGCCTAAATAATTTTATATTGAAATAAACTGTACTGTATAAGAATACTATAAAAAATAAAGAATAAAGAATGTCATACCCATGACTTGATAAAGGTGTGTTTCCATTTCTTGAAATAATTTTTTTGTTTATGATCCCAGTCTTATTGAACTGTATAAAGTCTTCAATTACACCTTTATGGTTAATAATAGCTGAGATTCCAGTATTAGTAGATCTGATTGAATATCTTTGATTCTCTAGAGATCGCATTACCAAGGCATCAAGATGTTGATACGGAGCTAAAGTATCGCCGAACCATCCATCATTTGAAACATTCAAAATAAAATCCACATCTTCATCTAATACAAGAGACTCAGAAGAGAAAATACTTTCATAGCAAATTAAAGGTTGAGCAATTAAACTATTAATACTAAATTTCTTATTAGAATCTCCAGGTGTAATATCATAAGTATTTATACCAAGTGTTTTATAAATATTGGAGAACTTATTTCTAAATGGAAGAAACTCTCCAAATGGCACCAAATGTCTTTTACTATATACATTAGTAGATTTATCAGAAATATTAATGATTGAATTATAAATATTATTATTATTCTTATAAAAAGAACCAGCTATAAGAGTAGTTTTTTTAGGAATATTTTTAATAATATTTTCATAATAATTTTTTTCTAAATTTTTATATAAAATTGGTAATGGTGCTTCTGGCCAAAGAATAATATCAGATGAATTTTTTATAGATGACAAAGTTAAATTCTTTAAGATTTTCATTCGATTTTCTATATCTTGCTTACTATATTTTTTTTTATTTTCAATATTTGGTTGAACTATAGAAATAGTTGAAATATTACCAGTTTCGTAGGTCCAATTTTTTTTATAAACTCCTAAATAAATAATTATCAAAAAAATTGCTAAAATAAAAGAGAATGATCTATCTTTATTTATAGATATATTAATCGATATAAGTGATATTAAAAAAATGATAAAAGTTAGTCCATGAACACCAAAAACTGGAAAATAATAATCTAAAGGAGTGTTTAAAGCGGCCTGACCAAAATTAAACCACGAGTAACCAGTAAATAAATGCGCTCTAATAATTTCAAATACTGTTATTAAAATTGATAATATTATAAATGAATAATTTTCATTAATTTTTATTTTGTGGCGAGCAAACAATGTAAAACACATTGGAATAACAAAAAAAATAGATAAATATATGGTAAAGAATATAACTAAAAAAATTGCTAGGAAATTATTTATTTCAGCATAGTTAATAATAACATTATATAACCAATAAGTTCCAATAGAAAAATATCCTAATGAATAAGATAAGGTTTTATAAATTGACGATCTTACATCATCAAGGTTAATAAAAAATAAAAATAACATAACACTTATAATAGAAAATATACCAATGTTATAGGGTGAAAAGGATAGTGTGTATAACCCGCCTAATAAAAAATATGCAATATATTTCATAGGGACCTATCTATTCTTTAACTTCTACTTGAATGCTATGAATTCTTCTCTGATCTGATATTTTTATTTGAAATTTAAAATTGTCTAGAGATATTTCATCATGAGTCTTAGGAAGACTTTTAAAATTATGAATTAATAACCCACTAATTGTGTCGAATTTATCATTTTTATAATTACTATTAAAAAACTCATTAAATTCAGTTAGTGTTGTCGAACCAGACACTACATATATGGACTTCTTAATTTTTTTAATATTATTATTGGATTTGACAGAATCATGTTCATCAATAATATCTCCAACAATTTGCTCCAAAACATCTTCAATAGTTATTAAGCCAGATACTCCTCCATACTCGTCAACGACAACTGCCAGATGATTTCTACCTGATTTAAATTCACTCAAAAGAATATTGAGCTTCTTGGTTTCTGGAATAATAACACTTGGCCTTATTATTTCCTCAATATTAAAATTATCGTTATCTTTTTTTATATATTTCAGTAAATCCTTAGCCAATAGAATTCCAACTATTTCATCTTTATTTTCAAGAATAACTGGAAATCTAGAATGCGATGAGTTAATAATTAATGGTAATATTTCATCAATAGAAGAATTTTTTCTAATAATCACCATTCTAGATCTCGGTATCATTATGTCTTTCACTCTAGTTTCCTGAACTTTAAATACACCTAGAAGCATAGAAAGTAATTCCATATTAATATATTTTTTTTCGTGATACCTTCTTAATTGTGAAACAATTTTTTTTCTATCTAGATTATCTTCGTAAAATTTTATAAATAATTTTTTTAGTATATTCATAATTTATATTTCATATGGATTAAAAATATTAAAGCCTTTTAATATATCAATTTCAATATCTTCCATTTTTTTTCTATTAGTTTTACTATCGTGATCATATCCATATATATGAAGTAAACTATGTATAGTTAAGTGAGCCCACCTTTCAAGTTTTTTTTTATTGTATAATTCGGAATCAGAGTTAATTTTACTTGCACACATTGCAATATCTCCTAAAATGACTTTATTTTCAATAATTATATTATCTGCAGGAAAAGCAAGTGTGTCTGAAACTTTATCTTGATTCTTAAATAATTTATTATAACCTCTCATCTCGTCTGGAGTTATTATTTTAATAGTTACCTCACCTTCGTTTTCATACTTTATTGCATTAGCCCAACGATAAAAATGTGTTGTTTCAGGAACATATTCTCCCTCAGTACTATTTATGATTAAGCATTTTATCATGATGATTTACTTTCATAAGCATTTATAATTTTTTTTACTAAAGGATGACGCATAACGTCTTTATCGGTAAATTTACAAATACTGATGCCAGTTATATCTTTTAAAAGTGGAAGCACATGTACTAGTCCAGAAAAAGCATTTGGAAGATCAATTTGAGTAATATCACCAGTTATAACTGCTTTTGAGTTTTTGCCTAAACGGGTTAAGAACATCTTCATTTGCTCTTTTGTGCTATTTTGAGCCTCATCTAATATTATAAAAGAATCATTTAATGTCCTTCCTCTCATGTAAGCAAGCGGTGCAACTTCAATTATATTTTGTTCTATCATTTTATTAAGTAAATTTGACCCCATAATAGAGTTCAATGCGTCATACATTGGTCTTAGATACGGATCAATTTTCTGCGAAAGATCTCCAGGCAAGAATCCAAGATTTTCCCCCGCTTCCACAGCAGGCCTTACTAAAACAATTTTTTTAACCAAACCAAGCTCATAACAATGCAAAGCTGCCCCAATAGAGAGAAAAGTTTTTCCCGAACCTGCAGAACCGACAGAAAATACAATATCATTCTCTAAAATCGATTTATAGAATTTGAGCTGATTTGGCTTATCGATATTAATACGATAATTCTTAAACTTGAAAAATACATTTTTATTATTTTTAATTTCTGTGTCACTGTCAAAAACTTTAGGCTGCTGGAGATAATTTCTCAATTCCGGAATTGATATAATATTCTTTTCTGTTTCAATATATAAATTTTTAATAAAATTTGACGCAAGATCAATATTTTTTTTAACACCAAGAAAATTAAACGAATTTCCCCTTTGATTAATCTCAACATCGAATCTTAACTCTATTTCTTTTAAATTAGAGTTTAGTGGTCCACACAAATTCAACAATCTATTATTATCTTCTGGCTCAAGTGTAATTTGAATTTTTTCCATACCTAAATTATTTTTCGAAGACTTCACCTTTTAATGATCTATTATTTAGCTCTGTAATTTTAATGTCAAGAATTTCACCTATCAAATTTTTATTTCCAGGTATACTTATTATTTTGTTATTCTTTGTTCTTCCTGTAACCATATTATTATATTTTGAAGATACTCCTTCAACTAATATTTCTTCTTTTTCTCCTAAAATTGATTTAGATTTATTTTTTGATAACTGATTTATAGTCTCTTGTAAGAAATTCAACCTTTCTTTTTTTTCTTTTAGTGAAATATTATCCTCTATTGCTGATGCAGGAGTTCCTGGTCTTTTGCTGTATATAAAACTATATGACTGATCAAAATTAACTTCTTTTATAATATCTATTGTTTTCATAAAGTCTTTTTCGGTTTCTCCTGGAAATCCTACTATAAAATCTGATGAAAAAGTTATATCTGGTCTAGCTTTTCTAAGTTTTCTTATTACAGACTTATACTCTAGAACTGTGTATCCTCTTTTCATTGCTGCCAAAACTTTATCTGAACCACTTTGTATTGGTAAATGCAAATGACTAACCAATTGGGGTATTTTTTCATAAGCTAAGTATGTTTGCTCATCAAAGTTATTTGGGTGTGATGTTGTATACCTAATTCTTTTAATTCTTTTGTCTCTTGCTATGTAAAATAGAAGTAATCCAAAATTTACAATATTGCCCTCTTTATCTTTATAAAAATATGCATTTACATTTTGACCAAGCAAAGTAATCTCTTTTGTTCCATTTTCTACAAGATTTTCTATTTCTTTCAATATATCATTTAATGGTCTACTTACTTCGGTTCCTCTAGTGTATGGCACTACACAATAAGAACAATATTTACTACATCCTTCCATAATAGTTACAAACTCTGAAAATTTTGAATTTGATAGACGTGGTAAGTTATCAAATTTTTCAATCAAGGGAAACTCTACGTCTACAATAGTACTTTTTGATTTTAAAGATTGTTCATAAATTTTTGGCAGTCTGTGAATTGTTTGTGGGCCAATTACCATATCTACATATGGTGCTCTTGAAGTAATTGCTGTGCTTTCCTGTGATGCTACGCATCCTGCAACGCCGATTACTAAATCCGGCTTTTTATTTTTTAATTTGCGCCATTTACCTAGAAGAGAAAAGACTTTTTCTTGTGCTTTTTCTCTAATTGAACAAGTATTTACTATCAATATGTCTGCATCTTCTTTATTGTTTGTATTCTCAAAGTCCATTTCTTTTGAAAGCAGGTCTTTCATTTTATCGCTATCATACTCATTCATCTGACAACCTTGAGTTTCTATAAAATATTTTTTCTTCATATTATTCCTTGCTCTTCTAAGCCCGCACCTATTTTTATTAAATAAATAAGTAACGGTAAATATACCAAAATTGTTATTATTACATGATAATCCATATATGCATTTGATAATAGCGCTAAAGGTAAAACCCAAAAAAGATTAATACTTATTAAAAATTTTGTTACATATTTATGCGAATTTTTTCTTGATGCCAACATATGAAAAGCATGCGTTAAATGTGCTTTGGTGATATTTTTTTTGGTTACCACCCTTACTGCAAGTGTATAACTTGCATCAGCAATGAAAACTGACAAAAGTATGAGCCAAGTATAGATACTAATAATTGACTCAGACGCACTATAAAATATAAAAAAAGCAAATATGCAGCCTATTGACACACTGCCAGTGTCGCCCATAAAGATTTTGGCTGGATACCAATTTCTTATAAAAAATCCTACGTTTGCAGCTCCAATTCCAGCTAAATATAGATACATTAAACTTTCAGGACTGTTCAAATAGGCTATCAAAGAAGCTGAAAACGATACAAATATGCACTCACTAGACGCATAACCATCAATGCCATCCATAAAATTATAAAGGTTCATTAGCCAAATAGATAAAATTATTGAAAAGATAAAAATAATAATAATTGACTGCTCACTAAATATTTGAAAATTTAAAACATTAGTATCAGTTTGAAAATGATAAATAATTATAGTTGAAGAAAAAAATTGTACAAAAAGCCTTATATATATACTTACACTGTAATAATCATCTAATAAACCAATAAGTATTATAGGGATCAAAGCAGATAGTAAGACTAAAAAAGCATCATAATCAAATAAAACGTAATTAACTAGGACGCAAACAAAAATTAGATATGATATTAAAATAGAAATACCACCTGCACTCGGTGTAGGTTTTTTATGAATACTGGTAATTGTTGGAGAATCTATAAAAATATTTTTTTTCGAAAAAAATTTTTCTAAGATCATTGTGATCAATAAAGACGACAATATTGTGATTAAAAATATAGTTATTAGCATTAAATATATGAGATTTATTTAAAGTATTTAGAAAGGAATGTCATCTTCAAAATCATCGGTATTTGATTCTTTTTTCTTATTATTATTTGTGTCCTGATTCATATCTTCCTGAAATTGATTATTGTTCGATGACCCTGATCCTGAGCCACTAATAAAATTAAAAGATTCTCCAATAATATCTGTTGAATACCTTTCTATGCCATCTTTTTCATATTTATTTGTTTGTAATCTTCCTTCAACATACAGTTGTTGGCCTTTTTTTACGTATTGGTCTAAAACTTCTGCACTTCTACCAAAAAAAACTATTCTGTGCCATTCTGTTTTTTCTTTCTTTTCACCAGAATTTTTATCAGTCCAATTCATAGAGGTAGCAATACTTAATCTGCATGTAGTTATTCCTGATGGAGATGATCTTAATTCTGGATCGGCACCGAGATTTCCCAAAATTATAACTTTATTTACACCTGCCATATTTTAAACTCCTATAGTCTGTTATACATTATTCATATATTTGCAATTAATACTATACCTTTCTGGGTAGTCATTATATTCTAACTAGTTGGTCTAACAATAATATCATATGTAAATGCATAATATAGTAATTAAGGGCGCGAGAAGCCATAATTTAAAAAATATAGATATAACTATCCCTAGAGACAAGTTAATCGTAATAACAGGATTATCTGGTTCTGGTAAATCCACACTGGCATTCGACACTATTTTTGCTGAAGGACAAAGAAGATATGTAGAGTCACTATCTGCATATGCAAGACAGTTCTTAACAAGAATGGAAAGACCAGAAGTTGATCATATTGAAGGTTTATCTCCCGCGATATCAATAGAACAAAAGACAACATCGCACAATCCAAGATCTACAGTTGGAACAATAACAGAGATTCATGATTATCTAAGACTACTTTTTGCTAGGGCTGGGATACCAAAGTGTCCTATACATGGAGATAGTTTAGAAGGAAAATCAGCATCGGAGATTGTGGAGGATCTATATGAAAAATACGATGAAAATGAATCATTAATAATACTTACACCTTTAATTAGCAATAGAAAAGGCGAACACAAAAATATTATAGAAGATATTAAAATGAGGGGGTTTGTAAGGCTAAGAATAAATAATACAATATATAATATTACGGAACTTCCAAAAATTGACCCTAAAAAAAATAATACAATTGAACTCGTTTTAGACCGATTAAAAATTAATAAAAATTCAAAAATTAGACTTACAGAATCAATAGAAACAGCACTTAACTTTAAAAATGATACGGTATTAATTTATTCTCTAGACAAAAAAACAAATGAGAGTTATTCATCGAAATTTGCATGTCCGAAATGTGGATATAGTATAGAAGAACTAGAGCCAAGACTTTTTTCATTCAATAGCCCAATTGGTGCATGTAAATCTTGTGATGGTCTTGGAGTAAACCAGTTTTTCGATGAAAATAAAATTATAAACAAAGACCTCAGCTTATCATCAGGCTCTATTAAAGGCTGGGACAAAAGAAATGAGTTTTACTTTCAAATAATAAAATCATTGGCGGAGTATTACAAATTTGATACAGAAAAGCCGTTTTCCTCTTTAAGTAAAAAAATACAGAAAATTATTTTATATGGTACTGGCGATGAAGAAATAAAGTTTATTTATTATAATAATAATGGAAAGAAAATTTCAAAAATGCAAAGTTTTGAAGGCGTAATTAATAATTTTGAACGTAGGTATAATAATACAGAATCTAATTTTGTAAGAGAGGAGTTAAATAAATATCTTTCTAAACAAGTATGCGCAGATTGTAATGGAACTAGATTATGTGAAGATGCTAGGAATGTTTTTATCAATGATAAAAATATTGCAGATATTTCTCACTTGCCTATTGGAGAATGTCTAGAATTTTTTAAAAATATTTCTTTGTCAGGCAAACGAAAGAAAATTGCCGACAAACTAATTACAGAAATATTCTCTAGATTAAGTTTTTTAAATAATGTTGGGCTAAATTATTTAAGCTTAGATAGAAGTGCAGAAACATTATCAGGAGGCGAAAATCAAAGAATAAGGCTAGCAAGCCAAATTGGAGCCGGATTAGTAGGCGTAACCTATATTTTAGATGAGCCTTCAATAGGACTTCATCAAAGAGATAATGATAAATTAATAGAAACTTTATATAAATTAAGAGATTTAGGTAATACGGTAATTGTTGTTGAACATGATGAATGTACTATTAGAGCTGCAGATCACGTAATAGATATTGGTCCAAGAGCTGGGGTCTACGGAGGAGAAGTTATTGCAGAGGGTTCTCCAAAGGAGGTAGAAAAAAATAATAAATCTATAACTGGGCTATATTTATCTGGAAAGAAAAAAATAAATATACCTGAAAAAAGGTTAAAACCAAACTCTAAGAAAATACAAATTCACGACGCATGCTCAAATAACTTAAAAAATTTAGATGTTGATATACCTATAGGCTTATTAACTTGTGTCACAGGAGTTTCTGGGTCTGGGAAATCAACGTTAATTAACGAAACACTTTATAAATTTTTAAGTAATAAAATAAATAAAAATAGTAATTATCATGGAGAAGTTAAAGATATAGCAGGATGGGAACAATTTGACAAAATTATAGAAATTAATCAAAGCCCAATTGGAAGAACTCCAAGATCAAATCCTGCGACTTATACAGGTCTATTTACATTAATTAGAGATTTATTTTCTGCGACTAAAGAGTCCAGATCGAGAGGCTATAATCCTGGAAGATTTAGCTTCAATGTGAAAGGTGGGCGATGTGAAGCTTGCCATGGTGATGGAGTTATTAAAGTTGAAATGCACTTTTTGCCAGACATATATGTTCAATGTGATATCTGTAAAGGTAAAAGATATAATAATTCTACATTAGAAATTTTATATAAAAATAAAAATATTTCTGAAGTCTTAGAAATGACAGTTGAAGAAGCTTATAGTTTTTTTGATAATGTCCCAACTATTAAAAGAAAACTAAAAACTCTTATGGATGTTGGACTTTCTTATATAACTGTTGGTCAAAATGCTACAACATTATCTGGTGGAGAAGCCCAAAGAGTTAAATTAGCTAAAGAGTTATCAAAAAAAGATACTGGTAAAACTATATATATTTTTGATGAGCCAACTACTGGTTTACATCTTCATGATGTAGATCAACTGTTGAAAATTATTTATAAATTAAGAGATAAAGGAAATACAATAATCATTATCGAACATAATTTAGATGTAATAAAAACTGCAGATTGGATAATTGACATGGGGCCTGAAGGCGGAATAAATGGAGGAGCAGTTATTGCTGAGGGTTCTCCTGAAACAGTTTCTAAGAATAAAAAATCTTTTACAGGAAAATACTTAAAGAGTATTTTATGACTCTTCTTTAACTTCTTGCTGTTTATCAACTAACTGTACAATAGCCATAGGGGCCTTGTCACCTGCTCTATAACCACATTTTAAGATTCTTAGATATCCACCTGGTCTCTCCTTAAATCTTGGCCCGAGGTCATTGAAAAGTTTTGCTACAGCTTCTTTAGATCTTATACGTGAAAAAACTATTCTTCTTTTTGCAACAGTATCAACTTTAGATATTGTGATTAATCGCTCTACAAAACCTCTTAATTCTTTCGCTTTTGGCACAGTTGTTTTTATTTCTTCGTGCTCTATTAAAGACGCCATCATGTTTTTAAACATTGATGTTCTATGTGACGATGTTCTGTTAAGTTTTCTACCAGAGTATTTATGTCTCACATTTTCTCCTAAAACTTCTTGGCTTGATTATCTTGTTCATTTAAATTACTAGGTGGCCAATTATCTAGTTTCATTCCTAGACTTAGTCCATATGTTCCCAATATATCTTTTATCTCTGTTAAAGATTTTTTTCCTAAATTAGGAGTCTTTAGTAATTCGTTTTCACTTCTTTGAATTAAATCTCCAATATAATAAACATTTTCAGCTTTTAGGCAATTTGCTGACCTAACTGTTAACTCTAGATCGTCTACTGGTCTTAGTAGATTAGGGTCTATTTCTGCCTGTACTTCTTTTTGTTCAGTTTCTTCAATCGCTTTTAAATCTACAAATACAGATACTTGATCATGTAGTATTGTTGCTGCCTCTCTTATACAAGTTTCCGGATCAATAGTTCCATCAGTCTCAAGCTCTATAATAAGCTTATCTAAGTCAGTCCTTTGTTCAACCCTTGCAGAATCTACTTTATAAGAAACTTTTTTTATTGGACTATAGCTAGCATCTATTAGTAATGATCCAATTGTTCTATTTGAATCATGTAGTCTTTGTCCTGCAGATGAATAACCTATCCCTTCGCTAACCTCAATTTGCATATTAAGTAATGCTCCTTTTGTTGTAATATTAGCAATAACATGATTTGGATTAACAATTTCGATGTCGTTTTTTAACTCTATGTCTGAAGCTGTAACCAGTCCTGTTTCACTTTTTGATAAATTCAATGTTGCAGAAGAGTTACCATTCATTTTAAAAGCAACTTCTTTTAGATTTAACATTATATCAATCACATCCTCCTGAATACCCTCAATTGCACTATACTCATGTTGAACACCTTCAATTGTAACTTCTGTTACAGACGATCCAACTATTGATGAAAGCATTATTCTTCTTAGTGCGCTTCCTAAAGTGTGACCAAAACCTCTCTCTAATGGCTCGAGTGTCACTTTAGTAGTATTTGGTCCTACATCTTCAATGTTAACTATTCTTGGTTTTAATAAATTATTAAAATTTGACACAATATAATACCTCTTTTATTTAGAATATAATTCAACTACTAATGATTCGTTTATATCTGAAGGTAAATCCATTCTTTCAGGTATAGATTTAAAAACTCCTTCCATCTTCTTGCTATCTACAGTAATCCACGAAGATACTGATCCTAACTGGTCACTTATTGCTAAAGAATCTTTTATTCTTAATTGATTTTTTGATTTTTCTTTTATTGATATGACATCTTCAGCGGATACTTGATATGAAGCTATGTTAACTATGATTCCATTTACTAAAACTGACTTATGACTCACGAGTTGTCTTGCTTCAGCTCTTGTTGACCCAAAACCCATCCTGTAAACAACATTATCTAGTCTTCTTTCAAGTAGCTTTAAAAGGTTTTCACCCGTAGAACCATTTTGTCTAGCTGCTTTTTTATAATATAGTCTAAATTGCTTTTCAAGTACGCCATATATTCTTTTAAGTTTTTGTTTTTCTCTAAGTTGTAAGCCGTAATCTGATAGTCTTGGTTTTTTATCAGCATGCTGTCCTGGTTGCGTATCAATTTTGCATTTTGACTCAAGAGATCTACTTCTGCTTTTAAGCAAAAGATCTGTACCTTCTCTTCTCATTAACTTACATTTTGGTCCAATATATCTTGCCACTTTTTAAACTCTCCTCTTTTTAGGCGGTCTGCAGCCATTATGCGGAATTGGTGTAACATCATTAATATCTGTAATTTTATAACCAATATTATTTAAAGCTCTTACAGCAGATTCTCTTCCAGGCCCAGGGCCTTTAACTAATACCACTAGATTTTTTAAACCATATTCCTTAGCTAAGTTTCCAGCTTTTTCAGCAGCGACTTGGGCAGCAAATGGAGTGCTTTTTCTTGATCCTCTAAATCCAGATCCTCCTGCGGTTGCCCAACAAAGCGTATTACCTTGTCTATCTGTAATAGTTACTATTGTATTATTAAAAGTTGAATTAATAACAGCTATGCCATCTGATACTACTTTTTTTACTTTCTTTTTAGTTTTTAAATTTGTTTTTGCCATTAAAAGTATCCTAATTTATTTTCTTATAGCCTTTCTTGGGCCTTTTCTTGTTCTTGAATTATTTTTTGTTTTCTGGCCTCTTAAAGGCAAACCTTTTCTATGTCTGATTCCTCTATAAGTTCCTAGATCCATTAACCTTTTAATATTTAACGTAACTTCTCTTCTAAGATCGCCTTCTATGTTGTACTTCAGGACTTGGTTTCTCAATATCTCTAACTCTTCTTCAGTTAATTCTTTAATCTTTGTTTCAGGTTTAATATTGGATGTTTTACAAATATCTTTTGCTCTTGTTGCACCAATACCATAAATAGACTGCAAAGCAATTACTGTATGCTTATTATCTGATACGTTTATTCCTGCTATTCTAGCCATTATATTTCCTGAAAAATGTTATGTATTCTAACAATATGGTTAATTTCTTCAATCATTATTATCCTTGTCTTTGTTTGTGTCTCGGGTTAACACAGATTACTCTGATCACCCTATTTCGTCTAATGACCTTGCAATTTCTACATATTTTCTTTACTGATGCTCTTACTTTCATCTTTTATAACCCTGTAAGTTTGATTTTTTCATTAAACTCCCGTATTGATAATTCATCATATGAGACTGTAACTGGCCTATGAAATCCATTATTACTACAACAATAATTAGTAGTGATGTACCACCAAAGTAAAACGGCACATTTAGACCAATAATTAAAAATTCTGGAACGAGACAAACAAAAGTTATATAAATTGCTCCAACCGCAGTTAATCTTGTTAAAACACTATCTATATATTTTGATGTTTGCTCTCCAGGTCTTACGCCAGGTATAGAAGCGCCTGATTTTTTTAGATTATCTGAGGTTTCCCTAGAATCATATACTAGCGCTGTATAAAAGAAGCAAAAGAATATAATTGCTGCTGCATAAAAAATAACATATAAAGGTTGTCCTGGGGCTAAAGTTGATGATATATCTTTTAACCAACTCATGCTATCAGCTGAGCCCGCCCACTGACCAAGTGTCGATGGAAACAAAATTATGCTTGATGCAAAAATCGGGGGTATAACTCCCGCCATATTGAGCTTTAATGGCAAGTAACTTGACTGGGCTTGCACTAATTTTCTTCCTTGTTGTCTTCTTGCATAATTAACTGTGATTTTTCTTTGTCCACGTTCTATAAACACAACAAATGCAGTTACAGCAACCGCTAAAACTAAAATCATAACAACTAATGCTGAATTAAGTTCTCCAGTACTAGCTAGTTCTAATGTTCCACCTACTGCTGTAGGTAATCCTGAAACTATACTGATAAATATAATTATTGAGATTCCATTACCTATACCTTTTTCAGATATCTGCTCACCCAACCACATTAAAAACATTGTTCCTGTAACAAGAGTAACTATAGTTGAAAATACAAAGCCTGAACCGCTGTATAAAGCTATGCCTTGAGATTGAAGTGCAACAGCAACCCCACCTGCTTGAAGAGTAGCCAAACCTAATGTTCCATATCTAGTATATTGTGTTATTGTCTTCCTTCCTGCTTCTCCTTGTTTTTTAATTTCTTTTAAAGCTGGCATAGTAGCTGACATTAGCTGCATTATTATAGAAGCTGAAATATAAGGCATGATTCCAAGAGCAAGAATACTAAAACGCTCAAGAGCACCCCCAGAAAACATATTAAACATATCAATTATTGTTCCACTTTGTTGCTCAAAGAAAGATGCTAATGCTGCCGGATTTATTCCTGGCACAGGGATGTATGTGCCAATTCTATAAACAAGAATTGCACCAAAAACAAATAATAGTCTTTTTCTTAACTCTTCCATAATATTATTTTATTTTTCCACCTAAATCTTCTATTGCTTTTTTAGCACCTTTAGTAACATTAATTCCATCAAGATTTATTTTACTTTTTAACTCACCAGATAAAAAAACTTTAACGTCTTTAGATTTATGCGAAATTATTTTCTTAGTTTTTAAAATTTCAATTGTAATATTTTCATTTCCGTCAAATTCTAACTCACCAAGCCTTACTCTAGCAGTAGTATTTTTTCTCGAAGTAAAACCTACCTTCGGCAATCTTCTTTGTAATGGCATTTGTCCACCCTCAAACCCAACTTTATGGAAACCACCTGCTCTAGCTTTTTGCCCTTTATGACCTCTGCCAGCAGTTTTGCCATTGCCCGAACCAATACCTCTACCAACTCTTTTGGCATTTTTCTTTTTAACCTCAGGTGCTATAGTATTAAATTCCATTATTATTTCTCAACTTTTAATAAGTAATTAATTTTATTTACCATCCCTCTATTTTCAGGAGTATCATTTATTTCTATTGTCTTGTGTATTTTTCTTATACCAAGACCTCTTGCGCAAGCTTGATGGGCTTTCAATCTTCCTGCTAAACTTTTTACCAATGTTATTTTAATCTTTGACATTTTCTATCCCTAAAATATGCTCTATGGTTTTTCCTCGTTTGTTTGAAACATATTGTGGTGACTGAACAGATCTTAATCCATTGATTGTAGCCTTAACTATATTAATTGGATTTGTTGTGCCAATACATTTGGCTAAAACATTATTAATTCCTACCACTTCAAATACAGCTCTCATTGCTCCACCTGCAATAATTCCCGTACCTTCAGATGCAGGTTGCATGTATACTCTTGCTGCCCCGTGTTTACCAACCAATGGGTAATGCAAAGTGCTATTAATTATTGCTACTTTTGTCATATCTCTTCTTGCTTTTTCCATAGCTTTTTGAATCGCCAAAGGTACTTCTTTAGCTTTTCCATATCCATAACCAATTCTTCCATTTCCATCACCTATTACAGTTAATGCGGTAAAACCAAACTGTCGTCCACCTTTAACAACTTTTGCGACACGATTAACTTTAACAAGTTTTTCTAATAATTCTTCGCTACCTTGGTATTTATCTATATTTGATGACATTTTTTTCTCTATTAAAATTTTAATCCATTGTCTCTAGCAGATTCAGCTAATGCTTTAATTCTACCGTGATAATTAAAGCCACTTCTATCAAATGCAACTTCTTTAACATTCTTTTCAATTGCTCTTTCAGCGATAACTTTACCTATAATTTTTGCGGTCTCAATATTACCAGTATGATTTTTTTCTTTCAAAATCTTTTTTTCTAAAGTGCTTGCGGATGTAATGATTTCTCCTGAAGGAGAAAATAACTGAGCATACGTATGCATTGTTGTTTTAAATACCGTAAGTCTGTGCTTATCACCGGGTAAAATTTTTGATCTTATTTTTTTTGCAGACTTAAGCCTTGCTAATTTATTTTTCATTGTTATTTCTTTTTAGCCTCTTTTCTAATAATATTTTCATCGCTATACTTAACGCCTTTTCCTTTGTATGGCTCGGGCGGTCTAAAAGCTCTTATTTCTGCTGATATCTGCCCAACTCTCTGTTTATTAATGCCTTTAACTATTATTTCTGTTGGAGATGGGGTTGTTATCTCAATTTCGCTTTCGTATTCATAAATTACAGGATGCGAAAAACCTAAAGCTAAATGTAATTGTTTATTTTTTATTTCCGCTTTGTATCCAACACCAACTAAATTTAATTTTTTCTCATACCCTTCGCTAACTCCAATTACATTATTATTTATTAACGACCTCATGGTTCCTGCCATAGCACTATTCGTTTCATTAATTTCCAAATTAATTATATTTTCTTCTTTATTTATAGTTACACTTTCGTGAACATTCATTTCCGTCTCACCTTTTGGACCTTTGAATAAAATCAAGTTATTCTTAATGGTTACTTCTACACCATTTGGAATTTGAACTGGTTGTTTGGCTATTCTTGACAATTTAATATTACTCCACAGTACATAATACTTCACCACCAAAATTTTGCTTTCTTGCAGCATCTGCAGTCATAACTCCTTTAGAAGTTGAAACTATTGCTACTCCAAGACCATTTAAAACTTTAGGCAGATCATCTTTATTTTTATATATTCTTAAACTTGGCTTACTTATTCTTTTTATATTGCTAATAACTGGCTTACCTTGAAAGTATTTTAATTTTATTTTTAATCTTTTTTTATTATTTTCTATATCTTTTACTTCAAAATCTAATATATATCCTTCTTCTTTTAATACTTTAAGAATTGATTCTTTTGTTTTTGACATATCAGTACATACAAATGTCTTATTAATCATTTGTCCATTTCTTATAATTGTTAACATTCCTGCTATTGGGTCACTCATGCTCATAATAATTTCCTCTACCAGCTAGCCTTAACTAGACCTGGGATATCTCCTCGCATTGCTGCTTCTCTAACTTTTATTCTTCCTAAACCAAATTTTCTATAAAAACCTTTTGGTCTTCCAGTAATTGCGCATCTATTTGTTATTCTACTTAAACTTGAATCACGAGGAAGTTTCTGTAATTTCATAGAAGCATCCATCTTCTCGTCTATTGTTGCATCTTGATTATTTAAAATATCTCTTAAAGCTTTTCTTTTAGTATATAGTTTCTTACTTAGCTTTAATCTTTTCTTTTCTCTTTCTATCATTGATGCCTTAGCCATATCTTTATCTCCTAAAAGGAAAGTTAAATTCTTCAAGTAATAACCTAGCCTCATCATCATTTTTTGCAGATGTTGTAATAGCTATGTCTAAACCCCTAACGCTGTCTATCTTTTCATAATCTATTTCAGGAAATATAATTTGTTCTTTTATACCTAATGTATAGTTACCTCGACCATCAAAAGCTTTCCTAGAAAAGCCTCTAAAATCACGAATTCTTGGAATAGCAATAGTTATTAACCTGTCTAAAAATTCATACATTCTATCTTTTCTTAACGTAACTTTGCATCCAATTGGCATACCTTCTCTCAAGCTAAAAGCAGCTATAGATTTCTTTGCTTTAGTGATAATAGGTTTTTGCCCAGAAATTTTCTCAATGTCTCCTACGGCATGCTCTATAACTTTTTTATCTTTCACAGCTTGCCCAAGACCAACATTAATTGTAATTTTTGTTATTGCTGGTATTTCCATTGAAGATTTATATTTCATTTTTTCTTGTAATGAAATTTTTATTTCTTCATCATAAATTTTTCTAAGTCTACTACTCATAAATCAATTTGTTCCCCTGTTGATTTAAACACTCTAACTTTTTTCTCATTTTTTAACTTAAGAACACCTACTCTATCTGGTTTTTTTGTTTTAACATTATAAATCATTGCATTTGATACATGAATCGGCATTTCTTTTTCAACCACACCACCAGTTTCATTTTTATTAGGATTTGGCTTTACGTGTTTCTTAGCTAAATTTATCCCATCAACCAGTATTTTTTCCTCACTTACTATTTTGGAAATAATTCCAAGCTTTCCCTTGTCTTTTCCAGAAATAATATAAACTTGATCGCCTTTTTTTAATCTATTCATAATTTTTTACCTAAAGTACTTCTGGTGCTAGTGAAATAATCTTCATAAATTTTTCGTTTCTTAGTTCTCTTGTAACTGGTCCAAATATTCTGGTTCCTATTGGTTGTAATTGAGCATTTAGTAAAACTGCAGCGTTTGTATCAAACTTTATTAAAGATCCATCATTTCTTCTTACACCTTTTGCAGTTCTAACTACAACGGCGTTAAGCACTTCACCTTTCTTCACTTTACCTCTTGGTATTGCTGTTTGGACACTAATTTTTATTACATCACCAATTCTGGCATATCTTCTTTTAGACCCACCAAGTACTTTAATGCACTGGATCTTTTTTGCTCCACTGTTATCTGCCGCTGTTAATACTGTTTGTACTTGAATCACTTTATTACTCCTTGTTCCCTAAAATACCTATCAGTTTCCATGACTTATCTTTTGATATAGGTCTAACTTCAGCTATTGTTACCACATCTCCAGTCTTACACTCATTTTTTTCATCATGAATTTTATATTTTGTCGATTTCTTTACATATTTCCCATACTTTGGGTGCTTTACTTTTCTTTCGAAAAGAACAACAGCAGTTTTATCCATTTTGTCACTTATTACTGTTCCAGTAAGTGTTTTTATTTTTTTACTCTGCTCCATCATTTAACCTTTTTTCGTTAATAATAGTTTTAATTAATGCAATATCTTTTCTAGAATTTCTAATTTGTCTATGTGTAGGAAGCTGCCCAGTTGTTAGCTGCATTTTCAACTTAAAATATTCTAAACTTGTTTCATCTAAAAGTTTTACAAGTTCTTTAACCGATTTTTCTCTTATTTCTTTTGCTAACATTATTTATACCTACATTATTGTCCTAATTACAAACTGAGTTTGAAAAGGTAGTTTTGCTGCAGCGAGTTTAAAAGCTTGCCTAGCAATATCTTCTTCAACACCTTCCATTTCATAAAGTACTTTACCAGGCTGAATTTTTGCTACCCAGTATTCTACATTCCCTTTTCCTTTTCCTTGCCTTACTTCGAGAGGCTTCTTGGTAATTGGAACATCTGGGAAAACTCTTATCCAAACTTTACCGCCTCTTTTAATATGTCTTGTCATAGCTCTACGAGCAGACTCAATCTGCCTAGCTGTAAGTCGACCTCTGCTTGTAGCTTTTAAACCATATTCACCAAAGCTTACTTTTGAACCTCTAAGAGCCAGGCCTCTATTCTTACCTTTTTGCTGCTTACGATATTTTGTTTTTTTTGGTTGCAACATAGTTTTTATTTACCTTTATCCTTATTTGATTCTTCATCTGTTTCACCACTATAAATCCAGGTTTTAATACCAATTATTCCATATGTTGTCATAGCTTCAGCAAAACCATAATCAATTTTTGCTTTTAGGGTGTGCAATGGGACCCTTCCCTCTCTATACCACTCTGATCTTGCAATCTCGGCACCATTTAATCTTCCAGCAATATTTACTTTGATACCCAATACTCCTAGTCTCATTGAATTCTGTACAGCTCGTTTCATTGCTCTTCTATACATTATTCTTCTTTCTAATTGAGAAGCTATTCCTTCTGCAACAAGCTGTGCATCAACTTCTGGCTTTCTTATTTCTTCGATATTTATTTTTACATTATTCAAATTTAAGCCCATCATTAAAGCTACTTTTTTTCTGAGAACTTCAACATCTTCTCCTTTTTTTCCTATTACAATTCCAGGCCTTGCTGTATGTATTGTAATTTCTGCTGCTTTTGTAGGTCTTTCTATAGTTATTTTACTTACAGACGCTTGTGAAAGCTTTTTCTTTAAAAAATCTTTAACCATTAAATCTTTCAATAAAAATTCAGGGTACTCTTTTCCTTCAGCATACCACTTAGATGTGTGCTCAGTTGAAACTCCTAACCTAAAACCTATTGGATGTACTTTTTGTCCCATAATATTTACTCGTCTGATAAACCTATTGTTATATGACTTGATCTTTTTAAAATTCTATTTGCGCTACCTTTGGCTCTTGCTCTAAATCTTTTTAAAGTAGGACCAACATTTACATAAACGGTTTTTACCATTAATGCATCAATATCAGCACCATTATTATGTTCAGCATTTGCAATTGCCGACTCTAAAACTTTTTTAACAATGTCAGAACTTTTTTGCTTACTGAAATTTAATATATCTAAAGCATCAGAAACTTTTTTACCTCTGATGGTATCAACGATCAGCCTGCATTTTTGCGGTGACACTCTTACATATTTTAAATTTGCTTTAACTTCCATTATTTTGCCTTTCTGTCTCCGGAGTGTCCTTTAAATGTTCTGGTAATCGAGAATTCTCCTAACTTATGTCCAACCATATTCTCTGATATTAATACAGGTATATGTTGTCTGCCATTATGGATAGCAATAGTAAGACCAACCATTTCAGGAATTACCATAGATCTTCTAGACCAAGTTTTTATTGGTTTTTTATTATTGTTTTTTACAGCATCATCAACTTTTTTCATTAAATGATGATCTATAAATGGCCCTTTTTTAATTGATCTTGACATTCTTTATCTACCTATTTTCTCTTCTTAATGATTAAATGATCTGTTCTTTTATTAGATCTTGTTTTAAAACCTTTTGTTGGTGTTCCCCATGGCGAAACTGGATGTCTCCCTCCAGAAGTTTTTCCTTCACCACCTCCATGCGGGTGGTCAACTGGATTCATTGCTACTCCTCTTACAGTTGGACGGACGCCTCTCCATCTTTTAGCACCAGCTTTTCCAAGTTTTGCTAAATTATGTTCTGGGTTTGACACTTCTCCAATTGTTGCAACACATTCCTGTGGTATTTTTCTCATTTGCCCAGAACGAAGTCTTATTAATGCGTAAGGTCCATCTTTTGCAACCAATTGAACCGATGCTCCAGCGCTTCTAGCAATTTGAGCACCTTTGTTTGGCTTCATTTCAACGCAATGAATACTTGTTCCTAATGGTATTTGGCTTAAAGGCATGCAGTTACCAACTTTAATTGGGACATTTTTTCCAGATTGGATTTCATCCCCAACTTTTAATTTATGAGGTGCAATAATATATCTTCTTTCACCATCGCTGTATAAAACAAGCATTATATGAGCAGATCTATTAGGATCGTATTCTAGTCTTTCAATTTTACCAGTAACGTCATACTTATTTCTTTTAAAATCAATAACTCTGTATTTTTGTTTATGGCCACCACCAACATGTCTAGTTGTAATTTTTCCACTATTATTTCTTCCGCCAGTTTTCGACTTTTTTTGCAAAAGTTTAGAGTATGGCTTTCCCTTATGAAGACCTTCAGTTTTTACACTTACTGTAAATCTTTTTCCTGGTGATGTTGGTTTTTGTAAAATAGTAGCCATATTTAACTAGCTCCTCCTAAATCAATATCTTGACCTTCTTTTAACGTAACATAAGCTTTTTTATAATTTTTTCTTTTACCTTTAGTTCTACCAAAGACTTTTTGTTTTCCTGTGACGGTTAATATATTTACATTCACAACCTCAACATCAAATAATTTTTCAATAGCTTCTTTGACATCGCTTTTTGTTGCGTTAGAAGCTACCTTGAAAGTCTGTTGCCTAACGTTGTCAGCAATCATGACTGATTTTTCTGAAACGTGTGGCATTAGAATTACCTTTGATAGATTATTAATATCCATTTTATGCTCCAAACCTTTTTTCAAAGCTTAAAAGTGCATCCTTCACAATTAATATTTTTTTATAAGAAAGCATTAATGGAGGATCTAAATAATCTACTGTTGCAATACCAACATCTTTAATATTTCTGGCCGAAAGAAATAACTTCTCGTCAATTTCGTTCGTTACTATTAGAACTGATTTTAGATCGTATTTTTTTAATATTTTATGCATTTCCTTTGTTTTAATTTCTTTTAATGCAATTTTATCTATTGCTACTACCCTATCTGTCCTCAAGAGCTCTGACATTATTGATTTCATAGCAACTTTATACATTTTTTTATTAATTTTTTCTGAAAAATTTCTTTTGCCTGATGCAAAAGTTACACCTCCACCCCTCCATATTGGGCCCCTGGTTGTTCCCGCTCTCGCTCTTCCAGTGCCTTTTTGTCTCCATGGTTTTTTACCACCACCTCTTACATCGGATCTATTTTTTTGTGAGCTATAATTTTCTCTAGCATTAGAAAAATATGATGTTATTACCTGATGAACCAATGTTTTCTTGTAATCAACACCAAAACAATTATCTGATAAATTTATTTTTTCGTTTTTTGGCAATATATTAATTTCCATTAGTTATTACCTTTTTTTCTTTTTGCTGATTGAGTCACTTCGACTAATCTTCCTTTGAATCCTGGAACCGCGCCCTTAACTAAAATTAATTTTTTTTCAGCATCAATTTTAACTATTTGGAGATTTTTTCTTGTCACCATAACATCTCCCATTTGTCCTGCCATTTTTTTACCTTTAAAAACTCTACCAGGAAATTGGCATTGTCCAGTTGACCCTGGAGTTCTGTGTGAAATTGAATTTCCGTGCGTAGCATCTTTTCCTTTAAAATTATGTCTTTTTATTGTTCCAGCAAAACCCTTACCTTTTGATCTTGAGCGAACATTAACAAATGCTCCTTCCTCAAAATGATCTGCTTCAAATTTTTGCCCAATTTCAATACCCGATGTGTCTTTAACACGAAATTCTTTTAAGTCTTTTTGCGGAGTGATATTGTTTTTTTTGAAGTGACCTAATTTAGATTTATTTACTTTTGTTTCTTTCTGTTCATTAGAGGAGATTTGAAGTGCATTATAACCATCTGATTCAATTGTTTTTATCATTGAAACTATGTTTGTTTCTATCTTTAAAACGGTTACAGGTACAGATTGGCCATTCTCATTGAATACCCTAGTCATACCAATTTTTTTGCCTATTAAGCCTGTCATCATTTAATTCTCTTCTAAATGTAAAAATAAAAAAGCCTAGGTAATAAAATCCATCACCTAGACTATCTAAGTTAGTTTGCTGATTATACACTAATAAATAAGGGATAAAAGCTTAATTTAGCTTGATTTGCACGTCAACACCAGCTGCCAAATCTAATTTCATAAGGGCGTCTACAGTCTTATCAGTAGGGTCCAATATATCCATGATTCTCTTATGAGTCCTTATTTCGTACTGATCTCTAGCATCTTTATCTACATGAGGCGAAATCAGTATTGTAAATCTTTCCATCTTTGTGGGAAGCGGTATTGGGCCTTTAACTCTTGCCCCTGTTCTTTTCGCAGTTTCAACTATTTCTACTGCTGATTGATCAATTAATTTATGGTCAAACGCTTTAAGTTTGATTCGAATGTTTTGATTTGTTGCGTTTTCAGATTTTTTTACCAATTTTTTTATCCTGAGTGTTTATTTATTATTTCATCTGCTATGTTTCTTGGGGCTTCCATGTATTTTGAAAACTCCATTGAATAAGTAGCTCTACCTTGGGTTGCTGATCTCAAATCAGTTGCGTAACCAAACATTTCTTTAAGCGGAATCTCTCCTCTAATAACTTTTCCAGCGGGGCTATCTTCCATAGCACCTATTATACCTCTTCTTCTATTCAAGTCACCAACAACATCGCCCATATAATCCTCAGGTGTGACAACTTCTACCTTCATAACTGGCTCAAGTAATGCGGGGTCAGCCTTCTTTGCTCCCTCTTTAAAACCCATTGAGCCAGCAATTTTAAATGCCATCTCAGATGAGTCTACATCATGAAAAGTTCCATCATATAAAGTAACTTTTATATCTTCTACAGGGTATCCAGCAATTACACCATTAAGCATTTGTTCTTGTATTCCTTTGTCCACAGCTGGAATATATTCTCTAGGAATTGCTCCACCAACAATTTCATTAACAAATTCATAACCTGAACCTGCTTCTTGAGGCTCGATTTTTAAATATACATGTCCATATTGACCTCGTCCCCCACTTTGTCTAACAAATTTACTTTCTTGATCTACTGGTTTTCTAATGCATTCTCTATATGCTACTTGTGGTGCCCCTACGTTTGCTTCAACACTGAACTCTCTTTTCATTCTATCAACAATAATTTCTAGATGTAATTCACCCATACCAGAAATAATTGTTTGCCCTGACTCCTCATCTGTTTTAACTCTAAAGGAAGGGTCCTCTTGGGCTAGCTTTTGTAGAGCTATTCCCATTTTTTCTTGATCGGCTTTGGTTTTTGGTTCTACTGCTACAGCAATAACTGGTTCTGGGAATTCCATTCTTTCTAAAGTAACTAACTTAGAAGGATCACATAGTGTGTCTCCGGTAGTTACATCTTTTAAACCTACGGCTGCAGCTATATCTCCAGCTCTAACTTCTTTAATTTCTTCTCTTGAATTTGAATGCATTTGCAGTATTCTTCCAACTCTCTCTTTTTTACCTTTTGTAGAATTTGTTACAGCAGATCCTGCTGACAAAACTCCAGAGTAAACTCTAAAAAATGTTAATGTTCCCACAAAAGGATCTGTTGCTATTTTAAAAGCCAAGGCAGAAAATCCTTCGTCATCAGATGCCTCTTTTTCAACTTCTTCTTCACTGTCATTTATTCCTTTAATAGCAGGAATGTCTAATGGGGAAGGAAGGTATCTGATTACACCATCAAGCATAGCCTGAACACCTTTATTTTTAAAAGCAGATCCACATAGTGCTGGAACAATTTCATTCGCCAAAGTTCTAATTCTTAGGCCTTTATGTATATCGTCGGACGATAAATCTCCATCATTGAGATATTTATCCATAAGCTCTTCATTTGCTTCTGCTGCTGCTTCAACCATTTCTTCTCTATAATTATTACAGGTTTCCTCAAGATCTGCGGGAATATCTTTTTCTTCGTATGTTGTTCCCATATCATCTTCGTTCCAATATATAGCTTTCATTTTGATTAAATCAACTATACCTTTAAAATTGTCTTCTGCACCAATTGGTATCTGTACAGGAATAGCATTTGAACCTAGTCTTTCTTTAATTTGATTTACTACTCTTAAAAAATCAGCTCCCGATCTATCCATTTTATTTACAAAAGCCATTCTTGGGACATTATATTTTGATGCTTGTCTCCATACTGTTTCTGATTGAGGTTCTACACCACCTACAGCACAAAAAACAGCGCAAGCACCATCTAAAACTTTTAATGATCTTTCAACTTCGATTGTAAAATCAACGTGCCCAGGAGTATCAATAATATTTATTCTATGTTGATCAAATGTTTTATCCATTCCTTGCCAAAAGCATGTTGTTGCCGCAGAAGTAATTGTTATACCGCGTTCTTGCTCTTGTTCCATCCAATCCATTGTTGCTGCTCCATCATGGACCTCACCTATTTTATGAGATAAACCTGTATAAAATAAAACTCTTTCAGATGTTGTAGTTTTACCTGCATCAATATGGGCCATGATGCCAATATTACGATATCTCTCTAAGGGTGTTTCTCTAGACATTATTTTTCCTTGGCTACCACCTGAAGTGTGAAAATGCTTTATTTGCTTCAGCCATTTTCAGTGTGTCTTCTCGCTTTTTCATTGCTGCACCTTTGCTTTCTGATGCATCCAAAATTTCTGCTGCAAGTTTTCGCATCATCGATTTTTCATTTCTTTTTCTTGCTGAGTCAATTAACCATCTCATCGCCAAAGTATTTTGTCTTGAAGATTTAACCTCTACAGGAACTTGGTATGTAGCCCCTCCTACTCTTCTTGACTTTACTTCAACCTGTGGGCGAACATTTTCTAGGGCCTTATTTAAAATTTGCAACCCATCTTTGGAATTCGTTTTTTTTGCTAATTCATCCAAAGCTTCATAAATTATATTTTCAGCTACAGATTTTTTTCCATGCATCATTAAAGCATTAATAAATTTTGCTAATTGTATATCTCCAAATTTTGGATCTGGCAATATTTCTCTTTTTGGAACTTCTCTTCTTCTTGACATATTAATTATTTATTTTTTAGTTTTAGCTTTCTTAGATCCGTATTTTGATCTTCCTTGTTTTCTATTTTCAACTCCCTGTGTATCTAAGCTACCTCTTACAATATGATATCTTACTCCAGGTAAATCTTTTACTCTTCCTCCTCTTAATAATACAACAGAGTGTTCCTGAAGATTATGTCCCTCTCCACCGATATAACTAGTAACTTCAAATCCATTAGTTAATTTCACTCTTGCAACTTTTCTTAAAGCCGAGTTTGGTTTTTTTGGAGTAGTTGTGTAGACCCTTGTGCATACACCTCTTTTTTGAGGGCACGATTCTAATGCCGGCACAGTACTTTTAGCCTTTTTTGTTTTTCTAGGTTTTCTAACTAACTGATTAATTGTTGTCATAAATTTATACTTTCTATCAAAATTAATACGCTTGCGGATTGTAGGAATAGCAAGGCCTACTGTCAAGGATTATTCTACATTTAATCCTTTTTCCTCTGATAAAGCCTCCGCCATTTCTTTTTGCATAATATCTTCATTAGACTCGATATTAGAATCATCTAAAGAAATATTGCTTGATACAGCACTTCTCGATAATTTTCTTTCCTTATGAAAATCTAACCCTGTTCCAGCAGGTATCAATCTTCCAACTATGACGTTTTCTTTTAAGCCTTTAAGGCTGTCACTTGCGCCTCTAACAGCAGCTTCGGTAAGAACTCTTGTAGTCTCTTGGAAAGAAGCTGCAGATATAAATGACTCAGTAACTAATGAAGCTTTAGTTATTCCTAATAACACTGGATTAAACGTAATAAGATTTTTATTTTCTTCCGATAATTTTTTATTTTCCTCTAAAACATTTGCTCTTTCGGCTTGCTCACCAGATAAATAATTTGAATCTCCAGGCTCTACAATTTCTACTTTTCGTAACATTTGCCTGACAATAACTTCTATATGTTTATCGTTAATTTTAACCCCCTGCAGTCTATATACATTTTGTACTTCAGTTACTAAATAATCTGCAAGTGCAGGAATTCCAAGTAACCTTAATACATCATGAGGTGTTAATTCGCCATCAACAACCACTTCGCCTTTTTCTATACTCTCACCCTCATAAATTCCTATATTTCTATATTTTGGAATCAATGTTTCGGTGCTTTCGCCCGACTCATTAGTAATCACTAGTCTTAACTTACCTTTTGTTTCCTTTCCAAAACTAACAACACCAGATGATTCAGCTAATATTGCAGGTTCTTTTGGTTTTCTTGCCTCAAATAAATCGGCAACTCTAGGAAGCCCTCCGGTGATATCTTTTGTTTTAGTTACAGCTTGAGGTATTCTTGCAATAATATCTCCTATTTCTACTTTATCTCCATCAGACAACGTTATAATAGACCCATCTGGCAAATTATAATCAACACTTCCTTTTGAGTTAGAAAGTTGAATTACTGGCTTAATATCTTTTGCGCCAGTTCTATTTTTTGAATCAATTACTATTGTTGAGGAAAGCCCTGTAATTTCATCTGTCTTTTTATTTACAGTTACGCCATCTTCAAAATCAATAAGTTTAGCTTTACCAGCTTGCTCTGTAACTATTGGCCTTGTATGAGGATCCCATGTCGCAATGGTTTGCCCAGGTTCAACTTTATCACCTTCGCTAACACTTAAAGAAGAGCCATAGGGAACTTTATAAAATTCTTTTTGTCTTCCGTCTTCGTCAACTACAGCAAGCTCTGCTGATCTTGTGATTGTAATATTAGTTCCATCTTTTTTCTTAATGGTTTTGATCTTTTTGAATTTTATTACTCCATTAGACTTCACCATTATACTATTAGTAGCTACAGAACCACTTGCCGCTCCGCCTATATGAAAGGTTCTCATTGTTAATTGCGTTCCTGGTTCTCCAATAGATTGTGCTGCCATAACGCCAACTGATTCACCTTCATTTACTAAATGCCCTCTAGCAAGGTCTCTTCCATAGCACATTGAACAAACACCATATTTTAGCTCACAGGTAATAGCTGTTCTAACTTTTAATTCATCTATCCCGTTAATATCTAGTTCATTTGCAATCTTTTCGTCAATTAGAGTACCTGATTTTAAAACATAATCTTTGTTAATTGGTGAAACTGCATCTTCCACAATCACTCTTCCTAAAACTCTTTCAGCAAGCTTTACAGTAATATCACCACCCTCAATAATTGGCCTAATTATTACCCCTTCCTTAGTTCCGCAGTCTACTTCTGATACAACTAGATCCTGAGCTACATCAACTAATCTTCTGGTTAAATATCCTGAGTTAGCTGTCTTTAACGCTGTATCTGCTAATCCTTTTCTTGCGCCATGTGTAGATATAAAGTATTGAAGAACATTTAGACCCTCTCTAAAATTAGCAGTAATTGGAGTTTCAATAATTGAACCATCTGGTTTTGCCATTAAGCCTCTCATACCAGCTAGTTGTCTAATTTGTGCTGCAGAACCTCTAGCTCCAGAATCAGCCATCATAAAAATTGAATTAAAAGATGGCTGTTCAATTTCTTTTCCGTCAGCATCGTTTTTAACATCTTTTCCTAATTTATTCATCATAGCTTTAGCAACTTGATCATTTGTTTTTGACCAAATATCTACAACTTTATTATATCTTTCTCCTCTGGTTACAAGACCTGATTGATATTGCATTTCAATTTCTTGAACCTCAGATTCAGCTTCAGACAAAATTTTACTTTTTGACTCTGGAATTATCATATCATCCAAGCAAAATGAAACTCCTGATTTTGTTGCATATTCATAACCTAAATACATTAATTGATCAGCAAATATTACCGTTGCCTTTAAACCCAAAACTCTATAGCAAGTATCAATAGCTCCGGATATAGACTTCTTATCCATTGTTTTATTTACAAGTTCAAAAGGTAATCCCTTAGGAAGTATTTTTGAAAATAAGGCTCTGCCAACTGTTGTCTCAACTCGTTTATTTTTAAACTCACTGGAGTCAGATTCAATCAAGTCCATTCTTACAGTAATTTTTGCGTGAATATGAGCATTGCCAGAATAATATGCACGAGAAACCTCATCGATATTAGAAAAAATCATTCCTTCGCCTTTGACATTCGTATCTTCTCTGGTTAGATAATATATTCCTAAAACTATATCTTGCGATGGAACGATAATTGGTTCTCCATTAGCAGGAGATAAAATATTATTGGTGGACATCATTAAAGATCTAGCCTCTAATTGGGCTTCAACTGATAAAGGTACATGTACTGCCATTTGATCCCCATCAAAATCTGCATTAAATGCGGCGCAAACTAAAGGATGTAATTGTATTGCCTTACCTTCTATTAATAATGGCTCAAATGCTTGAATGCCAAGTCTATGTAAAGTTGGCGCTCTGTTTAACAAAACTGGATGCTCTCTTATAACTTCATCAAGTATATCCCAGACTTCAGCCCCTTCTTTTTCAACAAGTTTTTTTGCTGCTTTTATAGTTGTAGCCAAACCTCTTGTATGAAGCTTACTAAATATAAAGGGCTTAAATAATTCTAAAGCCATTTTTTTTGGAATTCCGCATTGATGTAGCATTAAAGTTGGTCCAGTAACGATTACTGATCTACCAGAATAATCTACTCTTTTTCCGAGAAGATTTTGCCTAAATCGCCCTTGCTTCCCCTTAATAAGTTCAGCTAAAGATTTTAGAGGTCTTTTATTAGAGCCAGTTATTGCTCTTCCTCTTCTGCCATTATCTAATAATGCATCTACAGCTTCTTGAAGCATTCTTTTTTCGTTTCTTACTATGATATCAGGAGCATTAAGTTCTAATAATCTTCTTAATCTATTATTTCTATTTATAACTCTTCTGTATAAATCATTTAAATCTGATGTAGCAAATCTCCCACCATCTAAAG
>CAJWIN010000005.1 GCA_913042035.1 uncultured Gammaproteobacteria bacterium | reverse complement strand
TTTCATTTGCTTCAGAGCCAGAATTACAAAAAAATGCAGAATTCATCCCAGATATCTTACAAAGCTTATTTGCTAAAATCTGCTGATTTTTTATATTAAATAAATTTGATACATGAATTAGTTTTTTAGCTTGATCATTTATAACTTTAGTGACTTCGTTATGAGCATGTCCAATACAACATACGCCGATACCAGATAATGCATCAAGATACTTCTCTTTTTTGTGCGTATATAAATAACAGCCTTTACCATAATCAAAAGATATATCTATTGGCTTGTAGTTTTTCATTAAATAATTCATAACGTAACCTTAAAATAAAAACGGCAGCTAATGCTGCCGTATATACCATATTTTACTGACAATCTTGACTAAATTCAATGTTCTAGAGAATCAGGTTAAACTTTGAAATTATTTGGTTTTCCAGTTATTTGTTGCCCAATTTGTTTACATACATCAGCAGGAGATAATTTGTCCTCTGTTGCAGTATTTAATATATTAAGTGTTCTGTCATATACGGTTTTTATTGATTCAAATGACTCTTGCTCAGTTCTTATATTTAATATGATGCCTGCTGATCTAAAGACCCCTCCAGCATTTGCTAACGTATCTGGAATATATAAAATATTATTAGCAATTAATTGGCGTTCTGCTTCTTCTGGATCGGTAATATCTAGTTGATTATTTGCTCCTCCACAAATAATCTTACATTTTAGATCTTTGATTCTTGATAATCGAATATCATTTCCTAATGCACAAGGAGAATATATATCCACATCTTCTTTATGTAATATAGAATGATCTATAATTTTTATTTGATTAGGAAATTCTGATTGTAAACTTTTTACATTTTCAATTTTATCAATGTTTTTATCAGCAAGAATTACCTCTGCTCCGTCCTTTAAAAGATAATTTGCAAGTTGGTAACCAACTTTTCCTATTCCTTTAATTGAAATTTTTAAACCTTTTAGAGAGTCTTTATTTAATTTAAACTTTACTCCCGCTCTTAATGCATTGTAAACACCATATGCAGTGCATAAGCTACCTATATCAGGATTTGAGTATTGCGTAGTAAAGTCGGTATATTTTCTTAATTTCTGTAACATACTATAATCAAAACCAACATCGAGACCTCCATAATAATCGCCTTTTAAATAATTTATCAGCTCACCTAAACACTGGTAGAAATTATTTTGTTTTACTTTGAAAGCTTTATTATCTTTATAAAAAGTTTTTTGTACTGCTGTCTTCCCACCACTCAAATCTATACCAGCAACAGCACATTTTTCAGTCATGGCCTCTGCAAGTTTCTTTACGTCAAGACATGCTCTAACATTATCTCTGTAGTTAAAATAACGTATCCCACCAAAAGCAGGCCCGTTTTTTAATGTGTGGATGGCTATAAAAGAATTAAAATTACTTTTTTCGTCACAGCCGCGAATTACTCTTTCATAACCTTCAGTTTTTATTTCTTTTATATCCATATAAAATCCTAAATAAAAACGGCAGAATAAACTGCCGTATAGAAATAGTACTTAGAGAATTTATCAAATTCAATCTTATAAAGGTAAACCATGCATATGGCTACTCATACACATTAGCATTGGTATAGAAAGTAATGTATTTGTTCTTGAAGCCATTAAAGCCACAACTTTACCTTTTGCTATTTGCGCATCTGTTGCCTCAACAATTCCAAGTATCCTTTTTTGATTGGGCCATATAAGACCCCAAACATTAAATAACATTATTGTACCTAACCAAGCCCCGATACCAATAACTTCAGCACCTGATTGAAGAGCAAATGCACTGTGAATTCCGATACCACTGTAGTGAAGTGCTGCAGCTCCAGTAATCCATGTTAATAAAGCTCCCCACCTAAAATAAAACAATGCAGTTGGTGCAACATACTTATTAATTGCAGCCGGGCCAGGACCATCTTTGTCAGCCAATGCCGCTGCAACACCAGGCACTTGAACAAAGTTAAAATAATAAAGAAGTCCTATCCAAATAATTCCAAAAAAAACATGAAGCCATGTTACTAAAGACCACATAGGCATATCTGGCCCAATATGATCAAATGAAAGACTTATTATTATTGCCAAAAGAAAACCTAATCCCACAGTCATAGGTATCGATTTCAAAGGGTTCATTTTACCTCCTAATAAAATGTACTGTTATAGTTATTCTATTCTTTGATATACAATGTTGCAATTCAATATTACATTTAAAAGAAAATGAAAAAAGTAGTAACATCAGAAAAAGAGACCGAAAAACTAGCAAAAAAATTCTCAAAATCGATATGCCTACCTTTGATAGTAGGATTTAAGGGAGATTTGGGTGCTGGAAAAACAGCATTTATTAGAGGATTAATAAGAAATTACAGTAAAAATGAAATAGTTAAAAGCCCAACTTTTGGCCTAATTGAAGAATATAATTATAAAGATATAGAAATATTACATGCTGATTTGTATAGAATAAAAGAAAATGAGAAAAACTATTTTGACTTTAATAGTTATTTCAATGATAAAAGTTTATTTTTAATAGAATGGATCGAGAATGATAGTAAAATATTACAAAACTCTGATATATTAATTAGCATTGGAATTAAAGATAAAGAAGAGGAGCGAATTTTTGAATTTAAGGGTAATACGGAAGCTGGCAAGAAGTTAATAAAATGTATGAAGATATGATTTTGTATAAATTAGCAAATAAAATTAATATATTTAAAATAATTACAGCCAGTATATTTCTTTTTATTACGCCATTGCAAGCCAGTTCATCAAGCGATTTAAATAAAATTAGAACTTCATATGATGAGCAATCTAAAAAATTAAGAATTGTTTTTGATTCTAATAAAAAAATTAATTATCTTGTAAAAGATAGCTCTAGTAATTACATAAAAATTGTTTTTACTAATATTAAAATCAGTAAATCTTTTCAGAACCCAAAAATTAATAACCGTTATATAGATACATTAAAAGTTTCGAGACACAAAAGTAATTTACATTTTTCGCTAAAGTCTAAAAGAAATTTTAAGTATAAATATTTTTCTTTAAATCCTAATGGTAAATACGGTTATAGATATGTTTTAGACATTACAATGAGTAAAATTAGCTCTAATAATTCAATCGACAATACCCCAAAAAAAATTAAAAAAACTAAATTTGTGATAGCAATTGATGCGGGGCATGGAGGAAAAGATCCTGGTGCGGTTGGAAGAGGGGGGACATTAGAAAAAGATATTGTTTTATCAATTTCAAGAAAACTATATAAACTTTTGAAAAAAGAAAAAAATATCAAGCCAGTTTTGATCAGAAACAAAGATCATTATATCTCTTTACGACAAAGAATTAAGAAAGCAAGAAGTAATAAAGCTGATTTATTTATTTCAATACATGCAGATGCAGCAAAAAATAGAAAAGCCAGAGGTTCGTCAGTATATGTTTTATCACAACATGGAGCTTCAAGTGAGGCTGCAAAATGGTTAGCGAATAAAGAAAATTCTGCTGACTTAGTAGGTGGAGTAAGCATCGATGATAAAGAAAATACTCTTGCTCAAGTAATTTTAGATTTATCACAAAGTGCAACTATTGAAACAAGTATAAAAGCTTCAAGTATTTTATTATCAAAATTAGGAAAAATTTCAAAACTTCATTCAAAAAACATTGGACAGGCTGGCTTTGTGGTATTGAAATCTCCAGACATACCATCGATATTAGTTGAAACTGCTTTTTTATCTAATAGTAAAGAAGAAAAAAAACTTAGAACAAAAAAATTTCAAAACAATATAGCTAAAGCACTAAGAGATGGAATTATTGAAATAATAAAAAAAGGAATTATTTAAAAAATTTATCATCATGATTTTTTTGAGCGAATCTGTAAAAAATTTTATTTGATAGTTTAGCTGAAGTCTTTGTAATTTTATCAGCGAAGCTGATTAATGGCTTATATTTTATATGAATTATATTAAACTTATCTTTAATAGATAATATATATTCATCGCTAGTCATAATTTCATCAATTAAATTTAATTCAAGAGCTCTTTTCCCGTACCAATATTCACCGGTAGCTACCTTATCAATATCAATGTTCTTTCTTTGATTTGTAATAAAATCTTTAAATAAAACATGAATATCTTCTAGTTGCTCACTAAGTTTTTCTCTATCTTTATCAGTATTATGGCCAAACATAGTCACTGTTCTCTTATAATTACCTGCGGTTTGTTGCTCAAAATCGATTCCTTTATTTTTTAACAACTTATTAAAGTTTGGTAGTTGAGCAATTACGCCAATTGAACCAATTATAGCAAAAGGCGAAGACACAATTTTATTTGCAACACAGGCCATCATATATCCTCCACTTGCAGCTACTTTGTCTACGCATATTGTTAGAGGAATTTTTTTATCTTTTATTCTTTTTAATTGAGCTGCCGCTAAGCCATGTTCGTGAACTGTGCCACCAGAATTTTCTAATCTTAATAAAACTTCGTCTCCTTTTTTACAGGTTAATAGCACTCCTGAAATTTCTTTTCGTAATGACACTATTTCACTAGCTTTTATATTTCCTTTAAAATCTAATATGAAAATTCTTTTTTCAGATTTTTTCTTATTCTTCTTTTTTTCTTTTATAAAATTTTTATAGTCTTTTTTACTATAAATATTCTTTTTAATATTGTCCTCTAGTATATCTAATTCTTCATTAATATTTGTAACTTCCAAGCTACCTTCAGATTTATTTTTTTTTGAATTTATTATAAAGCTCAGGATTATTATTATACTCACTAAAACAGTTAAAGTTTTTAGTAAAAATAAACCATAATTTGATATTAATTCTATAAGCATCTTATTTTTCCCTTAGATTAAATACTTGAAATAGTGTTTGTTGTTTTATCTTACTATTTTTATTTGTATGGATATACATTTCAATTAATTCTAAACCTCTAGACTTTTTTAGAAATTTTCCGCGAATTAGTTCATCATAATTTTCTGAACCCATAATGCATATACTTGTACTATAATATAATTTATCCAAAAGATTCTCGCATATCATTTGTTCCACAATAGTTGGTCCTGCAATAAAATAAACAGCTTTATAGGTTTTTGATATTATATACTGATTTAGTTTCTTAGCTGATACATTTTTACCTCTACATTTTATTACTTCAATACCTTTTTTTCTAAGCCTTTGTATTTTTTTATCATCTCTTGAAGTTGTTAATACTGTTATTCTTTCTCTTAATAACTCAATACTCTTATTAATCGGGAAGCTTAAACTATTGCTTAACACTATAATATCTTGAGTTTTTAAATTATTTTTATCTCTCCACTTTTTTAAAATTGTATTTTTTATTGATAGTATATTGCCGTAATGACCCTTATTTAAGCCTTTTAAATATGCTGTATTTGTTACTAAACAATCTGATTGCGCATGAAGTTGGCAAAATAATGAGTAATCTATTTTGCTCTTAATTCTTTCTGGAGTTAGCAAGCATGAGTGATTTTTATCATATGTTGCAATTCTCCCATCAAAACTTGATAGAAAATTAGCAAAATAATAGGGTTTATTTGTCTTATTTACCTTAGATAAAATAGGCTTTAAATAGAGGTTATTAGCCTTATATAGGCTTTTTTTACATTGTGGATAAATTTTACTTATAATTTGATTCATAAATTCAATAATATAATTACTTTGATATTTGATAATATAATTGATGTATGGCGTTATTACTATAAATTATAAAGATAAAAATAATATATTTAGGAATGATTAAATTTTATTATTTTTAATAATAATGGGGAATAGAGTGGAATCAATACTAGAAATTAAAGATAGTTGCGCAACATCTGAGCAGCTTTTAAGAAGTTATGCTTTTGCAAGATATCTAAAGATATATAAGAAGGAATATCTGGAGGATCTAGAGAAGAAAGGGGAAAAACATTCTCAAGAAGCTAAACAGAAAATAGAGCTTATTAATGATTTAACTTTGAAAGATATTCTTCAGATTTTCGAAAGAGAAGCCAAGGGTGCGGAATTAGAAAGAGATCGAGCAATAGTTAGATTTCTCGATGGCTGTTATCATCACTTTAGAAACAAAAGTTTTTCCAGATTAGTTAGAATGAATAATGATGTTGTAACCTCTGGATCAGAATCTCAAAAAACATTCAAAACAAAGATTTCTGATAAAGCAGAAAATCTTTCTGAGCTAATTATTGCTACAAGAAGAAAACTACTTGATAGAGTTGGTCTTGGCCACGGTGTTTCAAGATCACATGGATTAGATGCATCGCCAAATGTAACTGCTGGAGAAATATCTGGTCATTTTGGAAATATTCCCCCAGCTTATTCAAAGCTTGCTCATACAAACTTGACTGTTACTGCGGATATTAAAACTGGAGTACATTACGAGACATCTGTAAACAAAAGAGCATTTCCATTTTATGAGTTAAATCACAATCCTTTGAACTTAGATAATTTTGAACCTGACGACTGGGTTGCTGTGCCATTGAGTGTAGGAAAATGGTTAATAACCGCTTACATACATAAGTCTAGAGGATGTATAGAGATGGAGCCAGGATTATTAAATTTATTCCCATTATATAAAATCGATCAAGATTTTGTAAATAAAAAACCAGACGGAATATTTTTCTTTGGATATCCGGGGGCAACAGAAAAAGATCTAGGTTTTTACAATGATAAGGAAAACGATATATTAATTGGACTTGTTCCTGATTTACCTGAGTATGGTTATTTTGGTTATTGTAAAAAACCAATTTTAACATTACATAATGTTCTTGCTATTCTCAAAGGAGACTTTCCTTTGCATTGCGGATGCAATAGATATGTTGTTGGTTTTGATAAGGATACTGACGAGCCGTTTATTTCAGATATATACATTAAAGCTGATGATATGGGTAAGGCAGAATTTTATAAAAATGAAGGTGATAAATTAAAAAAATTGAAATTTTATGGCACTGAGATTGGAGCATTTGCATGTTTAGATGGATTTAGCGAACAAGCAAAACTCCAGCTTATTGGAAGAGAAATTGGTTATAACGCTTCTGCTGGAACTAATGCTAGACAGATAGTTCCTGTGGCAGAAGAGAACGAGGTTTCTACTGGAAGTAATTTAGATTTATTACTTTATATAAATAATTATGATTTAAAGAAACCTGGAGAAACAATGGTTGATACGGGAATGCCAGTAAAAGATGCAATTGTTCATTTTCACGATGGAAGAAGATGCGCTGCTGGAAGCACGCAGACTGGAAGAGGTGGCACAGAGATTAGTTATTGGGCAAACCCATTTCCTTTGCTGAAAGATAATGATGGAACAATCCTTCATAAAGATTTATATGAGAAGTATACTGACACAGAAGAAGAATTAATCTCAACAATTGAAAAATTAGTGAAAACAGGAGATATGGAAGTCGGTGTAGCATATAGCATGCTAATGGCAGGAGTGTATGAAGGTAATACTGACGAAAAAGTTTTAGATTCTGGATTTAAAAATAGGGAAGAAATTGAGCAAGAAGGCCCAATAAGACTAGCAGAATCATTAATAGTGTCTGTCAAAGAATTTGCTATTAAAAAGAGAGAGAAATTAGGAAAAGATTTAAACGAAGTTGATGTTACAGTAGCTATGATTGGTGACAGTAGAACTGGTAAATCTGAAACAGCCGAAAAAATGGAAGGAATTCTTAATATGAATATTGCCTAGCTAAATGTTTAGTTAGAAAAATTCTTTATTTGCTCTTCTATTTTTGAAATTTGAATTTTGAGTTCTTTTAATTTTTGTTCATCAGCTACAACAATGTGACCCGGTGCATTTTTTATAAAGTTAGAATTTGATAATCTTGATTCTATACCGATAGTTTGATTTGTATATTTTGATTTTTCTTTTGTGAGCCTTTCTATTTCTGACTTAACATCTATTAAATCTGAAGAGGGAATAAGTAACTTTAAGTTATTTGATACACATGAGTAGAATTTGTTACTTTGATCGTCTTCACCAAAACGGATATTTTTTATGTTTGCTAAAGTCATTATTAGGGAAGATAGATTTTTAAAAAATAACTTATCTTTATCATTTTCGCCGGTAACAATTATTTCTATTTTTTTATTTGGCTGAACTCCAATTTCAGATCTAGTTTTTCTTATTGCTGAAACTACTTCAATCATCCAATTCACATTTTCTGCATCAGAAGATGTTGAAAATTTACTTGAATCTGGATATTTATTATCTTGCAAGAATTCTTTTTCATTAAATAAATCACTATAAATCTCTTCAGTTATAAATGGCATAATTGGATGTAACAGCAGCAATATATTTTTTAATATTTCTCTCAAATTATGTATTATTAAGTTTTTTTCAAGGCTAGTAATATTTTTTTTATTTAGCTTAGATTTTTTTATTTCTATATACCAGCTACAGTAATCTTGCCATATGAAGCTATATAAACTTCTTGCAGCGTAGTCGAATCGATAGTTTTTATAGTTATTTTTTGTATCCTCTATTAATATAGCTAATTTATTCCTAATCCATATATCCTCATCTTGAAAATTGTTCGTGTCAGCTTGATCTATGGATATTTGACCTTGCATTTTTACAAATCTCGCTGCATTCCATAACTTATTACAAAAATTTCTATAGCCCTCCACTCGCTTAAGGTCGAAATTTATATCTCTTCCATTGCTCGCTAATGAGGCAAATGTGAATCTTAGCGCGTCTGTCCCATATGCACCTATTCCTCCTGGATAATCTTTCTTTGTATTTTTTTTAATTTTCTCTGCCATTTCAGGCTGCATTAAATCAGATGCTCTCTTATTAATAAGTTCTTCCAAGCCTATGCCATCTATCAAATCAATCGGGTCTATTATGTTACCTTTAGATTTAGACATTTTATTTCCAGAAGAATCTTTAACTAAACCATGGACATATATTTCTTTAAAAGGCACCTCACCAACAAATTTTTTCCCCATCATGATCATCCTTGCAACCCAGAAAAAAATAATATCGAAACCAGTGATAAGCACACTGGTTGGGTAAAAAGTTTTTACTCTTTCCGTTTCATTAGGCCACCCAAGAGTTGAAAATGGCCACAAAGAAGATGAAAACCATGTATCAAGAACATCTTCATCTTGAGTTAAAAGAACATCATCCTTAATATCATATTTTTCTCTTACACTTTTTTCATTCTTCCCTACATATATATTTTTTTCTTCATCATACCAAGCTGGAATTCTATGACCCCACCATAACTGCCTACTGATACACCAGTCTTGAATATTATTCATCCATTCAAAATAAGTTTTCTCCCAATTTTCAGGAACAAATTTTATTTCTTTTTCTTTTACACATTTTATAGCTTCTTCTGCAAGTGGCTTAATTTTTACGTACCATTGATCAGTCATCAAAGGCTCAATTATAGAGTGACTTCTATCTCCTCTAGGAATTATCATTTTATGGTCTGAAATTTTTAAGAGTTGGTCAGAATTTTCTAGCTCCAATAAGATTTTTTTTCTTGCAGCAAATCTATCAAGATTATTATATTCTTTTGTATCGCATTTGACCCTCGCCGAAGTATCAAAAATATTTATTATTTCTAGATTATGTTTTTTTGCTAATTCATAATCATTAAAATCATGCCCGGGAGTGATTTTCAAACATCCTGTACCGAACTCCATATCTACATAATCGTCTGATATTACCGGAACTATTTTTCCTGTTACTGGCACAACTACATTTTTACCAATATATTTTATAAATCTATCATCATCTGGATTAACTGCTACAGCGGTATCTCCCAAAATAGTTTCTGGTCTTGTTGTAGCAATTTCTAGGAAATTTCCTGATTCATCATCTAAGTAATATTTTATTTCCCATATTTTTCCATTTTCTTCCGATGATATAACTTCTAAGTCAGACAAAGCTGTTTGAAGTACAGGGTCCCAATTCACAAGTCTTTTACCCTTGTAAATTAATCCCTCTTCATAAAGATCTATAAATACTTTATTTACAGCTACAGATAAACCTTCGTCTAATGTGAATCTTTCACTTTCCCAATCCAGAGATGCACCCATTCGTCTTAACTGCTTTGTTATTATATCGCCAGACTGGCTTTTCCAATCCCAAACTTGATCTATAAATTTTTCTCTCCCAAGGTCAGTTCTTGAAATACCTTGAGCAGTAAGTTTTCTTTCAACCACCATTTGAGTTGCTATTCCTGCATGATCTGTTCCTGCTTGCCATAAAGTGTTATCTCCAAGCATTCTATGGTATCTGCAAAGCACATCCATCAAAGTTACTTGAAAGGCATGACCCATATGAAGTGTTCCGGTAACATTTGGAGGAGGGATCATAATGCAATATGCATTGCCCTCGTTAGAAGGTGAAAATATTTTGTTATTTTCCCATTCTTTATACCATTTTTCTTCAATCTCTGATGGATTGTATTTATTATCAATCATATATTTAAATCTATATAATAAATTTTAATGTTTTTGTTATAAAGATTTTGCATTTTCTAGTATGAAGTGTGTAAGCAATGAAACTGGTCTTCCTGTTCCACCTTTATTTGCTCCTTCATTCCAAGCCGTGCCAGCTATATCAAGGTGAGCCCAGCTATAATCTTCTGTGAACCTTGATAAAAAACATGCAGCAGTAATAGTTCCAGCATATCTTTTCCCTATATTTGCTATATCTGCAAAATTACTATCTAATTCGGATTGAAACTCTTCCCACATTGGAAGCTCCCAAATATAGTCATGACTTATGCTTGAACTTTTTTTAAGTTTTTCTGTAAGTTTTTCGTCATTAGATAAAACTCCACTAGCGACTTTTCCTAAAGCGACAAGCACAGCCCCAGTTAAAGTTGCAATATCTATAACATGTTTCGGTTTGAATCTTGAAACATAAGTAAGTGCATCGCATAAGACGAGTCTTCCTTCTGCGTCAGTATTTAATATTTCTACTGTTTGTCCTGACATAGTAGAAACAACATCACCAGGATTTGTAGCAGAACCACTAGGCATGTTTTCCGCGGAAGCAATAACTCCAATAACATTTATCTTTAAATTTAATTCACTAATAGCTTTCATTGTGCCCAGAACACTTGCTGCACCACACATATCATACTTCATTTCATCCATTCCATTACTTGGCTTAATTGATATACCGCCAGTATCAAATGTAATTCCTTTTCCGACGAGAGCAATTGGTTTATCACTTTTGTTAGCACCATTATATTTTATAGTTATAAGCTTTGAGGGCTCTTCACTACCATTTCCAACTGAAAGCAAACAATTCATACCCATTGATTTCATTTCTTTTTCGTTATGAATTTTTATATTTAGTTTCTTATTTGTTTTTCCAAGAGCAGATGCTGTTTTTGCTAAGTATGTTGGTGTGCAAATATTACTTGGAAGATCACCAAGTTTTTTTGCAAGCTTGATACCATTAGAAATTGCTTGACCTTGCAAAAAATATTTTTTCAACTTTGTTTTATATGAGCTAGTTGCAGAAGTACAAATAAAAATAATTTTATTGGGTTTGTAAATATTTTTTATTTTAGTTTTATTTTTTGTTTCACTATATACATAATCTATGCCATTAATTTGTATAGAAATATTTCTTATTGCCCAATTTATATCTATCTTTTTATTTTTTATTAATGTATCAAGATCTAAAAAAATATTCTTTAAATTATCTTTTTTGCAAATTTGACTTACGTAATTTACGGCTTTTAGAAAACTCTTCTCAGTATATTTATTTTTTTCGCCCAAACCAACAAGGTAAATTTTTTCTAATTTTAAATTTAAAATATCATAAATACATAAGGACTGGCCAATTTTTCCTTCAAATGAGGACTTTTTGATTATATCTTTAATTTTACTTATATCTTTAGAATCTAAAGATTTTACTAAACCATTAGTATTTAAATCATCAAATATGCCAAATATTGCTGAGCCTTTAGTGTTAATTGATGTTATATTATTAATTAAATCGTATTGCATAATTTTTATAGCCTCATTGTAATTATTGATTATGAAAAATAACTCTAAATATACCAAAATTAAAGAAAAATGGTTGGATAATTACATTATACAAAAGTCAAAATTTGTCCCACTTAGAAGATTAATCAAATTCTGTATAAAAAAAACTCAAGGTTTTAAAATGTCTCCAAAAGCAAAGATATTAAATCCTGTTAAATTTAAGAGATTATCAATCATAGATAAGTATATACTAAAGAGCTTTATATTATCATTTTTTTCGGTAATTTCTGTTTTAGTATTAGTCATATTAGGTCGGTTATTTGTAAGACTTTTAGAATATGTGGTAGATGGACGATTTGAAATAGAAATGATTTTTTCAATTTTATTTCTTAGTACTTCAAAGTCAGTTATTTTGCTTCTTCCATTTGCATTGATGATAAGCATAGTCATCTCATTATCTCGATTTTATAGAGATAGCGAGATTTTTGCATTAAAAGCTTCAGGAAATTATAGATCTATTTTTACAAAAATATTTTATATTACGGCAGTGCCATCATTTCTAATAATTTTTGTTCTTAATATTTTTGTTTCACCATATTTAGTAACAGAAATTCAAAAAAAGAAAATTGAGGCGGCTACAACTTCTGAAATTGGATTACAGTCACCAGGAAAGTTTATTCAAATGAAAGATAAAAATTGGATAATCTTCGTTGAAGAAATAGAAAATGATATCTCTAAAAAAATTTTTATAAAGAGTTCGGAAAATAATAAAATATCTATTGAGACTGCAGAAGAAGGAAATGAGTTTTTAGATGAAGGTGTAAGAAGCTTGGTTTTAAAAAACGGACAAAGATACACTGGCACTCCAGGAACAGGTAATTTTCAGGTAATGAAATATGATGTTCATGAAATAAAGCTTCTTAATACTTCGCCTGATTTTTCTCTTAATTATAGAATGAAAAATATATTCGATTTAATATTAGACCAAAATAAAGCTTTGTCCTCTGCTGAGATACAATGGAGGCTTTTTGCACCAATATCTGTTGTTATCTTGATATTATTTGCATTTATTTTTGGAGATGTAGCTCCGAGGCAAAATAAATATTCTAATTTGTTATCTTCAATAATTATTTATTTTTTGTATTCTAATTTAGTTATAATTTCAATTAATCAGATTCAAAAGGAATCTTATTTATTTTCTTTTATTGGCTCATGGTGGGTACACATATTTGCCGCAATATTATGCTATGGATTATATTCTTTGAAGAAAAAGCAAATTAATTTATATGTGTATGCTGTTAAAAAACTAAAAAATTACAAAAATAGTTTATGAAAATTTTAGACAAATATATTGCAAAACAAATATTACTTTCAATATTTTCTGTTTTAGGTGTTCTTGTGGTGGTAGTAGGAGTTTTAGACTTGGTGGATGAAATAAAAAAAGTTAATGATGGTTATTCTCTAACTTTAGCTTTTTTATATGTATTTTTAAATATACCTCAGAACATATACGAAGTTTTACCAATTGCAACATTAATGGGTAGCCTCATAGGTTTAAGTAAATTATCAAGCACAAATGAATTAAATGCTGCAAAATCATCAGGCCTTTCGTTATCTAGAATTATAAAAATTACTCTCAAAGCTGGAGCATTAATAGTTTTATTAACTTTTATGTTAGGTGAATTTATAGCACCACAGGGGCAGCAAATTGCAAATAATATTAAGAATCTAAGTGAGTCAACACGGCTTAGCATGAAAAATACAGATGGAATTTGGATAAAAAATAAAAGTAGCTTTATTCATATTGGCAAAGTGTATCCAAATAATATTGTTCAAGAAATCTCAATATATAGGTTTAATAAAAAGCAACAACTAATAGAGTCATTATTTTCTGAAGAAGGAAATTATGTTGATGGTAAATGGAATATGAAAAATACTACATCAACAAATTTTGAAAATAAAAATATAATAATAAAAAATGAAAAAAATTCTAGCTTCGAGGAGTTCATAGACTTAGATTTATTTGATATTATGGTAATTAAACCAGATCAAATGAGTTCTTTGCAACTTAGAAAATATATACAATATTTAGAGGATAACTCGATGGAATCTAAAAGGTATCAATTAGCATTCTGGTCCAAATTTTCGATTCCCCTATCATGCTTAATAATGTTTTTACTTACAACGCCTTTTGTGCATTCAAGCATAAGATCAGCAAGCTTTGGGCAAAGAATATTTATAGGAATTTTAGTTGGTGTAGCTTTGTTTATATTTAACCAAACAATAAATAAATTATCTATAATTATAGATATGCCGCCTTTTTTAGGATCTTTTTTACCAGTGTTCATCTTATTAGGCTTAAGTTTATATATTATTAAGCGATTTTATGGATCTAAAGTTTTACTAAAACTGTTTTTGAAATAAAATCATGTAAACATTTTTTGTCTTTTCTTAAAAAAGATATTAAAAAGCCTAAGCCAAAAAAAATAAATGAAAGAATCGCAGTATTAAATCTAATTATTGCTTCTTTATAAGTTATTTTATTTCCGTCTTCACTAACTATCTTTATTTTCCATGTTTTCATTCCAAGAGTACCTTCATTATTCACCCAAAACCAAACAAAAAAATATTGAGTTATTAAATAGTAGTAAATTTGTACAATTATTTTAAGAGAAAAGTTTTCTTCTAAATTAAAACTAAAAAAAGGTATGGACATAATTATTAGTATTGCCAATACTAATAGTGAATCGTACAAAATTGAGGCCGATCTTCTCCAAATTGTTACATAATTCATAATTTTGCCTCATTGTAATAGATTTGTAATTACTTTATTATATTATCAGAATCATGAAAAATACATTGAACAATGATTATTTAAATAGCTTTTTAGACAGCATTTGGTCTGAACAAGGCTTATCAAAAAATACTTTGATATCATACGAGCACGATATAAAAAGTTTTCTATTGTTTCTTCGTAAAAATAAAAAAGAACTTGTCTCCACAGAACAGTCTGATATTAATTCCTTCATATCAGATAGATTTTCAAAAGGAATATCCTCAAGAAGTAATATGAGACTTATCTCGTCTTTAAAGAAATTTTATCTATTTTTGGTTAGCAGAAATATTATTAAAAAAAATCCTACCGAGGATATCGAGAGCCCAAGGAACGTGAAGTCCTTGCCTCACACTATCGATACTGAAAGTGTTGATAGATTATTAAATGCTCCTGACACTAGAAATCGATTTGGTTCCAGAGATAAAGCAATGCTTGAAATTTTATATGCATGTGGCTTAAGAGTATCAGAGCTTGTAACATTAAAATTATCGCAAGTTGTAATGGAGAGCAACTTTTTAAGAGTGATGGGCAAAGGAAAAAAAGAGAGAATAATTCCTATTAATGATTATGCACTCACATTTCTAAAAACGTACATAGAAAACTATAGGTCTGATTTTACAAGACAAAAAAAATCTGATTCTCTTTTTTTAAGTAATAGAGGAGGCGAGATGACCCGGCATTCTTTTTGGCATATATTAAAAAAATATTCTAAAAAAGTTGGTATTAATGATCATTTATCACCTCATACATTAAGACATGCATTTGCAACACACATGATCAATAACGGTGCTGATCTAAGAGTTGTTCAGTTGTTATTAGGACATAGTGATCTTTCTACTACTCAATTATATACTCATGTTGCAAAAAATGAATTAAAGGAGCTTCATTGCAAAAACCATCCAAGAGCATAATAAAAGTAACTATCATTTTATTTTGTTTTATTTTTAATAGTTCAGTTGCAAATTCTACAGATGAGATAATACTTGCTTTGGAAAAAAAAATGACCAAAGTATTTCCAACACTAAAATTTGATAAGATTAGGAAAACAGAAGTAGAAAATATATATGAAATTCATTATGGAGGAGCAATTATCTATATAACTTATGACGGTAAATATATTTTTGAAGGCGGTAATTTGCAAAGAGTGGAAAAAGAGGGTAAATCTTTTGTTTTTACTAATTTAACAGAAGTATCAGCATCACTAGGCAGGAAAAATTTATTAAATCAAATTAAAGATGAATCATTATTTGTCTATGGAAATAGCAACAAAAAATTTATAAGCGTAGTTACAGATATAGATTGTCCTTACTGTAGAAAATTTCATAAAGATATTCCAATTTATATTAAAAGCGGAGTAAAAGTTAAATATTTAGTCCTTACAAGAAAAAAAGATTCAAAGGAAAAGGTAATATCGGCGTGGTGCTCCAATAACAGAAATTCAGCTTTTACATTGCTAAATAACAAAAAGAAAATTCCAAAAAGTAATTGTAATAATCCAATACAGGAACAACAGGAAATAATTAGCAGTTTAGGAGTAAGTTCTACGCCAACAATATATTTGCCTGATGGAACATTAATATTAGGTTACAAGAAACCTAAGGAAATTATTGAGAAATTAGAAAATTAGAAAACCAACTTTGACTGTATTTTTTTTCATCAAATCCATTTATTATTAAGAATTTTTTAGCTCTAGTGCAAGCAACGTAAAAAAGGTTATCTTCTTCTAAAATTTCTTTTCTATTATAAGATAAAAAATTATTTTCAATATAATAATTATTTTTGAAAATTTTTGGAATATTTAAATATAAATCCTTGCAAGACAGATCATCATTAAAATCAGGAACTATTTTTATTTTATTTTTTCTACTATTAAGCAAATACGTCTGTGCTAAAAATATTACCTCAGACTCTAAACCTTTTGCAGAATGTATAGTCATTATTTTAACTGAGTTTTCCATTAAATTTTCATATGAGTCTGCCTTATCTTTTGTTTTTTCTAGATGATTTAAGAATTGAAATGGTGATATAAATCTCCCATTATTAAAATTCAAGCTCATATTCAAAAATTTTAAAAAATTTTCTTTAGTATTTTTATTTTTTAATAAGTTACTACATTCATATAATTTAATTATATCAATATCATGATAAATCATATCTATGAGGTCATGTATTGGCACCTTTCCAATTTTCTTCTTCCATTTTTTAATGACATCCTTGTATTTGCTATTTAATAAAAATTTTTCAAGTGCTCTAAATTCTTTTACATTAATTTTTTGAATATCTTCTATTTTAAAATTAAATATGGGACTTTTTAATAGTAAAAACAATTCATATTGATTATGCTCATCTAGAATTAGGTACTTTAATAGATAAAATAAATCTTGTATTTCAAGGTTACTTAGTAGTGATTCTTTTTTGTCTGTGGTTACGGGTATTGATTTTTTTATTAAGCTATCTTCTATGTCGCTAAGATGTGTTCTATTTCTGATTAAGATAATAATATCTTTATATTTGAGATTTTTTGTTGCAACCATCTCTTCTATTTGTTCAGCTATAACATCAGCTTCGTTGATTGTATTTTCAATATCTTCGTATTTCTCCAGAGTATTAACTTCAACACAGCCCCGCATATCAATTTTTGTAAAGAATTTATTTTCTGTATTAAACTTACTATTAACAAAATTAATTATTTCTTTGGTTGATCTTCTAGATTCATTTAAAAATAATTCTTCAGCATCAAATTTATTTTTTGTAAATTCTCTGCAAACGTCAAACAATCTTGGCTCTGATCCTCTAAAGCCGTAAATTGACTGTTTAGAATCGCCAACAATAGTAACACTATTATTAGAACCCAGATCATTCATAGAGTTTAGTACCAAAGATATAATTTGCCATTGAATAAAATTTGTATCTTGAAATTCATCAATTAATAAATGATGAATAGAATTTGAAATTTTATAAAAAATCCAATTATCAAAATTTAGATAAGATAATTTTTTATAGCATAACCATGTATTATCAGAAAAATCTTGAAGATTCTTGTCTTCTAAAGAGTATTGATATTCATTGAAGAAATTTCTAGCTAGAATTTTCCATGATTCTTGTATTTCAAAAAAAATTTTCTCTTCATATAAAAATATTTGACTAACGAAGTTATCAATATCAACATTTATTTTATTAAAATATTTTATAATTGCTTTCCTTGGAAGTCTGTCGGTTTTTGTCAAGAAAAAATCTATTATAGTCGATACTTTTTTATCTATATTTATTTCATTAGAAGATATTACTTCAAAAAAATTATTATAATTTTCTTTTAAATTTTTATTATCTTCAAAATTATTAATAATAAAATTAATTAGTTTTTCTTTTTGCGCAATAATTTTTTTATTTTTGTCCTCAATTTTTATTTTTTCATTTTTAATTGATTTGTTAATTTCTAAAAAATATTGTTTTTTTTCTATAACCTCTGTAATAGATTTTTTTGTGTTAAAATAACTCCCAATGTGTTGTGTTAAAAATTCAATATTTTTTTTTAGAAGTAAATTATTATTAATAAATTTTGCATTGAACATTTTTTTTTCTACTTCTTTTGATATTAGTGTTGATTGTTTATTTTCATAAACGTTACTTGGAACATCTTTGTCAAGATATAATTGGCCTAATATTTCTAAGAAAAATGAGTCAAATGTCGATATTCTTATATCCTTTGTATTTAATTGGATTTTTAAAAATAGTCTTTTTGCCTTTTTTGTGTACTGTTTGTTATTTTTATAAATTCCAATTTCTTTAAGCTGTAATTTAATTTCTTCTTCATTCATTTTAGACCAATCTTCTATTTTATTATTCAGCCTATTTCTCATTTCTGATGCTGTTTTTTTTGTAAATGTTATTGCTGTAATCTTGTCTGGTTCGATATCTTCAAGAAGAAGTCTTAGTATTTTTGATATTATAAACCACGTTTTTCCTGTTCCTGCGGCTGCAATAACATTTGTACTCTTGCCAGGTTCTAAAAAATTATTTATATTCATATATTAAGATAATATTACATATTAATAATTAAATTAGAATTTTTTATTATGTTGAGAATTGCACTTTTTCTAGGAACTAATATGGCAATACTTTTAATTTTAAGTATTACCATGTCCTTATTTGGTATTGAAGGGGTTCTTCAAGATAATGGCGTAGATCTAAATCTCAACTCATTACTTATTATATCTGCTTTAATTGGATTTACTGGGTCATTTATATCTTTGCTAATGTCGAAATGGCTAGCCAAGAAAACTATGGGTGTTGAAATTATAAAGAACCCAAAAAACGAAACAGAAATTTGGTTATTGCAAACCATTAAAGATATTTCATCCAATGCTAAAATTAATACTCCAGAATTTGGCATTTTTAACTCGCAACAAATGAACGCGTTTGCAACTGGGGCCTCAAAGAACAGCTCACTGGTTGCTTTAAGTACAGCTCTTATAAATCATATGAATAGAGATGAAATTGAAGCTGTAATCGCCCATGAGATAGCTCATATTAAAAATGGCGACATGGTTACAATGACATTGATACAAGGAATTATAAATACTTTTGTAATTTTTTTCTCAAGGATAATAGGTCATTTTGTTGATAGAGTAATATTTAAAGTTCAAAGAGGGCATGGTCCAGCGTATTACATAACAAGCATAATCGCGCAAATACTTTTGTCTATTCTTGCAAGTATTATAGTTATGTGGTTTTCAAGAAAAAGAGAATACGCTGCAGATCTTTCAGCTTCGAAACTTGTTGGCTCAAATAAAATGATATCTGCTTTAAAAACTTTATCAACTAAATCTCAGCAAAATTTACCTGATCAAATGGCTGCTTTTGGTATATCTGGTAAAAGAGAAAAAAATTATAGAAGCTTGTTTAGCAGTCACCCCTCTATAGAATCTAGAATTGAATCAATATTAATGAACGGTTAATTTTCATATGTCAAATTATAGTACTAGTAATATTAAAAATGGTCTAAAGGTTTTAATCAATAATGATCCATATGAAATAATTGAAAACTCATTTCATAAGCCTGGCAAAGGACAAGCTTTTAGCAAGATAAAGCTAAAAAATCTTGGTAATGGCAGAATAATTGAAAAGACCCTAAAGATTGGAGAAAGTTTAGATTCTGCAGATATCCAAGTTTCTGAGATGCAATACCTTTATAGTGATGACACGAGTTATTTTTTTATGAATACGGAAAGTTTTGAGCAAATTTCTCTAAATCATGAAGTACTAGGAGATAACTCTGCTTGGCTAAAAGGGCAGGAAATATGTTCTATAACTTTTTTTAATGGAGATCCAATTGGAATAGAATTACCTATATTTGTAGAGTTAGTTGTTGAGCACACTGAGCCAGGATTAAAAGGCGATACTACGTCTAAAGCTACAAAGCCAGCACAACTTGAAACAGGTGTAACAATTCAAGTGCCATTGTTTGTAAATCAAGGTGATACTATAAAAGTTGATACAAGATCCAAAGAATATTCCTTGAGAGTTAAAAATTAATTTACCTAGTTATTTCATCTCTTATTAATATTTTTTTATTAATTTCAATATTATTAGACCAATCACAAGTTATTTTACTTGTTAACAAAATGACAGTTGAGCCTAAATTAAACATTCCAACTTCTTGTCCTTTCTTGTAGAGCTTTATATCTTCTTTACTATTAAATTTAACAACATTACTTCTATGCTTTGAGGGCGCTACGATTCCAAAATCTGATAAGGATATACATCCAACATTTACAGCTCCAATCATTACAAGGCAAAAAAAATATTCGTTGTTTTTAAAATTGAGTACAACCCTCTCATTTTTAGAATATAATTTTTTTATTCCTTTTGTTGCGTAGGGAGCAACACTGTAAAGTGACCCAGGTATGTGGGTAATTTTTTCAAGTGAGGCATCGCAAGGCATATAGATTCTATGACAATCTTTAGGCTCCAGATATATATTGACAAATTTTCCTCCGGAAAAGTTATTATCTCTTTCGTGAGTAAGTTCACTTACGGAGTAATTATGTTTTTTAGCATGAATAAAGGTATTGTCATTAATATCACCAAAACCTGCTATTGTTCCATCACAAGGAGAGATAATATTATTTGATTCGTTAATATTTTTTCTAAAAGATAAATCAAGTTCTCTGGTAAAAAAATCATTCAATGTTTTGTATTCATTTATATCCTTTGTCTTATATTCATCGAGATTTATATTAAATAAAGACATATATATTTTAATTAAAAAATTTTTAATAAAAGAATCTTCAATTCTAGAAGCTTTAAAGGTTATACTAGATATGAGGTGTAATGGAGATACATAAAATAATGTAATTTTAAATTGATTAATTAGTTTTTTTATATTTTTTTTCATTTTTTATCATTATAACTATTATTTTTGGTACAATATAAGGTATGTCAGGAAATAGTCACGGACAATTATTCAAAGTAACCACTTATGGCGAAAGCCATGGTGACGCTATAGGTTGTATAATAGATGGTTGCCCACCAAATCTCAAGATTGATATTGCAGATATTCAAAGAGATTTAGATAGAAGGAAGCCAGGTAAAACTAGACATACTTCTCAAAGAAGAGAATCAGATACAGTTAAAATATTATCGGGAGTTTTTGAGGGCAGATCAACTGGCACGCCAATAAGCCTAATAATTTATAATGAAGATGCCAGAAGCAAGGATTATTCTGATATTAAAGATTTGTATAGGCCAGGCCATGCTGATATTACTTATGATAAAAAATATGGCTTGAGAGACTATAAAGGTGGCGGCAGATCATCTGCAAGAGAAACAGCAACGAGAGTAGCAGCTGGAGCAATTGCTAAATTATATTTAAAACAAAATTTTAATTTAAATATACAAGGATATGTTGCGCAGCTAGGTCCAATAGCTCATGCGAAAATTAATTATAATGACATAGAAGAAAATCCATTTTTCTTTCCTAATAAAGAACAAATCAAAGAGCTTGAAGATTATATGGATGCTTTAAGAAAAGAAGGTAACTCCATAGGCGCTAGAATTAATGTTATGGCTACAAATGTTCCGGAAGGTTTAGGCGAGCCAGTTTTTGATAGAATAGATGCAGATATAGCTAAAGCAATGATGAGTATTAATGCTGTAAAGGCTGTAGAAATTGGCGCTGGATTTTTATCTGTAACGCAAAAAGGAACTGAGCATAGAGATGAAATTGACTCAAAAAAAGGTTTTTTGAGTAATAATTCTGGAGGTACTCTTGGAGGTATAACTTCAGGCCAAGATATCGAAGTCAGCATTGCGATTAAGCCAACATCAAGCATAAGATTAGAAGGAAAAACTATCGACAATAAAGGGAATGATGCCAAAGTAATTACAAAAGGTCGTCATGATCCTTGCGTTGGAATAAGAGCTGTACCTATAGCAGAAGCAATGCTTGCTTTAGTCATAATGGATCATGCTTTAAGGCATAAGGCACAAAATTTGTAATTACAAAATAGCCCAACTATTTTTATTCATTAATTTAAATGAAATTCTAATTTTTATTTTTTTAAGTTCTAAATATCTTTTTTAAAGGAAATAAATTGAAAAAAAGTAAGTTATATAAAGGTAATATTTTAGACTCTCCAATTATGTTTAATAAATTGTATCTAAATCTTTCATCTTTTTATTTTTTTTATTTTGCAGCCCTTGGAGCTTTTTTGCCTTTTTGGCCATTATATTTAAACTATAAAAATTTTACGGCATATGAGATTGGTATTATCACCGGAGTAATGATTGGAACAAAAATTATTGCGCCAAATATATGGGGTTGGATAGCCGATAAAACAGGATTAAGACATAGAGTTATTCAATTTGGGACTTTGAGCTGTTTTATAATTTTTACATTTGCTTCTTCAATTGAAAGTTTTTTCAATATGGTTACTCTAATATTTTTCTTTAGTTTTTTTTGGAACGCTTCATTACCACAATTTGAAGCTGTAACTATGAGCGCCTTGGGTTCATCTTATAACAAATATAGCCAAATAAGATTATGGGGTTCATTAGGATTTATATTATCAGTTCTGTCTCTATCGGTACTTACAAATTATTTTGGAATAAATATTGTTCCGTTTTGCATTCTTTTTTTACTTTTTTTTACTTTTTTAACCACTTTATTTATTCACAATACAAGTATCGACGAAAAGAATAATAGCAATTCTTTATTAAGTATTGTAATTAAACCTGTGGTTATTGGAATTTTACTATCATGTTTTCTAATGCAGCTAAGCCATGGGCCTTTTTATGCTTTTTTCGCAATTTATTTATCTGAACATAGTTATAGTACTAATTCGATTGGTATTATTTGGTCTCTTGGTGTAATTGTTGAAATCTTAATTTTTATGAAAATATCTAGCTGGATACCTAAATATGGACTCCAAAACTTATTTGTTATTAGTTTTGCATTTGCCGCCATGAGATGGTTATTAATTTCATTTTTTGCAGATAACGTCATAATTGTAATAATAGCTACTCTTTTTCATGCAGTCACATATGGGATGTATCATGCTGTATCAATATCTTTAATCCACGAATATTTCACTGGAGATCTTCAAGGAAGAGGCCAAGCACTGTATTCTAGTATTAGTTTTGGTCTTGGAGGCTCAATTGGTAGCTTCTATAGTGGCTATTTTTGGGAATTATCTGGTGGGTCTACAGTATATTTATATGCATCATTATTTGCTTTTTTAGGTTTTATTGTATCGTTTATCTTAGTAAAATCTAATCATAGAATTACTTGAAAAAAATTATGAAAAAAACTTTATACGACAAACTTTGGGATGAGCATCATATACATACTTATGATAATGGCTATAGTTTAATTTATATTGATAAGCACTTAATACATGAAGTAACTTCTCCCCAAGCTTTTGAAGGGTTAAAACAGGCTGGGAGAAGCATATGGAGTAAAAAGAGTATTATGGCTGTCCCTGATCATAATGTGCCCACAAAAATGAGAGAAAATGGAATTAAAGATCCTATTTCTAAGATTCAAGTGGATGCTTTAAATAAAAATTGTAAAAGCAATGATTTATTAAAGTTTGATCTTGAAGATATTAGGCAAGGTATAGTTCACGTTGTTGGACCAGAGCAAGGAATAATACTTCCGGGCATGACTGTGGTGTGTGGAGATTCACATACGTCAACACATGGAGCTTTAGCTTCACTTGCATTTGGAATTGGAACTTCTGAGGTTGAGCACGTTCTTGCTACACAATGTTTGCTTCAAAAAAAATCTTTAAATATGAACATCATTGTCGACGGAATGATGCCAGATTATTTTTATTCAAAAGATTTGGCGCTTTTAATAATTAGTAAAATCGGAACTGCTGGTGGAACTGGATATGCAATTGAATACACAGGAAGCTCTATAAGTAATCTTTCGATGGAAGCAAGAATGACTTTGTGCAATATGACTATTGAAGCAGGAGCTACTACAGGTTTAGTTGCTGTTGACGACAAAACAATTAATTATGTTGAGAACAAGCCATATGCTCCAAAAGGAAAAGACTTTACAGAGGCAAAAAGATATTGGAAAAATTTAATATCTGATATTGATTCAGTATATGATAAAACACTAAATATTGATGTTGATAAATCGAGCCCAATGATTACTTGGGGAACTTCTCCAGAAATGGCTGTCGGAATTGATGAAAATTTGCCAGACTTAAATGACGAAAAGTTTTCTTCCAAAAGGCAAGATTTGAAAAATGCATTTTCATACATGGGATTAAAAGAAAAACAAAATGTTAATTCGATAAAATTAGATAAAATATTTATTGGCTCATGTACTAATTCAAGAATAGAGGACTTAAGAATTGTTGCGGATATAGTTAAGAACAAAAAAGTCGCTAAAAATATTAAAAGTGCAATTATTGTCCCTGGTTCTGGATTAGTTAAAGAAAAAGCAGAAAACGAAGGCTTGGACAAGATTTTCACTAAATCAGGTTTTGAGTGGAGAAGTCCAGGGTGTTCTATGTGCCTAGGAATGAATGATGATAAATTAAATGAATTTGAGAGGTGTGCTTCTACATCGAATAGAAATTTTGAAGGCAGACAAGGAAGACTTGGAAGAACGCATTTAGTTAGTCCCGCTACAGCAGCAGCAGCAGCAATTCATGGGCATTTTGTAGATGTTAGAGATATATAGAACATGAAAAAATTTAAAGAGACAAAATCTATTGCAGCATATATAGATAGAAAGAATATTGATACAGATGCTATTATCCCTAAGCAGTATCTTAAAGCAGTAACGAGAGAAGGTTTTGGTGAAACTTTATTTGATGACTGGAGGTATTTAGAGCCAGGAAATTTAGGTGATGATCACAGTCAAAGAAAAAAAAATCCAGAATTTTTTTTATATGATTCAAAAAATACCAACGCTCAAATTTTAGTGGCGGGAGATAACTTTGGTTGTGGTTCTTCTAGGGAACATGCTGTCTGGGCTTTAATGGATTATGGATTTAATGTTATTATATCAACTAGTTTTGCCGATATTTTTTATAATAACTGTTTTAAAAACGGCTTGCTTCCAATTATTCTAGATCCAGCAGATATTAAAAAGATAATAAAAAATATAGAAAAAAAAAATAATGTTTTCATAGTTAATTTAGAGGAGCAATTAATTTATTGCGATGATTTCAAAATTAAATTTAAAATTGATAGTCGAAGAAAAGAAGTGTTGATTCAAGGCATAGATGATATATCAGAAACTTTAAAATTAAGTGATAAAATAAAAGATTACGAAAATAAAAAAATTATAAGAACACCATGGAACTCTAATGACTGATAATATAAAAATATTAATTCTACCTGGAGATGGTGTTGGTCCTGAGGTAACTTTAGAAGCTAGAAAAATTCTAAATAAAATATCTGATATTTATAAATTAGATATTGAAATCGATGAAGCGTTATTCGGAGGAGTTGCGGTAGATAAATTTGACAACCCATATCCTGAAGATACAAAAAATAAAGTAAAAGAATCAGACGCTATTTTATTAGGAGCAGTTGGTGACAAGAAATATGATACTCTACCTAAAGAAAAAAAACCTGAGTCTGGTCTTTTAGAACTAAGAAAGCAATTAAATTTATTCATAAATATTCGTCCTATTATTTCTTTTCCTGAATTAGCGAATGCATCATCTGTAAAAAGTGAATATATCTCTAATTTAGATATAGTTATCATTAGAGAGCTAGTGAGTGGATTATATTTTGGAGAGCCTAGAGGATTTGCTAAAAATAATACTGAAGCTTTTAATACTATGAGATATAGTGTTTCTGAAATAGAAAGAATTTCAGAATATGCTTTTAAACTTGCAAATAGTAGAAGTAAAAAATTATGTTCTGTAGATAAGGCAAATGTTTTAGAAGTATCACAATTGTGGAGATCAACTGTTGATAAAATCTCTCAAAAATATACAAATGTTGAGTTGTCACATTTATATGTTGATAATGCTGCTATGCAATTAGTTCAAAACCCAAAACAATTTGACGTTTTGGTAACAGAAAATTTATTTGGAGACATTTTGTCTGATATTGCTTCTGTTTTAACTGGCTCCATAGGAATGTTGCCATCCGCTTCTATAAATCAAAATAATTTTGGTGTTTACGAGCCAATTCATGGTTCTGCGCCAGATATAGCTGGGCAAAATATAGTAAATCCAATAGCAACTATTTTATCTGTGGCAATGATGTTTCAACATACTTTTAAAAGAGTTGATATATATAATAATATATTAAATGCAGTAAAGTTGGCTTTAAAAGAGAAAAAATTTACAAAAGACATAGCAATAAATGATAAATATGTTTCAACTGAAAGCATGGGTAATTTTATTGCTGAAAAACTTGCAGGTGATACAAATGAGTAAAAAATATAATATTGCTGTTGTAGGTGCTACTGGTGCTGTTGGCCAAATGATGATCCAGATATTGTTAGAAAGAAAATTTCCGGTCAAAAAGTTGGACTTGCTGGCAAGCAAGAATTCCGAAGGTAAAAAAATTAACATAAGTGGTAATAATTTTAAGGTAAAATCTCTTGATAACTTTGATTTTCAAGAAACGGACATAGCGCTTTTTTCTGCAGGAGCAGCAATTTCAAAAAAATACGCAAGTCATGCAACAAAAAATAATGCTGTAGTAATAGATAATACATCTTTTTTCAGATATGAAAAAAATGTTCCGTTAATAGTGCCGGAAGTAAATGGCAAAGAAATATCCTGTTATAAAGAAACTGGCATTATAGCAAATCCAAATTGCTCAACTATTCAAATGCTTGTTGCAATAAAACCAATTCATGATGTATGTAAAATTAAAAGAATAAATGTTTGCACATATCAAGCTGTCTCTGGATCAGGAAATTTGGCTATAGAGGAATTAAAAGATCAAATTAATGCTTATACTCAAAATAAAAATATTGAAAGCAAGATATATCCAAAGCAAATAGCTTTTAATGTAATTCCACAGATAGATAAATTTATGGATAATGGGTACACAAAAGAAGAAATGAAAATGGTGTGGGAAACAAAAAAAATATTGGATGATGCGATTGAGGTTAACCCAACAACTGTCAGAGTACCTGTATTTTACGGACATTCAGAAGCAGTTCATTTAGAATTGGAAGAAAAAATTTCTGCAAATAAGGTAAAAGAAATTTTAATGGATAAAAATAGTGGCGTGATTTTAGTCGACGAACACAAGGATGGTGGTTACCCATGTGCTGCAAATGAATGTGAAGACAGTAATGAAGTTTTTGTTGGAAGAGTTAGAGAAGATATTTCTATACAAAACGGTATTAATATGTGGGTTGTTAGCAACAATATCAGAAAAGGTGCTGCATATAATAGTATACAAATTGCAGAATTATTAATTAAAGATTATTTGTAAGAACTTTAGATGAAAATTTTATTATCTATCGAATATGATGGAAAAAATTATCACGGATGGCAAGAGCAAAAAGAGTCAAATACTATTCAAGGTAAAATACAAGAAGCAATATATAAGTTTTCGCAAGAAAATATAAAGCTAGTAGTAGCTGGAAGAACAGACGCAGGTGTTCATGCAACAGGTCAAATCGCTCATTTTGAGACAGCAATAAAAAGACCAAAAGATAAATGGCTTCTTGGCTTAAATTCATTTTTGCCAGAAGATATTAGAATAAATTATATTAAATTTGTAGAGAGTGATTTTCATGCAAGGTTTTCTGCATTAAGTAGATCTTATAGATATATTATTTATAATAATATTGTTAAGCCATGTATAAATAGACATAAAGTAGGCTGGTATTTCTTAAAAAATTTGAATGAAAATAAGATGCAAGAGGCTGGCAAGAGATTAATAGGAGAAAAAGATTTCTCATGTTTTAGATCAGCACATTGCCAATCAAAATCACCAATTAAGTGCATTAATGATATAATTATTTTTAGAGAAAATAGTTATATTTATATAGATATAAATGCTAATTCTTTTTTATATAATATGGTAAGGAACATTGTGGGTTCTTTGGTATTAATCGGTTCAGAAGAAAAAGATATCCTTTGGATTGATGACTTAATAGATTCACGAGATAGGAAAAAAGCTGGTAAACAATTTTCTGCAAGTGGATTATATTTAGTAGGAATAGAATATGAATCTAAATACGGTATAGAAAAAAACATTTATTATCCAAGATACAGCTAAATATGAAAAATATAAAAGTAAAAATATGTGGAATTAAAAATGTAGAAACTGCTTTAATAGCTGAGCAAAATGGTGCTGACTATATAGGTTTAGTATTTTGTCAAAAAAGCAAAAGATGTATATCCATAAATAAGGCTAAAGAAATTATTTTAGCATTAAATAATAAATCATCTGTGGTGGCTTTATTTTCAAATGATAAGGAAGATTACATAAAATCAGTAATAAGTAGTATCAATGTAGATATAATACAATTTCATGGAGATGAAACTGAGCATGATTGTACTAAGTTTGGCTTGCCATATATAAAAGGAATCTCGGAGTCTACAGACGACTTTAAAAATTTAGATAAGAAATTCCCAAATTCTGAAGCTTTTATAATAGATAGTCATGACGACGATGGTCTGGGTGGGACAGGAAAAACTTTTGATTGGTCAAAAAATAAATTTGAAACAAAAAAACCTATTATAATTGCTGGAGGTTTAAATTGTGATAATGTAGAGGATGCAATAAAGGTATTTTTGCCTTATGGTGTTGATGTTAGTAGCGGAGTTGAGTTAGAGGACGGTAAAAAGGATTTAAATCTAATAAAAAAATTTATAGATACAGTTAAAAATGAAGCCAAATCAGAATAAAAAATTAAGTGATTTTAAGTTAATGAAATACGGATACCCTGATGACAATGGTCATTACGGTGTATTCGGTGGTACTTTCGTAGCAGAAACTCTTATTGAGCCACTTAGAAACTTAAGAGATATGTATCATAAATTAAAAAAAGATGAAGATTTTCTTAAAGAACTTTATTCCGAATATGAAAATTATGTTGGGAGACCTACGCCATTATATTTTGCAGAAAGATTAACTAGCAAAATCAATGGCGCTAATATATTTTTAAAAAGAGAAGATTTGTGTCATACAGGCGCTCATAAGATTAATAATACTATTGGGCAAGCAATACTGGCCAAAAAAATGGGTAAAACAAGGATTATTGCTGAAACTGGTGCTGGGCAACATGGTGTAGCTTCTGCAACAGTAGCGGCAAGACTTGGAATGGAATGTGTAGTATTTATGGGCGAACAAGATATTTATCGTCAGTCGCAAAATGTTTATAGAATGAAATTGTTAGGCGCCGAAGTAGTTCCAGTAACTTCTGGCTCTAAAACACTAAAGGATGCATTAAATGAAGCCTTAAGAGATTGGGTAACAAATGTAGATGATACTTTTTATATAATTGGCACAGTTGCCGGACCTTCTCCATATCCAGAGCTAGTTAGAGATTTTCAGGCTATTATTGGAAGAGAAGTAATTAATCAAATGCAAGAAATTGATAAAAAAGTTGATGCTTTAGTTGCATGTGTTGGTGGTGGCTCAAATGCTATAGGCCTTTTTTATCCTTTTATAGATACTGAGTCTAAAATGTATGGAGTAGAGGCAGCTGGTGATGGGCTTGATACAGATAAACACTCTGCGCCACTTAACAAAGGAAAAATAGGAGTCTTACATGGCAATAGAACCTATTTATTGGAAGATGAGAATGGACAAATCATAGAAACACATAGTATATCAGCAGGCCTTGATTATCCTGGAGTTGGTCCTGAGCATGCGCTTTTAAAAGATTTGGGAAGAGTAAACTATGAGTCTGCAACAGATAAAGAATCCTTAGAGGCATTTCATGAGCTATCAAAAGTTGAAGGCATAATACCTGCTTTAGAAACTAGTCATGCAGTAGCATATGCCATTAAACTTGCTGCTAAAATGAAAAAAGGTGAAAATATTATTATAAATTTATCAGGTAGAGGCGATAAAGACTTAAATACGGTTGCTAGAATAGAGGGTATAGAAATTTGAGTAGAATAAGCGAAACATTTCATCAATTAAAAAAGAATGAAAAAACCTGTTTGATTTCATATATAACTGCGGGAGATCCATCTTTAGATGACAGTTTAAAGATTATGAACACTCTTGTAAATTCTGGGACAGACATAATTGAGCTTGGTGTGCCTTTTTCGGATCCGATGGCAGATGGTCCAACTATTCAAAGGGCATGTGAGAGAGCACTAATTCATAAAACCTCGTGTTCAGATATTTTTAATTTAGTAAAAAAATTTAGAATAAATAATAAAGGTACTCCGATAGTTTTAATGGGTTATTTAAATCCAATTGAAAGAATGGGATATGACTTATTTGCTAAGTCTGCAAGTGAATCAGGAGTAGATGCTGTACTAGTTGTAGATCTTCCACACGAGGAGGCAGAAGACGTAGTAAATATTTTTAAAAAATATAATCTTGAGAGTATATTTTTGATTGCACCAAATACAAAGACCGAAAGAATAAAAAAAATAGCAAATTATGCATCCGGTTTTTTATACTATGTTTCGTTGAAAGGTGTAACTGGAGCATCGACTTTAGATATCAATAGCACTAAAGAACAGTTAAAAATTATAAAAAATACAATAGAGTTACCTCTAGCAGTAGGCTTTGGTATTAAAGATGCTGAAACTGCAAAAATTTTATCTAATCAAGCTGACGCTATTGTTATTGGTAGTGCAATTGTAAATATTATCGAAAATGAGCAAGGAGACAATATAAAGACAAATAGTGATATAATGCAACTTATGAATCCGATAAGATTAAAGCTTGACGAAAACATAATTTCTGGAGAAGAGGTATGAGTTGGTTTGAAAAATTGATGCCCTCTAGAATTAGAGTTGATAAGAGCAAAGGTAAAAAAGTTATTCCAGAGGGAGTATGGGAAAAATGTCCTAGCTGCCAAACTGTTCTTTATAGAGAAGATATTATTCAAAATAAATATGTTTGTTCCAACTGCGGTTATCACATGAGAATAAGTGCCAGAGATAGACTAGATATTTTTCTTGACCCCGACAATAATGAAGAATTGTTTACTAAATTATCATCAAAAGATTTTTTAAAGTTTAAAGATAGTAAAAAATATAAAGATAGAATCTCTGAAGCTCAAAATAAAACAAATGAAAAAGATGCTTTAGTAGTTGTTCAAGGCAAAATCAACGGCATTGATGTTATAGCTGCTGCATTTGAATTTTCATTCATGGGAGGCTCTATGGGCTCAGTTGTTGGTGAAAAGTTTACTAGAGCTGCAAAAGAATCTATCTCAAAAAATATTCCCCTAATTTGCTTCTCTGCAAGTGGTGGTGCAAGAATGCAAGAATCGTTAGTTTCGTTATTTCAGATGTCCAAAACATCTAGTGCAATTTCGGATATGAGAAAAAACTCAATACCATTTATCTCTGTCTTGACTGACCCTACAATGGGCGGTGTTTCTGCCAGTTTAGCAATGCTTGGAGATATAAATATAGCTGAACCAAAAGCACTTATCGGGTTCGCTGGACCAAGAGTTATAGAGCAAACGGTAAGAGAAACATTACCAGAAGGTTTTCAAAGAAGTGAATTTTTACTTGAACATGGAGCTATAGACATGATAGTTGATAGAAGAAATATGAAAGTTGAAATTACAAACATAATTAAAACACTAGTTAATAATCCTGCAAAGAAAGCAGATGTATCAATAAATTAATTTAGATACTAGCATTGAAAAATTTTACCCTAGATGAGTGGATTGAGTGGCAATGTAAGTTACATTCTACAAATATGGATTTTAATCTTAGTAGAATAAAAAAGGTTGCTGCTAGGTTAAATGTTTTGCAAACAAAATCAACAGTTTTCACTGTAGCCGGAACAAATGGCAAAGGATCTACTGTCACAATACTAGAATCTATTTTAGTTGAAAATGAATACAATGTTGGCTCATATACTTCTCCTCATTTAATTGAGTTTAATGAGAGAATAAAAATTAATAAAATTCCAGTAAAAACAAAAGAAATTTGTGATGCGTTTGAAATTATTGAAGATGCAAGGGGTGAAATTTCACTCACCTATTTTGAGTTTAGTACACTTGCCGCTTTTATAATTTTTAATAAAAAAAATCTTGATGTTATTATTTTAGAAGTTGGTTTAGGTGGAAGACTTGATGCAGTAAACATAATTGACCCAGACATTTCAATAATAACAAATATTGGCCTCGATCATACTGCAATTTTAGGAGATGACCCTGAAAAAATTGCTTACGAAAAATCAGGAATTATGCGTAGGAATAAACATGTAATAGTAGGTTATAATAATCCCCACAAATCAATTAGAAAAAAATCAGAGGATATTGGGTCATATTTAAATATTATAAATGAAGAGTATTCATATAAAGTTAAGTCTTCAAAAAGCTGGTTATTTTCTAATTCCAAAAAATCTGAAATAGAATATGAAAATCCTGGAATAATTGGCAATATTCAGATTAATAATGCTGCAACAGCAATACAAGCGATAGATTGTTGTGAAAAAATAGTTATAGATTATGAAAAAACAAATACTGGCTTAAGAAAATCCTTTATTTTGGGAAGATTTCAAGTTTTAAATACATCTCCTTTAACAATACTTGACATGGCACATAATGAACAGAGTATTCAAAATTTGTTAGATAATTTAAAGAAATATTATCCTCAAAAAGATTTCCATGCAGTTTTTGGTATTTTAAAAGATAAAAATGTAGATAAAATTTTAACAATGCTAAAAAGAAAATTTAAAAGTTGGCATATATCAAACAGTGATAATGAAAGAGCATTAAATGTAAATGAACTGAAAAAGAATAATTTTTTCATTTCAGAGAATACAAATGTATATGATAATATAGAAGACGCATATAATGGTGCAAAAAGTAAAATTGAAAATAAAAATGATATCATAGTTGTATTTGGCTCAAGCTATACTGTAGCCCCTGTAATAAACATGACTGGATAATAAATAATGAACGAAAGATTAAAAAATAGAATCACAGGTGTAATAGTAATAATTTTGCTAGCAGTTATAGTCACTCCAATATTATTTAAAGGGTCTGGGCAAAAAGTTCTCAAATTTAAAGAAATTAGTGATCAAAAAGATATTTTTTTTAAATACGTTGATGAAGTTGAAAAGTTAAATAAAAATAAAAATATAGAAATAATTAGCAAGGGTCTAGATACAAAAATAGTTTCCATAGAAAATTTGAACAAAGCAAAAGAATATAAGTCTGAAAAAAAAATATGGATGATAAAAATTGGTTCATACTTAAAAAAAGTCAATGCTGAGAATCAAATGCAAGATTTGATAGAAAAAAAACACCAGTCCTTTATTTTAAAATCCGATAAAGATAATAGAATACTGTATTCAGTAAATATTGGGCCTTTTTTTTCTATTAAAGAAGTTAAAAATAATTATGTCAAGTTAATAAAAAATAAAAAGTATAGTAATTCTTATATAGTTGAATCAGCTTTAAAAGATAAATGATTTATTTAGTATATATTATATGATAGATTTTTTTATAATATTTTTAATTTTTATTTTCTCTGTTCTGGGTTTTTTTAAAGGCTTTAAAAAAGAAGCAAAGTCTTTAATAACTATTTTATTTTTTTTTATGTTTTATTATTTTTTTATAGATTTCACTATAAAAATTATTTCAAAATTTATTTATATAAGTGACAATTATTACCCTAATTTATCTTATCAACTAATTAGTTTAATATTCATATATCTAGTTTCTGTATTCTTGAATTTCTTAATTATGAAAGTTTTCTTTGGTTTTTCTTTTTTTTCACAAAATTCATTATTGAATAGATTTTTTGGCATCTTTATTGGTTCGATCAAAGGTCTTTTTATTCTTTTTTTATTAATATTAATTTTAAATAATTTCAATCACATAGATTATCTTATTAATTTAGATAAAAATTCATTGTTTCTAGATTATTTTTTACAATATGGTGTACAATTGCCCTATGTGTGGAATCATTGGAATAGTTGACAATATATCTGTTAATCAAAGTCTATTTGATGGGCTCACAGTCCTTCAACATCGTGGACAGGACTCAGCTGGAATAGCTACATGCAATGACAGTAACTTATTTCAAAAAAAAGCTAAAGGGCTTGTTAATGACGTTTTCGATGTTAATGATATGCTTGATCTCAAGGGTAATTTAGGAATAGGGCATGTTCGTTATCCTACTGCTGGAAGCCATGGAACAGATGAGGCGCAACCTTTTTATGTAAATTCTCCATATGGAATCGCATTAGCTCATAATGGAAATCTAGATAATTCAGAGCCTCTTAGAGAAGAACTATCAATAAATGATAGAAGACATATACATACGCAATCAGATACAGAGGTGCTTTTAAACATCTTCGCTCATGAGCTAATTAATGTAAACTCATCTTCGTTTAAGGTTGATGATATCTTTAAAGCAATTAACGGCGTTCATAATAGATGCTCTGGAGCATATGCTGTTGTTGCCTTAATCGCTGGATACGGTTTAGTTGCTTTTAGAGACATTCACGGAATTAGACCTTTAATTTTAGGTAAAAAAAAGAACTCATCGGGTTTTAGTTATTTAGTATCGTCTGAAAGTGTGGCCTTGGATCTACTAGGGTATGAAACAGTTAGAGACTTAGAGCCAGGAGAGTCTATTTTTATAGATACAAATGGAAAACTTCATGAGTCCCTATACTCAAATAAACTAGATTTAAGCCCATGCATATTTGAGTATGTATATTTTTCAAGACCAGATTCAATAATTGATGGTATAAATGTTCAAGAAGCAAGAATGAGAATGGGAAAACAGTTAGCCAATAAAATTTTAAGAGAGTGGGCAGATAATGATATAGATGTAATTATTCCAATACCAGACACAAGTAGAACAGCAGCATTAGAAATGGCAATAAGATTAAATAAGAATTATAGAGAAGGTTTAATAAAAAATAGGTACATAGGAAGAACTTTCATCATGCAAGGACAGGCTGTCCGCAAAAAATCTGTTCGACACAAATTAAATCCTTTGGTATCAGAATTTAAGGATAAAAATGTTCTTTTAGTTGATGATTCAATAGTTAGAGGAACAACATCAAAAGAAATAGTTCAAATGGCAAGAGACTCTGGAGCAAAAAAAGTATATTTTGCATCAGCCTCACCACCAATAAGATTCCCAAACATCTATGGTATTGATATGCCAAATAAAAAAGATTTAATAGCTAATGGAAAAAATACAAACGAAGTTTGTGATGAAATAGGAGCAGATAAGCTTATTTATCAAGATCTCGAAGATTTAGTTTACGCGGTCAAAGCTGGAAATAAAGACATAAAAAAATTTGAGACATCAGTCTTTACCGGAGAATATTTAACAGATGTTGGTGATAAGTATTTCCAGGACTTGGAAAAGAAAAGACATTCAACTTAATTAGTTATTTAAATAGCATATCAAAAATGTAAAAAATGAAAGATTTAGAGTCGATATACGCGAAGTATGCTAATGCCAATACAAATAATATTTATTTAATTACAATTAATATATTTCAGCAAATACTTATTTTATATAAGAATAATAAGAAAATTAAAATTTATAAAGTGTCTACATCTAAATTTGGCGAGGGGCAGGAGGAAGGAAGCAACAAAACTCCCTTGGGAGCTCATTATATTAAAGATTATATTGGAGAAAATGAAGAGATTTTTACAGTTTTTGAAAATAGAGTTCCAACAGAAAGATTAACAGAGGTTATTTCAGATGCAATTTTAGGCAATGAGGATATTATCTCAACTAGAATTCTTTGGCTTTCAGGACTAGAAGATGGGATAAATAAAGGAGAGAATGTTGATAGTTATTCTAGGTATATTTACATTCATGGCACAAACGAAGAGGGAATGTTAGGTAAAAAAGCTTCACACGGATGTATTAGAATGTCTAATAGTGATATTATTGATCTTTGTAATAGAAAAATAAATAATTCTATTGTTTATATCTCAAACTAAAAAAATAATGAACGATAAAGAAAACATAAAAGAAATTTTTTTGGCTGGCGTTGATAGAGTTTTAGGTTATAACGCAGTAAAAAACTTTCTGGATAATAAAAAAATATCTGGTAATTTAAATCTTGTTTCTATTGGCAAGGCAGGAAGCTCAATGGCAGTTGCAGCACTTGAGCATTCAAATATTGAAATTAAGTCAGGCTTAGTAATTACCAAAAGAGATCACTTAGAAGAAGATTTAAAAAAGTACGATAATGTAATCTGCCTTGAGTCGGATCACCCAACACCAACTTTAACAAGTCTAGAATGTGGAACTGAACTAATAAATTTTATTAACTCAAAAGATGATCATGATGAATTTTTATTTTTAATTTCAGGAGGTGGATCAAGTCTTGTCGAGCTATTGGTTGAAGGTTTTACTTTAAAAGATTTAATGATCTTAACTAACGCTCTTTTATCTAGAGGATACAATATTAACGATATTAATGCTGTTAGAAAACATTTTTCACAGATTAAAGGTGGTAAATTAGCGAGTTTTATAAAAAATAGAAAGACCACAGTTTTAACGATATCAGATGTTCCTTTTGATGATCCAAAAATAATTGCTTCTGGCCCGTTATCATATGATGATACTAAAATTAGTTTAGAAAAATACGAAGACGATATTATAGATAAACTTAATTCAGTTGACCCAGTAAATTGCCCAGAAATTTATAATTTTTCTAATATTAGAACGCATGTTATAGCAAAACTTGATGACGCTAAGAAAGCTTGTGAAATCAAAGGAAAAAAACTTACCTATAAAACATTTGTACATGAAAATTTTATAGAAGGCGACGTCAATACTTTAGTAAAATACTTTTCCGAATATTTAGATGGTTGTGAAAAAGGTCTGCATATTTGGGGGGGAGAAAGTTCAGTAAATCTCCCAGAAAAACCTGGAAGAGGTGGAAGGAATCAACAATTAGCGTTACTGATGGCAGAAAAGATTCAAAACAAAGATATACTGTTTCTTTCGGCAGGAACTGACGGAACAGACGGGCCAACAAATGACGCAGGAGGTCTTGTTGATGGAAATACAATAAATTTAGGTAGAAAATATAATTTAGATCATAAGACATACTTAAAAAATGCCGATTCTGGTAATTATTTAGAAAAATCAAAGTCACTAATTACAACAGGACCTACTGGAACGAATGTAATGGATTTAATACTAGCAATAAAAAAATAACTAAAATTCTAAATATCAATTAGCTCTATTTTATTATTTTTGTATATGATGTAGCTTGGAGCATTATGCCAGTCACCTAAAACATATCGAAAATATTTTTCACCACCACTTTCAGTTTCATGAATATTTTTTCTATGAGTATGTCCATGTATGATTATATTCGTTTTAAACTTTTCAAAAAAACTTAAAACTGTTTTATAATTCACATCCATAATATTATCAGGTTTTTGTGATGTGATTTTTTTACTTTTTCCTCTTAAGTATGATGCTACTTTATTTTTTATATTATTATTCAATAAATTAAATATCTTGAGTGTTAATTTATTTCTAATAAATTTCCTGAATTTTTGATAGTCAATGTCATCTGTACATAAAAGATCACCATGAGTAATTAAAATCCTAGTATCGTTCAAATATAGAATATAATTTTCTGGAAGAATTTCAATATTTGTTATTTTTGTAAATTTTCTCCCAATTAAGAAATCTCTATTACCATGAGTTAAAAATACTTTAGTTCCTTTTTTAGATATATTATTAAGAGTTTTTATGATTATATTATTCTGCTCAATGTCATATTTATCATCAATCCAAAACTCAAATAAATCTCCAAGTATATATAACTCTTTCATATCAGGACTTTTTTCTAATATGAAATTTATAAATTTATCTGTTACTTCTGAGTTATTAGGATCTAGATGTATATCTGAAATAAAATAAATATTATTCATTTTTATTCGATAATTATCTCTTTTATGATTATCGGGTCTCTTGGGACGTCCTGATGGGGGCCATAGCTACCAGTATCTACTGTGGCAATTTTATCTATTACTTCTAAGCCATCTATTACTTTACCAAATACACAGTACCCCCAACCTTGAACAGTTTCACTTTTAAAATCTAAAAAAGCATTATCTTTTAGATTTATAAAAAATTGTGCGCTTGCTGAATGCGGGTCATTTGTTCTAGCCATAGCAATTGTTCCTCTTTCATTGCTAACCATGTTATTTGCTTCGTTCATAATAGGCTTCATAGTTTCTTTCTCTTGCATGTCTGAGTTAAAACCTCCCCCTTGTATCATGAAGTCTTTAATAACTCTGTGGAAGATCATTTTATTGTAATAACCAGATTTAATATATTCTTTAAAATTTTCAGATGTTTTGGGTGCTTTGTCGTCAAACAACTCTAATTTTATATCACCTGACGTTGTTTTTATCGAAATTACCGTATTTGCTGTCATTTCTGCATTTACTCCAATATTTATAAAGGTTAATAAGACCACTGCTAGATATTTGATAATATTTTTCATGTTTAAACAATTTTTATCCTTGTATGTCTATTTTTTTTGATTAGAATACCACTCATCTAGAAAAATTTCATGTTGATTAACTAATATATTAGTGAAGTTATTCCTTTTTTTCTCGTATAATGTACAGGTAATCGGGGTATAGCGCAGTCTGGTAGCGCGCCTGCTTTGGGAGCAGGATGTCGGGGG
>CAJWIN010000004.1 GCA_913042035.1 uncultured Gammaproteobacteria bacterium | reverse complement strand
TGGGTATCTCTACTGCTTTGATTGAAACTGGTCGTAAAGACAAAATGCCAATCATCGCTGTAAACCATGGAAAAACAGCTGGACAACGTGGTGACGTTTTCCCTTACTACTTTATGCCTGGAATCAACACATATGATGAGCATTCAATTATGATGCACTTTATAGGTGATGTTTTAGAAGGTGATAGAAGTAAATTAAAAGGTAAAAAAATCGCTATGTTATTCCACGGTTCGCCTTATGGACGTGAAGCTATTATGTTCATGGACATGATGTGTAAAAAACATGGTTGTGAGCATACAGCTATCGAAGTACCACATCCTGGTAACGAGCAACAATCACAATGGTTAAAAATTCGTAAGATGAAACCTGATTATGTTCTATTACGTGGATGGGGTGTAATGAACCCTGTAGCTATGCAAACAGCTGTAAGAACTGGTTTCTCAGTTGGAAATTTAATCGGAAACATCTGGAGTAATTCAGATGGTGACGTTATTCCTGCTGGAGACGCTGCAGAAGGATATTACGCGATTACAACTCACCCTGCTGGAAGAGTTGCAAAAGTAATCGACGATATCGTAGCTACAGTTTATAAAGCTGGTAAAGGTGATCTAGCTGATAAAAGCCGTATTGGTTCTGTATATTGGAACCTTGGTGTTTTAGCTGGTGTATTCCACACAGAAGCTTTAAAAACAGCTCAAGATCGTTTTGGACCAAAAGTCAACAGTGCGCAAGTACGTTGGGGTTTTGAGAACTTACGTTTAAATAAATCAGATCTAGATGCACTTGGTGCAACTGGTTTAGTACCTGAAATCAATATCACATGTATGGACCACGTTGGTGGACATCTAGCTAAATTCCAACAATGGGATGCTGGAAAACGTCAGTGGAAAGTTGCTAGTGACTGGATTGAAGGTGATGTAGCATTATCACAAGCTATTATCGATGAAGGTGCTGAAAAGTACGCTGCTGATAACGGCATTAAAAAACGTGATTGTAACAACGAAGAAGATAGAGATAACTTCGACTTATAATCTGTAAAGTTTTTTATAATACTAAAGGCGATATGAAAATATCGCCTTTTTTTTATGTTAAGAATTTATCCAAACATAAGTTCCAAATCTTTCTTTATCAGAGGAATATCTATATGAATAAAAATCATCATTATTTTCAACTGTGCATAAGTTTGAGTAAAAAATATTAGCCACATTATTTTGCGTTAATTGAAAAGAAGCTATTCCAATTAAATCCATATTATAATTATTGTTAGAGTTATTTTTTGTAAAAAATTTTTCATAATCTTTATTAATATTCTTAAATAAATTTCTTATTTTTATATCAACTATATAATATTTTTTTGATATCGCAGGACCTACCCATACCTCATATTTATAGTTATATGTATTCAAAATTTTGAAAGCATTTTTAATAATATTGTACTCTAATCCCTTTCTACCAACATGAAGCACACAAATAATGTTTCCGCATTTACTTGCAATTACGAGTGGAATACAATCAGCGGTAAGTACTCCTATAACTTGATTTTTTCTTTTGGTTATTAGGCCATCACATATATGTGATGAACTTATTTCATTATCTAAATTAATAACTTTATTACCGTGAATCTGTTTCATATAATGAGGAGTACTCGGAAATAATTTATTTAAATCTTCTCGATTCTTTTTTATCACTGGATGTTTATCGCTAATATAAGATAGGTTAAAGTTTTTTTTAGATAAAAAATTTTTTTTTGTGACAAGTATTTTTACATTACTTGCAACATTCCATTCAACATTAACTAATTTATTGCTCATTATTTAATATATTTTCAAGTTTGATTAGATCATCCGGTAATTCTGATTGGATATTAATATTTTTATTTGTTATTGGATGTGTAAAGCTTAAACTTTCTGCATGTAATGCCTGCCTTGTAAATAACCTAATATTTTCATTTTTTTTACATACTTTTAAGCCGTAAGTTTGATCTCCAATTAATGGAAAACCAATATACTGCATATGTACTCTAATTTGATGTGTTCTACCAGTTTGAAGTTTTAATTTTAATTTTGTACTTCTTATATAATTTTTGATTACACTATATTCAGTTATAGCTTCTTTCCCATTAATGCTCACTCCCATTTTTTTTCTATCTGTCTTATGTCTTGAAATTGGTTGGTTTATTAAATCATTTTTCATTACTAAACCATGACAGTAAGCGATGTAGTGTCTAGAAATTTTACGGTCTTGCATACTTTTGACTAATGCTGTGTAGCTTTCTATTGTTCTAGCAATTATCAATAACCCAGTAGTATTTTTATCTAGCCGATGTATTAATCCTGCCCTTGGAAGATTTTTTAACTCTGGAAATAAGTAAACCATTCCGTTAGCAATGGTGTCATTATTATGCCCTGCTGCAGGATGACAAATAATATTATTTGCTTTATTAATAACAATAAGATATTTATCTTCGTAGACAATATCTATTTTTATATTCTGTGGATCTATATATTCTGTATTTATATTATCAATTGGAGTTATTGTAATTTTATCATTTTCTAATAATATATTTTTTGATTTAACAATTTTATTATTAACCTTTATAAGTCCATCTCTAATCCATTTTTGGATTAAACTTCTTGAAAATTGCTTATTTTCTATAGCTATTCCCTGATCTACTCTTAAACCTTTACTTTCTTCTGATATTATATATTCTATAATATCGTTTCTTTTAATTTCGTTGTTCATGTAAAAACTTTATTATTTAACATTATGCATAAGAATATGATAAAAATAGCTATTTATATACTCTTAATTTCTGTTCTTTCTGGATGCTCTAGTTTTCAGGGTAAAGCAGAAGGAGAAGATATTGATAGATTTGGTAACACTATTAATTCGGGTGAAGAAATACTGTCAGTAGAGCAAATTTATAATACTGCTAAAGGTGCTTTACAAAGGGAACAATATGAAGATGCTATAGAAGGTTACAGAGAAATTGAGGCTAATCACCCCTTTTCAGAATTTGCAGAACAAAGTCATATAGAGCTTGCATATGCGAATTATAAATTAAAAAGATGGGATCCTACAATTGCAATTATAGATAGATTCATATCTATGAACAATACAAGTAAGCTTTTGCCCTATGCATATTATTTGAGGGGTTTGACAAATTTTGACAGAGGAAAAACATTTTTTAATTTTGTACTTCCACACGTTCATGTAGATAAAGATCCGGTAAATATAAGATCATCTTATGAAGATTTTAAATATATATATAATAATTATAAAAATTCTAAATATGTTAAAGATTCTATGAAAAGAATGGTGTATTTAAGAAATACACTAGCTTCATATGAATTACATGTTTCCAACTACTATTTTAAAAGAAAAGCTTACATAGCTGTAATTAACAGATGTAATTATTTAATAGAAAAATACCCAGGAGCACCTGCAAATATAGATGCACTATTTTTTCTAGAAAAATCATATGAATTACTAATGATGACTGACAGCTCAAGAATGATTAATAAAATTATTCAGAAGAATTATCCTAATTATGAGTCTGTTTACTTTAGCGATATTTTAGATAATAAAGTTAGAGCTAACGCGATAGCTTTAAGTGAATTTGCAGATGATATTGCAATAAAAATGGGCTTTGATATAGAAAATCAAAGCGTAGACAATTTTAGCGGGGTATATAATGTAGAATATTTCACAAATGAAAATTTAGTAGAAATTCCAAGAAATATCAAACCAGAAAGATACTCTATAGTACATACTTTGAATAATAAAAAAATAACTGTAAAAAACGATGAAGAACAAATAAATCTTTTAAACTATTTTTTTAAGGAAGATAAAACTGATTTGCTAGTAAAAGATATTATTGTTGGAGAGATTACTAATGAAACTAAGAAAACTGATGAGGAAAAAAATAGCGGAGCTGATTTAATTAATAAAGATAATGAGAAAATAAAAATTGTTGATTCTGAAGACGAAGTAATACAATTATTAGAGTAGATTAATATTTAAATTTAGATACAATTGGAAATCTTCTATCTCTTCCAAATGATTCTGGGTTCACTTTAACTCCAGGAGAATATTGCCTTCTCTTATATTCGCTTCCAATAACCATATTTATTATTTTTGTTACTAAGTTTCTTTCGTATCCCATATTACATATTTCGTCTAGTGATTTTTTCTCTTCAATAAATGATTTCAGTATTACGTCTAGTATGTCGTAAGGTGGAAGTGTATCTATATCGTACTGATCATGTGAAAGCTCTGCAGTAGGCATTCTTTCAATTACGGCTTCAGGAATAGCGATTGCTTTTTTATTTCTCCATTTTGATAATTCATATACTTCACTTTTATACAAATCTTTCAGCGGAGCAAAACTTCCACACATATCACCATATAGAGTGGAATATCCAACTGCAAGCTCACTTTTATTACCAGTTGTTAATAAAACTTTTCCAGTTTTATTTGATATAGACATTAAAAGCAAACCTCTTGCTCTTGCTTGAATATTTTCTTCAGTCACATCATTTATTAGGCCTTCAAAACGATTTTCAAGAGTTTTATTTGCAGCATCATTGACATCCTTGATACTTATAATTGAATAATTAATATTTAATATTTCACATTGTTCTTTTGCTAGCTGTATACTTAAGTCTGATGTAAAAATTGATGGTAATAATACAGCCTCGATGTCTTCTTTATCAAAGATGTCACTTGCAATAGCAAGAGTTAAAGCTGAATCAATTCCTCCTGATAAACCTAAAATAACGCCATTAAGACTACTTTTATTAATGTAATCATAAGTACCTATTTTAATCGCCTGATAAAGCTCATTTTCATTATCTTCATCTTTTATGTAGTGATTAAATGAAGATTTATCTGAAAATTCTCCATCATTAATAAAAAAATTATAGTTTTCTTCTAAGAATGCATTACATGAATTTATAATTTCACCTTTTTTATTAACTATAAATGAAGATCCGTCAAAGACAATTTCATCTTGTCCGCCAACGGTATTCAAATAGATAAGATTAAATTTGTATCTAGATGCTATATCCATGAAATATTTTTTTCTTTTTTCATCTTTTCCCTTTTCAAATGGAGAAGCGTTAATACTTATAAGAAAATCTATATCCTCCAAATCATTATCATATAGAGAGGATAAGTTCCATGAGTCCTCACAAATTAAAATACCAATTTTATTTCCTTCAATATTAATTACAGTATTTTTTTTTCCTTGATCAAAATATCTTTTTTCATCGAACACTCCATAATTTGGAAGAAATTGCTTATCATATATATCTAGTAATTTTTTATTGTGTATAATATAGGCGCTGTTAAAAACTTTTGAAAAATCATCGGAATATCTTGGGGCGCCTAAAATTAAATATTCATTACTTTTTATATAGTCTTGTATTTTAGCAATAGATTTATTTATTTTGACAGAAAAATCTTCTCTAAATAAGAGATCTTCTGGAGAGTATCCACATAACGCCAGTTCCGGAAATACAAATACTTTAGGAGCATTAAGTTTCCTATTTTTATCAATAATATCAATTATTTTTTCTAAATTACCCTCAATATCACCAACAACAGCATTAAATTGGGCAATAATAAATTCAACTTTTCCTTTCATAATATGCAAAAAATTCCTGATTAATATATGATATATAACATATATTTGAACAAAAATGTGAAGGTATTTAAATTGAATACATATATATTAACTGGGCAAATTGGGGCAGGGAAATCTGAAGCACAAAAAATATTACAAGAGTTAAGCTACTCGTGCTTTTGTGCAGATAGTATGGTTAGAAATTTATATAAAAAAGATTATATTATAGAAAAACTAGGCGCAATATCATCAGACTTAGTTGATAATGGTGTTTTAAATATAGATTTACTCAGAAAATTAGTTTTTAATAATAATGATATAATGCAGAAAGTAGAAAATCTTATACAACCAATAATTTTTTCAGAATTTCAAGAAATTGAAAATAAGTATAAAAATAATATTATTTTTATAATGCCAATAATAAGAAATAGTATTTTTTTTAAAAAATATGAAATGATATATATTTTTTCTGACGAATTAATAAGAAGAAAAAGAGTTGAGAAAAGAGAGAATTATGATAAAGATATGATCGATAATATTTTTAATTATCAAAATTCTATAGATAACTATATAAATATAAGTAAATATAGTATTGAAAATAATGGAACAATCTCTGATCTCAAAGAAAAAATTATTAAAATAATAGATTAATATATGAATAATTTTATTATATATGAACAGCCTGTTTCGGAAAATGTAAGAAATTTTCTTAAATGTGAATACTTGAGTGAAAAATTTAATTGCTCTTTGAAGAAAGATGATATTTGGTCAATTAAGTCCTCAATTATTACACTAATAGAAATGTCAGATTTTATTTTTAGAATAAATATTAAAATGGAACTTCTTAAAGAATTAGAAAGAATTTTAGTTTATTTGAAATATCTTAAAGATAATGAAAGTATAGATTTAATTAAATATGATGAATTTTATAATGCGGTAAAGACACATATAGAAGAACTAAATAATAGCGATAGCAACCCGTCTAAGTCAATTAGTGATAATGACTTTCTAATGCAAATAAAAAGTAAGTGTCATATACCTGCTGGCAATAATTTTTTTGATATGCCAGCATACTTAAATTTTCTTTCTTCTAATAAAACTATGATTATAGAAAATATTAATAATTGGTATTCGCCTTTTAATATAATTTTTTTATCATCAATATTAATATTAGATATTAAAAGGACTATTTCAAAATTTAAAAATATTTCAATAACAGATTCTTTTTTTGAAACAAAACTTGATAAATCTACAAAAATTGATCTAATAAGAGTTAAGCTTGAAAATAATATTAATATTTATCCCGATATTAGTGTTAGTACACAAAATATAAATATACTATTTAAGACATCATATGGGAATAATAGATTATCAAAAGTGATTGATGGAAGTCTTGATTTTGGACTTTCAATGTCAGCCTCAAAATAATTTGTAAAAGTAAGAAATTGAAGCAATTCCAACACCACCATAGCTTTTAACTATATTTATATCTCTTTTATAATCCATTCCTCCTAAGGCAAAAACTGGTATATTCGACGTATCAGTAAGTTTTTTGAAATTATTCCAACCAATACCAGTTTTACCTCCAGTGTTGAGTACCGGAGAAATAACTACAAATTTAAATTTTAATTTATTACAAATTTTTATTTCATTTATGTTATGACATGATCCAATAATTATATAATTTGATGAAATTGCTTTGATATTCCCATGTAATATATTATTTGACGTTAAATGAACACCATCGCAATACTTATTTTTACTAAAATTATTTAAATCACTTATAATAAATAAGGAATTATATTTCTGACAAAGTTTATATATTTTTTTTGCGATAACGCAATACTGATCTTCAGATAAATTTTTTGACCTAAATCGCAGTATTTTTACACCGTGGTCTAGAATTTTTTCAATTTTCTTAAAATAATTTTTTGAAATATTATTATAATAATTTGGAGTTATAAAATATGCATCATATTTTTTTATATCAACTTCTGTATTCTGCATTAATTTTAATATATTTATGTGTTAAATCTGATGTCCAAACGGTAACTTCTTCATTACCATTGTTTAGAACTATGTTAATTTCAATATTCTTTTGTTTTAAATATTTAATTGTAGAACTTTCTTTGTATTTTTTATTAAGCATATTATTTTTAAATATTAAATATTTACCTAGATAGATTTCTAATTTATTAATGTCTTTTGTTTGTATTTCAGAGTTTCCTATGGCTGAAAGTATTCTTCCCCAATTAGGATCCTCTGCAAACAAAGCAGTTTTAACCAGTGGCGAATTGGCTATATTCATACCAATATTTTTTCCATATTTTTTATTTTTTATTTTTTTAATATTTATTGAAATAAACTTCGTAGCACCTTCAGCATCTCTAATTATTTTTTTAGCAAGGCCTATATATACTGATTCCATATGTGAATAAAACTTCTTTTTGTCGGTAGCACTTAGTTTCTCATAGCTGGTTTTAGTTTTACAAGACGATATTAATATACTTGAATCATTTGTAGATGTATCACTATCAACTGTTATCATATTATATGATTTATCTGTTATTTTTTTTAATATTTTATCAAGTTCTTTTTTACTGATTTTTATATTTGTTGCCACAAATGAAAGCATAGTTGCCATATTGGGCATAATCATTCCTGAACCTTTAGCAACGCCTGATATTGTAACTATCTCATTTCCTATTTTAAATCTTTTCGAAATTTTTTTAGTACAAGTATCGGTTGTTAAAATTGATTTTGAAAAATTATCCCAATTATCTTCTTTCATCTTTTTTATAAGTTTTGGGATGCTTTTTTTTATATTATTTACTTTTATTCTCTGTCCAATTACGCCAGTTGAAAAAACTAAAATATCCTTAAAACTACAAGATGTTTCGTCAGACAATATTTTACAATAAGCCTTAATATCATTAACGCCTTCTATTCCAGTTCCAGCATTAGCATTACCAGCATTTACTATAAGGTATTTTGGATTTTTATATTTTATGTGCTTTTGAGAAACTATAACTGGTGCAGCCTTAGCCTTATTTTTTGTAAAAACACCAGAAATAACAGATCCATCACAAATTTTCACCAATGATAAGTCATATCTTCTTTTTGGGTACATTTCTGAGCAAACAGATGACAATTGTATTCCTTCAACGGCATAAGTTTTTGTATTTTTTCTCTTCAACATCTTAGGTTACGTGTTTCATAATATTATGAAATATTATTTTCTTTTGTTCTTTTTTGATCTCTTGTTTCTTTTTTTTGATTTTCTTTTTGTATTTTTTGGTGATTTTTTATCATTTATGTTTCTTTTTTCTTCGCTAGTAATAATATTTTTATTTTCTGGCTTATCTTTACTAATATTAGATGAATTATAATCTAGTCTAAATAATAAACTTATAAAGCTATAATGTACACTATTTTGCATTTCTGCAAACATTTCAAATGCTTCTCTTTTATATTCTTGCTTTGGATTTTTTTGAGCATAGCTTCTTAAGCCTATCCCTTGTCTTAAGTGCTCCATTGCCTGAATATGATCAATCCAAGATTTATCAATAATATTGATAAAAATATCTTTTATTAATTCTAAATAAATATCATTAGGCAAACTTGAAATATTTTTACTATATTCTTCCTTAATTTCGTCAAGTATTTTCTCAATTGCTTCTTCTTTTTTTGTTGAACTTGAAATTATTTCTCTTGCATTTATATTGATATGGAAATCTCTTTGAAGAATATTATTTATTTCTTCTTCTTTTTCATCAATATTTATATTGTTATCTATTAAATCTGTAAAAACATCATGTAGAATTACTTCTAAAATATCTTGTCTATTGTCGATATTTAAAAACTCATCTCTTTTATTATAAATATATTTTCTTTGTTCGTTAGCTACGTCATCATAGTCTAATAAGTGTTTTCTTATGTCAAAATTATGCCCCTCAACTTTTTTTTGTGCATTTCCTATGGCTTTTGTAACCCAATTGTGCTCTATTGCTTCTCCTTTCTCCATGCCTAATTTTTTCATAAGAGTGCTAACTTTATCTGAAGCAAATATCCTCATTAAATTATCCTCAAGAGATAAGTAAAATCTTGAAGACCCAGGATCGCCTTGTCTACCTGATCTTCCTCTCAATTGATTATCAACCCTCCTAGATTCATGTCTTTCCGTTCCAATAACATGAAGGCCACCATTTTTTAAAACTTCTTCATTTAACACTTTCCAGTTTTCATCTTTGCCTTTTGACTTTCCACCAAGAACTATATCTGTTCCTCTTCCTGCCATATTTGTTGCTATAGTAACTCCTCCAGGTACTCCTGCGTCTTCGATTACCATTGACTCTTTTTCATGTTGTTTTGCATTAAGTACATTGTGGCTAATTTTTTCTTTATAAAGAGCTTTGGATAAATATTCTGATGATTCAATTGATGCGGTACCAATTAAGACTGGCTGGTTTATTTCCTGACAATTTTTTACATCTTGAATGATCGCTTCATATTTTTCTTTCATAGTAAGATAAACTAAATCTCCATGATCAATTCTTATCATTTTCTTATGAGGTGGTATTAAAATTACTTCTAATTTATATATTTCTTGAAATTCCTGTGATTCTGTATCAGCAGTTCCAGTCATCCCTGAAAGCTTTTTGTAAATCCTAAAATAATTTTGAAAAGTTATTGAAGCCAAAGTTTGATTTTCATTTTCTATAGATAAATTTTCTTTTGCTTCAATTGATTGATGTAATCCATCGCCCCATCTTCTTCCTGGCATCTTTCTTCCTGTAAATTCATCTATAATAATAACCTTGGAGTCTTCTACTATATAATCAACATCCTTTACAAATAAATAATGGGCTCTTAGTGCTGTAGAAATATAGTGAAGTAAACTAATATTATTTGGATCATAGAGACTTTCATTATCTCCAATTATCTTACTTTTTAATAATAAACTTTCATACTTATCGTGTCCCTTTTCTGTAAGAAATGCTTGTTTTGTTTTTTCATCTAAAAAAAAGTCTCCACTTTCATCATCTTCATTTCCATATTTTAAGCCTTTCACTAAACTATTTATTTGTTTGTAGAGTTTTGAGCTCTCATCTGTAGCACCAGATATTATTAGTGGAGTTCTAGCCTCATCAATTAATATTGAATCTACTTCATCAATAATTGCAAATGATAATTTGTTTTGTACTTTTTGTTCTTGCAAATAAACCATATTATCTCTTAAATAGTCAAAACCGAATTCATTATTAGTTCCATAGATTACATTTGATGTATATGCAGTTTTTTTGTCTTCTAGACTTTGTCCAGATAAAATTACGCCTGTAGACAAACCTAAAAAATTGTATAAAGTTGACATCCATTCGCAATCTCTCTTCGCCAAATAATCATTAACTGTAATTATATGAACACTATTTCCTGTTAAGGCATTTAAGTACGCTGGAAGTGTTGCAACCAAGGTTTTACCCTCGCCTGTCTTCATCTCTGCTATTTTTCCATTATGAAGAGCTATTCCTCCCAAGATCTGCTCGTCAAAATGTCTCATGTTCATTACCCTGTCAGACGCTTCTCTTACTAAAGCATAAGCATATGGTAAAATTTCCTCTAAGGTACTTCCTTCTTTATATTTTTTTTTAAGTTGATTTGTATGATGATGAAAATCTAAATCTTTTATAATTTTGACTTCATCTGAGAATGAATTAACTTCATTTAAAATTTTTCTATAATCTTTAAGAATTCTATCGTTCCTACTTCCAACAATTCTTTTTAGAATACTCATAAGATTACCTGTAAAACTTTCTAGTCTCTTTTAGAAAATTTTTCTTTATAATGAATAAATTTATTTGGATTTATATTTTTATTATTTTTTAAAACTTCAAGATGAATATGTGGTCCTGTTGAATGTCCTGTAGAGCCCATTTTAGCTATCAATTGGCCTTTCTTTACAATATCCCCGGTCTTTACTAAGTTTCTATTATTATGTGCATATTTAGTGGTGTATCCATTTAAATGATCTATAATCACCAAATTTCCATAACCATATTTTTTGCCGGAAAATGTTATTTTACCTGCGGCAAGAGATAATATATCTGTTTCCATTTTATGTGCAATATCAACGCCTTTATGGAAGTGCTCTTTTTTTGATATAGGACTATTTCTTAATCCATAATTTGAAGAAATATAACCTTCTTTAGAGGGAAAACCAGCTGGAAAAAATTGCTCTTTCATTTCTAAGTTATTTATAACTTTACTGATATACATTAGATCATCTTGTTTTTCTGCTAATCCCAATATAATATTATCTAAATAATTATCAAAATCTGAATTATATTCAAATTCAATGCTAACCTTATTTTTACCACCTATATAATTTGGCTTTTTAAAATTAAAATCTTTTTTATCTATTTTTGCTATTTTCGAAATTTTATTTCCAATAGTATTTAAAATTTGTATCTGTGAAGAAATTCTAATTAGTTTTTTAGAAAAAAAATCTATTTTATTTTTATTTTCTGATTTAATTTGACGAATTTCTTTTTCGTAATAAGCTATATCAGTTATCCTGTCTTCATTTAATTCATTGTAACCATTTTTATATCCATAAAAATAGACTGACGAACTTAAAATAAAAGTTAGTAAAAATAATAAAGAAATAAACGATAAAATAAAAAAAAGTCCTCCAATCTTATAAGATGAAGATTTATTTTTATTGGATTTGAAAATTACTATTTGCATTTTTTCTCAAATTTATTAAAGATGGTTATTATACAACTAATTTACTTTAATAATATTATATATATGAAAAAACTTAGTAGCCAAATTGATATTAGTATATTAGAAAAAGCTAAAATACTAGAAATGATTACAAATTATATTGTTAAATATACAAATTCACAAAATACTTGTTATGCATGCAACATTATTGAGAATATCTTAGTTTTAGGGGCTACAAATAGCTCGAATTTGAACTTAGCAAGAAATTATCAGCATGAGATTTTGAAAGACGTGAATTCAAAATTTTACAATCTGTTGACTAAAAAACTTACCAAAATTAAATTTAAAATTATCAGAAATCCAATAATATGACTAAATATCAGCTTTGCTATAAGCATCCATATAATTTATTGGAAGATCATCAGAAGATTTATAACCAACTTCTTCCCAGGCATCTTTATTTTCTAATAATTTGCGTAGCAATTTGTTGTTAAGATCATGTCCAGATTTGAAACCTTCAAAAGATCCTATTAAGCTTTTTCCGAGCAAATACAGGTCTCCTACTGCATCAAGAATTTTATGCTTCACAAACTCATCCTCATACCTGAGACCATCTTCATTTAAAACCCGATGATCATCTACGACTACTGCATTATCTAGACTTCCCCCTAATGCTAGATTCTTTGACCTTAATAACTCGACATCTCTCATAAAACCAAATGTTCTTGCTCTACTAACTTCTTTAACAAAAGATACAGTTGAGAAATCTAATACAGCACTATGGGTTTTGCCATTAAATACTGGGTGATCAAATCCAATTGTAAACGCAACTTTAAAACCTTCAAAAGGAGCAAATTTAACCCATTTACCTGTATCTTCATCTTTAACCTCTATTGGCTTTAATATTCTTATAAATTTCTTTGATTTACTCTGTTCTTTAATTCCTGCAGACTGCAAAAGAAAAACAAATGGGCCAGCACTTCCATCCATTATTGGAACCTCAGGGCCGTCCAAGTGAATATATAAATTGTCAATACCTAAGCCAGCTATTGCCGAGAGAAGGTGTTCAACGGTTGAAACTTTTATTTTTTTTGAAATTAGTGTGGTAGATAAAGTGGTGTCCCCTACATTTTTTGGACATGCTTTAATCTCTACTTTTGGATTAACATCAGTTCTAGTAAATATTATTCCTGTTTCGGAGGGAGCAGGTATTAAAGTTAATGTAATTTTTTTCCCCGTATGTAGACCGATACCTGTTGCTTTTATTGTATTTTTTATTGTTCTTTGATTAATCATGATTTTTTATTTGTATTATATATTAATTATATCATTTTTGATGCATATAATATGCCAATTTTGATAATTTATATAGTTTAATTATTAATTAATCGTCAAATAACCTTTTAAAAAGCTTTTTCGCAGCAGATGAAAAATCTTCATTTACTGGCTCTAATTGCGGATTTATCTCCTTTTGAGCATATAATAGTAAGCCAACACTTGTAGCGTATTCAGAATTTTTAACTATATCTTCTGAGCCACCATATAAATATTGTGGGATACCTACTCTAACTTGCTTATGAAATATCTCTTCAGCAAGATCTGCAAGACCTTCAGATTTAGAGCTTCCGCCAGTCAATACAATGCCTGCAGGAATTTTTTCTTCGAAACCGCTTTGTAAAATTTTTTCATTTACAAAATTAAAAATTTCTTGGTAACGCAAACTCATTACTTCAACTAAAGTATACTTCTGTATTGACCTAGGTGGTCTATCTCCCACACCCGGAACCTCTACAATGTCATCACTTGATAATTCGTTCGAAATAAATCCATGTGTGATTTTAAGTTCTTCAGCGTTATAAGTTGATGTCTTTAATGCTTGAGCAAGATCATTAGTAACTTGATCTCCTCCTAATGGTACAGATGAAGTATATTCTATTGCTCCGTTACTAAATATTGCTATGTCAGTTGTTCCTCCACCTATGTCCACTAAACACACACCAAGATCTTTTTCATCTTTAGTCAAAACAGCTAAGCTAGATGCAAGTTGCTCTAAAACTACACTCTGCGGATTAATTGAACATTTTTTCACACACTTCTCAATATTGTCTCTAGCATTCTTTGCTCCAGTAACTAAATGATATCTCCCATCAAGTGCTATTCCAGACATTCCTAGGGGAACTTTTATTCCATCTTGCCCATCAATTTCGTAATCTTTTGGCAAAACGTGAAGTATTTCCTGATCATTTGATAATGTAATAGCTTTAGCTGATTCTTCCACAGATTTCAAATCTTGAATAGAAACCTCTTTATTATCAGAGATTGCAGCTCTTCCTGTTGCATTAAAACTTTGGATATGTTTTCCCGAAATACTTACAAATGCTGAACTTATTTTATAACCACTAACAAGTTCTGCCTCCTCTACTGCTTTTTCAATAGACTGAACTGTTGCACTAATATCTATTACTACTCCTCTTTTCATGCCTAAAGAATTAGATTTACCTACACCAAGAAAATCAATTTCATTATCTTCGTTGACAATCCCGACTATAGCTTTAATAAAAGTAGTTCCTATGTCTAGCCCAACTAATAAGTTTTTTTCATTTTTAATCATAATTTATCAACTCTATTTCCAGCCAATAGAAAAGCCATTTGAGTATCTCATATCAATATACCGTATTTTTTTTAAATCGCTAGTTTTTAGTGTTTTATAAGCTTTAAAAAATATACCTATTCTTTCTTTAATATTTTTTGATCCAAATTTAATTGCTATATTTGATTCTAATAATACTGTTAAAGACCTAATTTCATTTTCCTTGATTAGCAAAACTTTATCATTAAGTTTATTTTTTCGTATTCCATCTAAAATTAAAGAAAAATATTCAAAAATAATAATATTTCTGTTGCTATAAGAACTTATTTTTGGTAATTTTTTTTCAATTTTATTTGCTGAAAAAATATAACCGTTTTCACTTATATAGGAATCATTATTCCATACTGCTACAGGAGTATATTCTTCTATAAATATTATAACTTCATTTGGATATGATCTTCTAATATAAGCATTTTTAACCCAAGCGACTTTTTCTATAGAGTTTTTTAAGTAGTCTAAATTTATATTAAAAAACGACTTATTTTTCAAATATTTTTCGGCTACCTTAAAAATTTCGGCTTCATTAACATTCAAAGATTTTTGCCCTAATCTAATATCACTTATTTGAAAATAAATCTTTGTATCACTAATTTTATCATTAATAATTAATACTATTATAAATATTGTTATTATTATTGAAATGTATGCAGTTTTTTTTCCAAGTGTCATTTTTTTATTTAAAAGATGTGTCTAAAATTTTTAAAACGAGCTCATTGAAATTTATGCCTTTTTCTTTTGCTGCCATTGGTAACAGACTATGCTCTGTCATTCCTGGCACCGTATTTATTTCTATAATCCAAGGCGTATTATCTTTAGAAATTATTATATCTACTCTTCCCCATCCACTACATCCAAGAGTGTTAAAGCAATCTAATGATATTTGTTGAATTTCTTTTTCTATTTTTTCCTCAAGACCTGAAGGACAAATATACTTCATTTCCGACGAATTATATTTTGCATCGTAGTCATAGAATTGCCCTGGCGGCTCCAGCATTATTGCAGGCAACACCACGTCATCTAATATACCAACGGTATATTCTTTTCCATCTACATACTGTTCAACAATAAAATCTTTACTTATACTTTTATTTTTTTCTATTGCTGCATAGTAGTCTACTTGATTATTTACTATAAATACTCCAATACTAGAGCCTTCTGATGACGGTTTAACAACAAAAGGATATGAAAAGTGTTTTTCAATATATTTAATATCTATACTTTTATCTATTTTCTTATATTTTGGCGTTTGAAGCTTATTATTTAGTAAAATTGATTTTGTTGTTCTTTTATTCATACATATCTCTGACGAATGACTACTACTTCCTGTGTACGGGATAGATAAATTATCTAGGTATAATTGAATTTCTCCATCTTCACCACCTTTCCCATGTAAAACGATAAAAACCCGATCTGGATTTATGGTCTTAATTTTATCAATATTAGTTTTATCAAGTTTCAACTTGTGAGCATCAACTCCTGAATCAACTAAAGAATTATAAACACAGTTACCAGAAATCAAAGAAATCTCCCTTTCGTTAGACCATCCGCCCATCAAAACAAGAACTTTTCCGTAATTTTCTTTCATTATTTTGTACCAATAAATTTAACTTCTGTCTCTAAAGATATTTTTGTATCTTCATAAACTTTTTTTTGGATAAAACTTATAAGTTTTTCTATATCCTCAGATTTTGCTGACCTTTCAGCTATTATAAAATTTGCATGTTTCTCGGATACATAAGCTCCACCAATTCGATAACCCTTTAGTCCAAGTGAATCTAATATTTTTGCTGCGAAAAGATTCTTTGGATTCTTAAAAACCGATCCACAGCTGGGCAGGCCCGTTGGCTGATTACTCCGCCTATCTTTAAGAAAATCTTTTATAATATTTTGTGAGTTATTCATCTTATTTTCTTTTAAATTAAATGAAGCACTTACAAAAAAATTATTTTCGTCTATTTCAACATTTCTGTAACTTATTTTGAAATCATCTTTGGTTCTTTTTACTAAATTCCCTCTTTTGTTGATTAAAGTTACATCAACAATATTATTCCATATATTTCCTCCGTAACATCCAGCATTCATTTTCAATGCTCCACCCAATGTTCCTGGAACTCCGCATAGAAACTCTAACCCTGTAAGATTGTGTTTTGCACTAATCTGAGCGATTTTCATACAAGAGAGACCGGCCTCAAAAATAAATTTGTTTTTACCATAGATTTGAAAATTGTTAAGAGATTTTTTTAAACATACAACATAGCCTTTAATTCCATTATCTCTTATAAGAACATTGCTGCCATTACCAAGAAATGTTACTTTCTCATCAGATGTTAAATTTAGAAAAATTTTTAAATCTTCCAAATCGTGTGGTTCGAAAAAGTATTCAGCTTTTCCACCTACTTTCCATGTATTGTAATCTTTTAAGGATACATTTTCTCTCAAATTTCCTTTAACTTTCTGCGTGATTTTATCTATTTTGTTCATCTCTTATATTAAAGAATTTTTATAATAATTTTTAAATTTTGATATATCTCCAGCGCCCATAGTTAATAAAATATCATTTTCATTTAGTTTCTGGGTTATGTATTTTTCAAGTTTTTTATGATCATTTATTAATTCTATATTTTTATTATATTTTCTAATCTCATCTATTAATACTTTTGAGCTTATATTATCTATTGCTGCTTCGTTGGCTGCATAAACATCCATTAGGATCAAATTATTTACATTTTTAAGAATATCAACAAAATGAGAAAAATGCTCTGCTGTTCTAGAATACCTATGTGGCTGAAAAATCATTAATATCTTTTTATTACGCCATACATTATTTATTGTCTCCAAGACTTCTTTCATTTCTGTAGGGTGATGTCCATAATCATCAATCCATATAAATTTTTTGTTATTAATTTTATATTCTCCAACTATTTCAAATCTTCTACTAATTCCAGGAAAATTTTCAATTGCTTTTTGTATGGTTTTTATAGGGACGTCTAATTCTCTTGCAATAGATAAAGCAGCTAACGAATTCATTGCGTTATATCTACCAGGCATATTTAGATTTATTTCATATTCTTTATCATTTTCAAGATATAAATACTTTGAAGGAATTGAATCTAAGTCAATAGATTTGGCTTTATAGTCAGCCATTATATCTAATCCATAAGTTTTAACTGGCCTAGAAATTTTACTAATTATTGATTTTGTATTTATATCATTTAGATTTAATAAGCAAAGACCATAAAATGGTAAATTATTAATAAATTCTAAAAAATTTTTTTTTAGGATATCAAAGCTATTTTGATGATTTTCAAGATGATCTTTATCAATATTAGTAATTAAAGACATTAATGGTTGAAGATGTAAAAACGAAGCATCACTTTCGTCAGCTTCAGCAATTAAATAATCACTAGAGCCTAATTTAGAATTTCCTGCATTAATTAGTTTACCTCCAATTATATAGGTAGGATCATAATTAGCTTCATTAAGTATATGCGAAACTATAGATGTTGTTGATGTTTTACCATGTGTGCCTGCTACTGCAATTCCATAACTAAATCTCATTAACTCAGCAAGCATTTCAGCTCTTTTTATAATTGGAATATTTAAATCTTTTGCACAAATAACTTCAATATTATCTTGTTTTATAGCACTGGAGATAACAACAACATCTTTTGATAAGATATTATCTTTGTTATGTCCAATTGATACACTAATGCCTTTTTCAATAAGCAGTTCTATGTTTTTTGATGAATTTAAATCTGACCCTGAAACAATATATCCTAAATCATTTAAAATTGAAGCTATTCCAGACATACCACTTCCACCGATACCAATGAAGTGAATTCTTTTTACTCTCATCATGATTTTACTCTTCATATTGCTTTTCATAAGTTATTTAATCCATTTCTTTTATAATTTGGTCACATATATTATTAATTACATTTTTTTTCTTTAATTTTAATATATTTTCAGATAGAGATTTTCTTATTTCAGGATTAATAATAAGTGATTTTAAAGTTTGAGCTAAATAAACTTGTGTAAAATTCTTTTGATTAATGACTATTGCAGCCTCATTCCTTTCTAAATACATACTATTTTTCATTTGGTGGTCGTCTGTCGCATATGGGTAAGGAACTATTATTGATGGTACTCCAAACAACATTAATTCAGAAATTGTTATAGCGCCACCTCTGCATATAATTATATCACACCATTCGTATACTTCTTTCATAGAATCTATATATTCTTTCAAATCAATATTTACATTAATATTTTTATATTGCTTCTCAGCAATTATATTTGTTTTACCTGTCTGGTGAATTATATTTATTTCATAATCTAATTCTTTTTTTAAGCTATAAATAGCTTGAGGAACAATCTCATTAAAAATTTTTGCTCCTAAACTTCCACCAATTACTAATATATTAATTTTTTTTTGTTTAGGTGATTTTTTTTTAATAATAATATTTTCGTATCTAGTTGGATTACCAAAATACTTAAATTTTTTATTATTATTTTTTATTGGCATTCCTAAAATTACTTTTCTTGATAAATATTTTAGAATATTATTTGCAAGACCAAATATTATATTTTGTTCATGTATAATAATAGGCTTTCTTAAAATAAAAGACGCAATACAACATGGAAAACTTATGTATCCACCCATAGATAATGATATTGATGGGTTATATTTTTTTATAATTATTAGAGACTGTATAGTTGCTTTCAAAAGTTTAAAAGGCATTTTTACCATTGTAATTAAACCTTTTCCTCTTATGCCAGAAAAATTTATATGTTCTATTTTAATATTTAAATCAGTAACAATTCTATTTTCTATTCCTTGCTTTGTTCCTATCCATAATACTGATATATTTTTTTCAATTAATTCTTTTGCAATAGAAGTTGCAGGATATATATGTCCACCGGTACCAGCAGCAAATATAATAATTTTCTTTTCATCGCTTTGCATATATTACCTTAATGAGCTATTCATACTTTTTTTATACACATCTCTGTAAATCCTTAATATTATAGCTATAGATAATATAGAAACTAAATAATTACTTCCACCATAGCTAAAAAGAGGAAGAGCAAGTCCTTTTGTTGGCACAATTCCAATATTAACTGACATATTTAAAAAGGCTTGAAGGGCTATAAATATACCTATTGCATAAGATAAGTAACCTTGAAATATTAATCCCAATCTAAAAGACTTATCGCCGACAAAAAAACATTTTTTTACAAATAAATAAAATAATACAATTGTAAAAATAACGCCAAATATACCTAGCTCTTCTGCAAGAATTGCAAATATAAAGTCTGTATGAGCTTCTGGAAGGTATGAAAGCTTTGTTGTGCTTGCTCCTAAACCTTTGCCAAGAACTCCCCCACTTCCGATTGCCATTAAAGACCAACAAAGATGATAACCATCTCCGCTGTAATTGGAGCAAGGTTCAAAAAATTTAAATCTAGACAATCTTTCGTCGCTTAATAAAATAAGAATAGTGGCACTTAATGATCCAAATAATAACAATGTAAATAAGTGTATAATTTTAGCTCTTGCTACATACAGCATTATAAATGTTATTAAAAAGATTATTACTGTTGATCCAAAATCTGGTTGCAATAATAATAATAAAGAAGAGACAGAAAAAACTGCTACTGGGATCATAAAAAATTTTAATCTATATATATTTTTTTTATTAGTATCAAGATATGCACATAACCAAACTATATAGAATAATTTAAAAAACTCAGAAGGTTGTATATTAAAACCTCCGTAGCTCAACCATCTAGTACTGTAATTAACTGTTTTCCCTAATCCGGGAATAATAACTACTATAAGAGAAAATAGAAAAAATAGAAAAAATAGCTTATTATATTTCCTTAAATCTTCAGAACTTAATTGTAAAAAAAAGCAGCATATAAGAATACTAAACAATAAATGACCTATTTGTCTAAAAGTAAAATAGAAAGGTTGATTATAATTCCTAGAAGATATATCTATAGAAGCTGATGTAAGTATTAATAATCCAAATAATATTATTGTAATTATTAAAAAGAAGAAATTTAGATCAAAGAATGGTTTAATAATATTATTAAGACTATTTTTTTTATCATTTTTCATAAAAATTTGTTCTCACTGTTCATCACACACTTCTTAAAATATAATCCTCTTTCTTCATAGGATTTAAACATATCGTAACTTGAGCAAGCAGGAGAAAGTAATATGAAAATAGCTTCGCTACTACTCATACTTTTTTTGGCTATTTTTTTAGCCATCTCAACTGCATCTTTTACATTTATGACTTTTATGGGTTTATTTTTTGCATTTATTTGTTTACTAAGTAAATTTCTAGATTCTCCATATATTATTACCTGATGAACCTTACTATTGATAACTGCATTAAGATTTCCATAATCATCCTCTTTAGATTTGCCACCTAAAATTAAAATAATTTTTTCCTCTAATGAATTTACTGCAAATACTGTTGAAGCAACATTTGTAGCTTTCGAATCATTTATCCATGAAATTTTTCCATCGTTATAAAAACTTTCCATTCTGTGCTCTATAGGTTGAAAATTCTTAATTTGATTTGCAGCTTCATGTATATTTAATCCTAGCGATAGAATCACACATAAGCTAGTACAGACATTAATCATATTGTGGCTTCCTATTAATTTAATTTCATCCTCACTTAGTATTTTGTTTTTTCCATGTGAAATATATTTTTTTCCATCTTCTAATAGAATACCAATTTCTTTGTTATTTTTTGGTTTACTATATCCAAATGTATATTTATAAGAAAAATTTTGTTTTTTTATATTTTCATCTTCTCTATTTATGATGATATTATCTGAATGTTTAAATATCTTATGCTTAATTTTTACGTAATTTTCGAATGTGCTATGTCTGTCTAAATGATCAGGGGCTATATTTGTAATTACCGAAGATGAAGATTTTATTTTTTGTGTTCTTTCTAGTTGAAAGCTTGAGAGTTCTAAAATACAAAATTCATAGTCTTGATATAATAATTCGAGCGCGGGTAATCCAATATTTCCTCCAGCTTTTGCTTTTTTGCCCATTCCAACAAGTATGTGTTCTAACATTGATGTAACTGTAGTTTTTCCATTTGATCCAGTAATACATATTATCTTACATGAACTTTCTTTGTTAAATATATCTATATCAGTTGTAATGCTTTTATTTTTTTTTAAAATTTCATTTGTAAATTCTTTTTCTAATTTAATTCCAGGACTAACGATAAAATTTTCGTGTTTTTCAACAATACTTTTATTCAATTTTCCTAATAAAATATTTTTTTTGTGGACGTATTTTTCTATTTCTCTTGTCATTTCTAAGTTTTCTCTTGTATCATAGACTACAAATTCTTTATTTTTATTTTTTAAATACTTTGCAACAGATATTCCTGTTTTTCCAAGTCCTAGTATTGCTATTGTGGAGTTATTTTTTTTCATTTAAAAAAATTTTTTTATCGAAGTTTTAAAGTTGCTAAACCTATTAAGATAAGTATAAAACTAATAATCCAAAATCTTACTACTACTTTTGGCTCTGCCCACCCTTTTTGTTCAAAGTGATGATGAAATGGCGCCATAAGAAAAATTCTCTTATTTCTAAATTTAAATGATAAAACCTGAATAATTACAGAGAGAGCTTCAACTACAAATATCCCACCCATTATTACTAAGACTATTTCTTGCCTAACGATTATAGCAATTAGTCCTACTGCAGCACCAAGTGCTAAAGCGCCTACGTCACCCATAAAGACTTGTGCGGGATATGAGTTGAACCATAAAAAACCAAGCCCAGATCCTACTATCGCTCCAATAAAAATTGTTATTTCTCCTGAATCTTTTATATAAGGTATAAGAAGGTATTCTGAAAAATTTATATTTCCGCTTAAATACGCAAATATTCCAAGAGCCCCACTTACTAAAACAATAGGCATTATTGCTAAGCCGTCGAGACCATCTGTCAGATTAACTGCATTACTGGTTGATATAATAACTAACATTACAAGCGGTATGTAAAATATTTCTAAATCAATAATTATGTTTTTCAAAAATGGGATAATTAATTGTTGTTCTTGCCTATCTTCAATTAAACTAAACATAATTAAAGATATTATTCCTGCGACTATTAACTGCATAATAATTTTACTTTTTGCAGAAATCCCTTTTTTCTTAATTAATTTTCTATAATCATCTAGGAATCCTATGAAGCCAAAAGAAAGTGTTATAAAAATCAAATAAAGAATATATTTATTTTCCAAATCTGCCCATAGCAGAGTTGATATTAATAATGATGTCAAAATTAGAAGTCCGCCCATAGTTGGCGTGCCTGACTTTTTAAGATGTGTACTAGGCCCATCTTCTCTAATTACTTCAGATAAATTATAAATATGAAATTTTTTTATAATATAAGGTCCTAATAGTAAAGAAATTAGTAGCGCAGTTATAATACTGAGAATTGCTCTCAATGTAATATATTCAAATACTGAAAAACTTGAATTTATATCATTTAAAAAATCTAATATATATAAAAACATTATAATTTCCTCTCTTTTATAAAATCGACGTATTCTTCTAGTTTAGCTGACCTTGAGCCTTTTATAAGTATTCTTGAAGAAGGGTTAAGATTGTTATTTAAATAAGATTTTAGACTTTCAGAGTCCTCAAAATGATGCCCATTCAATCCAAACGCTCTTGAAGCAAATTTACTATCGCTACCTATACTTAAAAATTTATCTATACCCAAAGTTTTTGCATACTTGCCAACGTCTGTATGGAATAATTCTGAATCTTTACCCAACTCTACCATATCACCCATCAAAACTAATTTTTTTTTATCAAGACTTGATAGAAATTCTATTGCCACTTTAAATGAATTTGGGTTTGCATTATAGCAATCATCTATGATGTGAATATTATTTGGGAGCTTATATAATTTCAATCTTGACGAAACAGATTTAAAAGACTCAAGTTTATCTTTTATATAGTCTAATTTAAATCCTAAACAAATTGCTATAGAAGCAGCACATGCAGCATTATAATAATTGTGTTCCCCATTAAGATTTAAGTTTAATTTAATTTTAGCCGAGGAATTTTTATAAATATAATGATTGTTATTTATTTTATTTATATACAAAAAATTATTTTTATAAAAAATATTTCTTAAAATTTTTTTAATTTTATTATAGTGACTCTTTTCTGCCCCAAAGAAAAACTTGTTTCCTTTTCTTATGAATTTTCTGTACTTATCTTCATTATTAATAATGAAAAATCCATCCTTCTTTACGCTGTTAAATATACTATATTTCTCTTTAGCAGTATTATTTAAGTTTTTAAAACCTTCTATATGCGCATAACCAATATTTGTTACCGCAGCAATATCAGGATTAACAATATTTGCTAGGGGGCTTATTTCCCCTAAATTGTTCGCGCCTATTTCAATTATTACGTAGTCTTCGTTTTGTTTCATTGACAAAAGTGTTAACGGCACACCTATATGATTATTTAAGTTGCCTTTTGTATAGCAAATTTTATGATCTGAAAGGATATGTGCAACCATCTCTTTAACTGTCGTCTTTCCATTTGAGCCTGTAATTGCTATAAACTTTGCTTTACTTTTAATTCTTTTGTATCTACTAATTTCTTGTAAGGCTTTCAAGGTATCTTTTACTACTATATAAGATTTCTCTTCTAAATTTATATCTCTTATTTCTTTTGATGTTATTAAGCATGAAGCTTTTTTAATACAATCCTTTATGAAATTATGACCATCGTATTTTTTACCTTTAATACAAATAAATACGTCATCTTTTCTTATTGTTCTTGAGTCAATAGAGAAATTCGAAACTAGTAAATCTTTTCCATGCAATTCACCATTTATAAATTGCGCAATATCTGAAAGACTATATTTGCTCATAATTTAAATACCCTTAGCACTTCTTTCTCATCAGAAAAGTCTATTATATTCTCTTTTAGGATTTGTTTTTTTTCATGCCCTTTCCCTAATATTAGCACTATTCTGTCTATATTTTTCCTACTAACACATTCTATAATTGCCTTTCTTCTGTCCAATACTATTTTAAAATTACTTTTTTTATTTATACCATTAACAATCTGTTCTGCTATTTTTCTAGGATTCTCACTTCTTGGGTTATCATTTGTTATAATAATTTTTTCTGAATATTTATCAGCAATCATACCCATTAATTCCCTCTTTTCGTAACTTCTATCGCCTCCACATCCAAATAAAGTAATTATTTCTTTATTCGGAAAGTGCTTTTTAATTGAAACTAGTATTTTACGAATGGCATCCGGAGTATGTGCATAGTCAATAAATACTATTGGGAATTTTTTTCTTTCATACTTATTTAGACGGCCCTCTAATGGTTTTAACTCACATATTTTTTCCACATATAAGTTATATTTTTTTTTATTTTTTGCTAACGACGCAATGGCAAGTAATATATTTTCTATAGTAAATTCACCATATAATTTTGTTGAAATTTCTTTTACACCATATTTTGAATTGATATTAAATTTTAGGCCATTTTCATTATATATAATATCGCTGGCATAAAAGTCTGCGCTTTTATCTTTTAAAGATACTGTTCTAATATAATCTTTTTTTTTAAATATATTAAATATTTTCTTTCCATAATAGTTATCGATTGATATAACTTTTTTTTTATTATTATAATCAGTAAATAAACTTAACTTAGTGTTAAAATAATTTTTCATATTTTTATGATAATCTAAGTGTTCTTTAGTTAAATTTGTAAATATAACTGTATCGAAATCTAGGCCATAAACTCTCTTTTGGCTAAGACCATGAGATGAAATTTCCATCGCAAGATTAGGGATAATTTTTTTTTGGAATTCACAAATACTCTTATATATATTAATGATATTTGGGGTTGTTAAGCTAGTATTTTTTATTTTTGGAGGTACTCCACTGCCTAATGTTCCAATTATTGCACATTCCTCATTATTATTTTGTAAGAGCTGTGATATATAAGATACAACCGAGCTTTTGCCATTTGTACCAGTTACACCATATATTTTAATAGAATTTTTTTTGATTTTATAAAACTTTTTAGAAACTAATGACATTGATTTTTCAATATCTTTCACTTTGTAAAAAATACACTGGTTATGAAATTTTTTTGTATTGAAATACTTTGTGACTTTGTAAATTATGACTTTAGCGCCCTTATTTATAGCCTCTGAAATATGGGTCGTATCAGAATTTTTTGTATTTTTAAAAAAGAAAATATAATTTTTTTTAATTTCTTTACTATTATCACTTAATCCTAATATATTTATATTATTTTTAGATAATCTCTTATCATTAATAAGATTATTTAATTTCATTAAATTTTATAATTTTGTTATTCTTCGTTAGCTGCACCGCTTACCCATTCAGCTGCAGCCGAAATATCTCTTCCTATTCCATCAACAGTATTGCAACCTATAAGTAAAGTAAATCCTATTACAATTATTCCATAGTACATTATATTTTTCACAAAACCCTCCCTTTAATCAGCTTGTTTTCTTAAAAATGCTGGAATATCTAAAAAATCTAAATCCAACTCACCGTTACTATTTTTTTTATGTTTAATATTATTGTCATTATTAATTTTTTCATCTTTTGTATCATCTTTTGAAGTAACTTCTAAATTTAAACTTTGTTTATATTTTTGCTGTTTATCATAATTTGTAAGTTCCTCTTCTTGATATAATTTTTCATTTTCATGCACTAAAGCTGTTTCTTGTTTTTCTTTGCTAAATACATATATTTCTTCTGTGTTATTTGTACCTAATGCGTTAAACAAAGGTTCCTCTAAGTTATTATTTATATTATCTAAAACAATATCTACTTTATGAGGCTCACTTTCTTCAACTTGAGAATTTCTCATTCCTGTTGCAACAACTGTAACTTTAATTTTGTCTTCTAGTGACTCATCAATTGTTGTGCCAACAATTACATCTGCCTCCTCTTCATCAACTAAACTTCCAATATGATCACCAATAGCTTTAAACTCTCCATTAGTTAAACTTCCGTTAGAAGTTATATTTATAAGTAAACCTTTTGCATCTTTTACATCAACATCTTCTAGTAATGGGCTTGCAATTGCCTGTTGAATAGCGTCTTCTGCTCTATCTATGCCTTCACCAATTCCACTACCCATCATTGTTGACCCTGCATTTGACATCACACTTTTTACATCAGCAAAATCAAGATTAATTTCGCCAGGCTTTGTTATTAATTCTGCTATACCACCAACTGCTCTTTCAAGAACTGCATTAGACTGATTTTTTGCTTCAGATAATGGCATGTCATCATCTGTACAAAGTTTATCATTTGGAATTATAATTAATGAATCAACTTTACTTCTTAATTCTTCTATACCTCTTTCAGCATTAAACATTCTTTTTTTCTTTTCATACTCCCAAGGTTTTGTGACGACTGCCACTGTTAATATACCTAATTCCTTAGCTAGCTCTGCAATTACTGGAGATGCACCGGTGCCTGTTCCACCACCCATACCAGCAGTAATAAATAACATATCGCAATTTTCTATTGATTCTTTTAGCTTATCTCTATCTTCAATTGCTGCCTGTCTGCCAATATCAGGATCTGCGCCTGCGCCTAGGCCTCTTGTAATACTATGCCCTATATTACATTTTCTATTATCGCTTACTGGATTATTTTTTAAATCTTGTGCATCGGTATTTACACATATGAAATCGACTCCGCTAACTTTATTATGAATCATATATTCGATTGCATTATTTCCACAACCTCCAACACCAACAACTTTTATGTCAGCTTTTTGCTCTCTAGTATCGATTAATTCAAAAGACATTATTTACCTCCGGGTTTTTTAAAGATAACTTATTTTGATTTTCAACTTCCTGCGAAACTTGTTTTTGGTAATCCACAATATTATCAGGACTTATATTTAAAATTCTTAAGCAATCTGTTGCAATTTTTTTGAAAACAGGCGCTGCTAAGTAGCCGCCAAAGTATATTTCACTTTGTGGTTGATCTATAACTACAACTATTGATAATTTGGGGTTATTTAAAGGAGTAATGCCGGCAAATAGTGCGGTATGGCTTTTATCGCTATATTTATTTTTTTGTTTTCCACCAATATATAATTTAGCAGTTCCAGTTTTTCCGCCAACAGTATAACCTTGAATTGCTGCTTTTTTCGCACTACCACTTTGGACAACTTTTTTTATTACGTTTTTGATTTGCTTAAATTCTTTTTTATATTTTGTATTTTCGTAAATTTGAATATTTTTGCTTTTAATCAGTTTCGGATTTAATACCAAACCGTTATTTGCAATAGCAGCGTAAGCTTTTGCAAGTTGAAGTGGGGTAACTTTTAAACGATAGCCTTGAGCAAGTGATCTAACATCTGACTTTCTCCATTCGCTGTGGTGAGGCAAGTAGCCTTCAACCTCAGAGGGGAAATTCAAATTAATTTTTTCTCCAAACCCTACATGTTCTAATAAATCATAAAAGATTTTCTTATTAATTTTTTCTAAAATCATTATACTGCCAATATTACTGGAATTTATAATTACTCCTTCTGAAGTAAGTTCTCCAAAATTTTTAATGTCTTCATATGTTTTATTTCCCCAAACCTTATAACCAGGATTTGTATCAAAGCTGTCATTTAAATTTACTTTTTTCGAATATAGTGCTGCAGCTAAAACAAATGGTTTTATTGTCGAAGCAGGTTCTAATGCATCTATAATAACTCTATTTCTCTCTTTTGCGTTTGTATATGTATTTCTATCACTTGGGTCATACGCTGGGTAGCTTGCAGCGGCTAGAATACCCCCATTTGTTGTATCCATTATTACAACAGAGCCAGATTTTGCATTTACATTATTTATTTGTTTTTTCAGCTCTCTGTAAGCAATATATTGTAATCTTGCGTCAATAGTTAAAGATAATTTTTGTCCTTCTATAGGTTTTTTTATTTTTTTAATTTCTTTTACCACCTTGCCTTGGCGATCTCGCATTACTTTCTTTTTTCCATCTATGCCTGATAAAGTTTTATTGAAAGATTTTTCTAAGCTGCTTTGCCCATTATGATGAAAATCTAAAAGACCAATTAAAGATGAAATTGATTCACCTTCAGGATAATATCTTTGATACTCTTTAATAAATCCGATGCCTTTTAGATTTAGTTTTTTTATTTCTTTTGTTGTGTCAGTATGAATATATCTTTTAAGATATTTAAAATTTTTATTTTTTCTATTTTCTATTTTACTTAGTAAATTTCTACAGCTTATATTTAATATATTGCATAATTTTTCTATATCATCTTTATTTTCTATAAAATCATTTGTATTTGTAACTATCAAGCTATCCATTAGAATACTTTCTGCTAAAACAATATTATTTTTATCTACAATAGAGCCTCTACTTGTTTTAATAATATGTTCTTTTATTTCAATTCCACTTATTAAACTAGAGTATTTTTTTGCTTCTGTATATTGTAGATTAAAGCATCTAAATATTATTATTAAGATTGATATTAATATAAAAAACATCAATACATCTACTCTCCTAATTTTTTCGAAATTTTTATTCATTGATTGTTATTAACGTCCTCTTCTTTGGAACAAACATTTTAAGTTCTTCTTGTGCAGCTTTCTCTATCATACTTAAAGAATCATATTTTCCTTTTTCTACTCGTGCCTTTCTCCACTCAGTTTTTAAAATATATTTTTGATTTGATAAAAACTGTAGCTCCCTAAATTGAGATCTATTTAAGTGCTCAAGCCACACTATTCCAAATGATAAAGAAATATTTGAAATTATTAGAAATATAATCATATATATTTTAAAATTACTCATATTTTTTCAGCCACTCTTATTCTTGCGCTTCTTGCTCTTATATTTTTTTTAATTTCAACCTCAGAGGCTTTTAAAGGTAATTTAATCTTTTTAAGGCTTAAGTTTTTATTCAAATTTGCTATTGGAAGCTTACTAATTATATTTTTTCCGTCTGAGTGTTTATTAATAAAGTTTTTGACAATACGGTCTTCTAATGAATGGAAGCTTATAATAACTATTCTTCCTCCCTTTTCGACTAATGCTAAAATATCTTCCAAAATTTTTTCGAGCTCTTCTAATTCCTTATTTATAAATATCCTTATTGCTTGAAAGCTTCTTGTTGCAGTATTTTTCTTTCTTGATTCGCTTTTCGGATAGCATTTATTAATCAGTTTTGATAAATCAATTGTTGTTTTTAGTGAATCACTCTCTAATGATTTTTTAATTAATTTTGCAATTCTTCGTGAATATTTTTCTTCACCGTACTGCTTTAACACATCACTTATTTCATTGACGTTTGCTTCTTGTAACCATAATAGTGCTGTCATATGACTTGATGTATCCATTCTCATATCTATTGGACCCTCTTTCATAAAACTAAAGCCTCTTTTTGGGTTATCTAATTGAGGAGATGAAACGCCTAAATCGAGAAGTATTCCATTCACTTTTTGAGAATTATTGTATTTTTCTATTATGTGTTTTATATTACTAAAATTATTTCTTTCAAAATAAAATCTTTTATCATTTGTGAAATTACTTATGGCATATGACTCAGCTTCGCCATCTTTATCGATAGCAATTAGTTTACCTTCATTACCAATTTTCTCTAAAATATTTTTAGAATGACCTCCTCTTCCAAAAGTACAATCTATATACGTGCCATTAGGAATTATATTTAAACCTTCTATCACGCTATTCAATAAAACTGGATTATGAGATAAGCCCATTATATATTCCTATAGTTTTAACTCTGTAAGAGCGTTATTTTTAGCTTCGTCTATATTTTCACTTTCTAGCCATGACTTCATTTTTTTATTCCAAATAGTTTCTGACCACAGTTCAAATTTACTTCCCTGTCCTAGAAGTATTATTTTTTTTTGTATTCCAGCATATTCTCTCAATGGATTCGGAATTAGGAATCTTCCTTGAGAATCTATTTCAGATTCTGTTGCGTGCCCGATCACTAATCTCTGTATAAATCTTGCTTCTTTATTATATGATGGTAAGTTAGATAATTTTTTTTCAATAATATTCCAGTTATTATGCGTGTAAATTAATAAACATTTATCCTTGTCAGCGGTAATAACTAGTTTGCATTTATTTTTGATACAAAAATCATTTCTGTATCGTTGAGGCATTGAAGCTCTTCCTTTAGTATCTATGTTTAGGTTACTAATTCCTTTAAACATTCCTTATTTCCCCACAAAAATCCACAATTAGCCACAATAATGCAACATTTTTTATTTTTGTCAAGATTTTTCTATATTAGTCAATAACTTACATAAATATATGTTTTTTAAAACTACGGATTAAATCATAGATGTATACGCTTTACTTAATAAATAACATTAAGTTTTTATTATTAATTTTCGATAGTATTAGGCGAGTCGACCTATAAGCTGGGTTCTGTTTCATACAATCATTAATCTTGTATATTTGTCACCAAATATATCTAGCGGCCTACCCAAAAGCAGCGCGAGTAACACTTTAACTTTTCTATTTGGCCTTGCTCCGAGTGGGGTTTGCCTTGCCAACGATATCTCTATAGTTGCGGTGAGCTCTTACCTCACCATTTCACCCTTACAATATCTATTGCGGTTTACTTTCTGTTGCACTTTCCGTAAGTTCACACTTCCCAGGAGTTACCTGGCACTCTACTCTTTGGAGCCCAGACTTTCCTCTTTATAAATAAAGCGATTGTACAGTCGACTCAATCTAATTTAATAATAAATCCTAATCATTTGCAAGGTTGATATACTTTTTATAAATATTATTTTTTTTGATATTAAAGTGCTTGCAAGTTATTTTAATAGCTGAATTGTAAGAAATACTGTTTTCTAGTAAAAGCTTTAAAAATTCTTCTACCTCATCTTCTAAATAATGGTTATTATTTTCTTCATTTTTTGGTATAACAATTACGAACTCACCCTTTAATTTTTCCTTTTCATTTTGTAACAAATTATGTAATTGATTTTTTATTGAATCATAATTTATATCTTCATATACTTTTGTAATCTCCCTTGCCAACATAATTTTTTTTTCACCGGTATATATTCTTTCTAGATCATTAAGTGTTGCAAGAATTCTATTTGGCGATTCAAAGAAAATTAAAGAATAACTTTTGCTCTTTTTTAAAACATTAATTTTTTGATTAGTCTTCTTAGGTAAAAAACCAACAAACTTAAAATCTTTAGAAGCAAAACCACTAACACTAATTGCTGCAGTCAATGATGAAGCTCCTGGAATTGGAGATACATTAATATTCATTTTATGAGCTGACGCAATGATATAATCTCCTGGGTCTGATATTGAGGGTGTCCCTGCATCAGAAATCAAGGATATGTTTTTACCTTCTAGCAAAAGATTAATCAAATACTCACACCTAAGTGCCTCATTATGCTTATGATAACTTATTAACTTTGTATTAATTCCATAGAAATTAAGTAATCTTTTACTGTGCTTGGTATTTTCGGTTGCTATAATATGTGAGTTGGATAAAACTTCTACTGCCCTATACGTAATATCATTAATATTACCAATTGGTGTAGCAACAACATATAATATACCGTAATTACTTTTTTTATTTTTATTAAGATTATGCAAATTCTTGACCCTACTATAAGAAGTTATTTTTCAAAATGCATTACTTTGATTATATTTAGTATATTGCTTTGCGCATGTAATTCAAATTATATAAAAATTATATCAGATACTGAAACTGTTGAAGATATATCTATTGATTCTAATATAAGCAAGACGCAAATAAATATTGATGAATTATTAATCAAAAAGGAACTGGTTGAGACTACAAATATTTCAAATATAAAAAAGATTGCTATTTTGCTGCCAATGACAGGAAAATATTCAAAAATTGGAAAAGCAATATTTGAAGGTATTGAAATAGAGTTGAATAGTAAATTAAAAAAAGATGGGCCAAAATTAGTAATATATGATACCGGAGATAAGAAAATCAATTTAAAAGAAATATATTCAGAAATACTAAGCAAAGATTTTGAATATGTTATTGGGCCCTTAAAAAAGGATCTTATTAATAAAATTATAAATTTAAACTCTAAAAATCTAACTATTTTAACATTAAATTATTCAAACAATTTTAAGAAGATTAATAAAGGAATTTATCAATTTGGTCTCTTGCCAGAGGACGAAGCAATATGTATTGCAGAAAAAGCAATTATTGATGGTAATCACAAGGCGTCAATTTTTCATCCAAATAATAAGTGGGGTTTTAGAATAGCTGAATCATTTATCTTAAGATTTAAGGAATTAGGTGGTCAAATAGTTGATATTTCAAAATATGAAAAAGACGGCAAAGAAATAAATACTTCTATAAAAGGCCTTCTAAAAATTGAAGAAAGCATAAAAAGAAAAAATAGAATACAGAATATTTTAAAAACAAAAGTGTACTATAAGCCTCATATTTCAAATAATCTAGATATGATTTTTTCAATTGGTACATCAAAAGATATGAAAATAATAAAACCACAATTTAATTTTAATTACGCAGAAGATGTTCCATTTTATTCAACATCTCATATTTATACTGGAATAACTAATAAAAAAACTAATCAAGATTTAAATGATATTAAATTTTGCGATATACCTTGGTTATACAATAATAAAAACTCCAAAACAAAACAAAATTTAAAAGAAAATGCTGAAAAAAGAGATTTACTGAGGTTTGTTGCTATCGGCATGGATTCTATAAAAATACTAATCAACTTAAACCAATTAAAAAATAATAAAAATAAATTTTTATCAGGTGATACAGGATATCTCCAATTAGATGAATTTAATAAAATAAGACGAAATCTAGTTATTATAAAATTTAAAAATGGCATAGCCAAAAATATTCCTTTTTAAAATTATGTTAGAAAAAAAACACATTAAATTTTTTGAACGCATACTCCCAAAAGACTTTGTTTTTAGTGAGCCAGGAGATTGTTGGGCATACGGATACGATAATAGTAAAATGCATGTTATGCCAGAATGTGTTTTATTTGCAAAAGATAGTTTACAAGTGCAGGATGTCGTAAAATATTGCTATAACAATAACCTTCCTATCACTACAAGAGGCCGTGGAACTGGTAATACTGGGGGATCAGTTCCTATAGATAATTCAATAGTTTTATCATTAGAAAAAATGAATAAGATTGTAGAAATTGACGTCAAGAATAGGCTTGCCATAGTTCAACCAGGCGTTATAAATAAAGTATTACAAGACGAACTAAAAAAATTAAATTTTTTTTGGGGTCCTGATCCATCAAGTCAAGATTATTCAACAATTGGTGGTAATATAGCAAATAACTCCGCAGGGCCAAGAGCTATAAAATATGGAACACCTAGAGATAATATTCTAGGAATAGAATTTATCTCAGGTACAGGACAGATATTTAAGACAGGTGTAAAAACCTCAAAAGGGGTTGTGGGCCTAGACCTTACTAGGATATTCCCAGGATCAGAAGGTATACTGGGTATATTAACCAAAGCTACATTAAAAATTCTGCCGTTGAATAATTCTGTAAGGACAATTGAAATTACTTTCAATAATTTCGATGAAGCATCGCAGACTATTATAAGTCTAATGACACAACCATTAACACCTTATAAGCTTGAATTTATAGATGAAGAATCAATAAAGTTGATAAATACAATAAAAAAAAATCATTATGATGAAAGTGCCAGATCCGCAGTACTTTTAGAGATTGATGGCGAAAATGAATATATAGATCTAATGCTAGATAAAATTTTAAAGATAATAAAAAAAAATAAATACAATAAGCTTACAGTTGCTAATGAAAAAATAGAAGTAGAGAGATTATGGGAAGCAAGAAAGTCACTGTCTCCAGCATTAAGAGAAATTGGTGGGTATAAAATAAATGAGGATATTGCTGTTCCAATTTCAAATTTAACTAAACTTCTAAGTTCGCTAGATAAAATATCAAAAAAGTATAATATAAAAATTGTAAATTTTGGACATGCTGGCAATGGAAATATTCATGTAAATTTATTATTCAAAACTGAAGAAGAAAAAAAATCTAATAACTCAAAAAATTGTTTAGATGAAATCTTTAATTTGGTTATAGGTTTAGACGGAACACTATCTGGAGAGCACGGTATAGGAATTATTAAAAAACAATATTTAGAAAAGGAAATAAATAAAGAAACCTTGAAACTTATGAAAAATATTAAAAAACAGTTTGATCCAAAAAATATTTTAAATACAAATAAATCTATTTAAAACTCACCCCTTATTTCTTCTTCTTGCTCAGACAAGTTATCCATAAAAGATGATCTTTCAAAAATTCTATCAGCATATTGAAGAATAGCTTTACCGCTTTTTGGTAATTCTATGCCATATTCTGGCAACCTCCACAATATTGGAGCAATACTGCAATCAATAATACTAAAATCATCGCTAAGGAAAAATTTACTTCCTTGTAAGAAATTTAATGAAAACATTAAATTTTCTTCTAATTTTACTTTCGCAGCTGATGATTTCTTTTCGCCACTTGATTTTAAATCATCAAGTAACCCGTATAAATCTTTTTCTATGTAATGTAAAACCATTCTAGTTTTTGCTCTAATGACTGGATCTACTGGCATCAAAGGTGGGTGAGGAAATCTTTCATCTAAATACTCCATAATAACTCTCGACTCGTATAGCACAAGATTCCTATCCACAAAAGTTGGTGTTGTATTGTTAGGATTTAAAGCGATAAGATCTTCATTGCTATCAGTATTATTCACATTAACAACGTTAAATACCAAATCTTTTTCTCCAAGGACAATTCTAACTCTATGGGACTGCGCGCAATTTGGATCGGAATAAAGCGTCATTGTATGCATAATATTTTCCTATTTTTTTTAATGAACATCTTTCCAAAATTCTTTTTTTGTATAGTAGGCAATAATTGTAAAGACAAATAAAAACATTAGAACCCAAAATCCTATTGAATACCTTCTTAATTTAGCAGGTTCTGAAACATAAACTAAGAAATTAGTGATGTCATTAGTTAGTTGTTTATATTCTATTTCAGAAAGGGCTCCATTGGAAACTTTTTCGAAGCCTAATGGATTTTCTTTTGAGTCTAATATGATTTTTCGCTCACCTTGAAGACCAGCTAATATATTAGGCATTGAAGAATTAGGTAACGCCACATTGTTGTATCCAGTAGCAGAAGAATCATCTTGATAGTATGTATTTAGCTTTGAATATATATAATTTGCACCTTTCGATCTTGCTGTAAGGCTTAAATCAGGCGGAACAGCATTAAACCATTCTATAGCATCAGATTCTTTCATGGCTATTGTCATCGTTTCACCAATTTTTTTATTATTAAAAAGTAAATTCTGAGAAAATAATGCTTCATCAATACCTAAATCTTCTGCTAGTGTACTCATTCTCATATATTTTAAAGAATGACAGCCGCTACAATAATTTACAAAGTATTTAGCTCCTCTTTGCAAAGATGCCTTGTTGTTAATACTTATATTAGCTTCATATTTTGATGCAAGTTCGTTTTTCTGAGCTGCAGAATTAGCTAAATTACTTGTTGTTATAAATATTATAAAAAAAAGAGATATTTTTCTTATCATGCTGTCACCCTATCTGGAACTTCTTTTTCTTTATTTAAACTAGAATATAAAGGAGATAACGTCATAAATATAACAAACAGAATCACGGACATGAGACCAACTGTAACTATTATATAATTATCAGCAGAAATTCTCGATAAATCATATATAGAAATCAGAAATATAATTGCGCCAGAAAAAATATAACTAAATAAATTACTTCTTGTCGAGCTATAGAAAAATAAAAGAGCGAAAAATATGAAATACATTTCACTAAACCTTAAAGCCAAAGCACTGTACAATGGAGTTGGCGCCTTTACTCCTAACCAGCCTAATATTAAAAAACCAATTACAAAAGTAAATAAATTTATTTTAAAAAGTGTACTTCTGTATCTTATAGATTTTATTGGATTACTATCAATCCATGGCAAAAAGAATAAAACTACAATTGATAATAGCATTGCTAGAGCTCCAAATGCTGGATCAGGAATTGCTCTTAAAATCGAATAGAACGGAGTAAAATACCATACTGGTGCAATATGATCCGGCGTTACGAGAGGATTTGCTGGAATGAAATTAGCATGCTCTAGAAAATATCCCCCCATTTCTGGCACAAAAAACACCGTAAGCGCAAACAAAAATAGGAAGACACCAATACCTACAAAGTCTTTAACTGTATAGTAAGGATGAAACGGAATGCCATCTAATGGAACCCCTCTCTCATCTTTATTTTTTTTTATTTCTACGCCATCTGGATTGTTAGATCCTACGGTATGAAGTGCTGCCAAATGAAGAATAACTAATAATAAAATAACCATTGGTACAGCAACTATATGAAGTGCAAAAAATCTAGTTAATGTAGGATCTGATATTGCAAAATCTCCCCTAATCCAGATGCCAAGTTCAGGGCCAATAAATGGTATTGTAGTAAAAAGATTTATAATAACTTGTGCTCCCCAATATGACATTTGTCCCCAAGGAAGTAGATATCCCATAAAAGCTTCTGCCATAAGCGCAAGATATATAAACACTCCAAATAACCAGATTAATTCTCTAGGTTTTTTGAAAGATCCATACATTAGTGCTCTAAACATATGTAAATAAACCACTACAAAAAAAGCTGAGGCCCCAGTTGAATGCATGTATCTTATGAGCCAACCAAGATTAACATCTCTCATAATAAATTCTACAGAATCAAAAGCTAATTTAGCGTCTGGCTTATAATGCATAGCTAAAAATATACCAGTGAATATTTGTAAAAATAATATTAAAAATGCTAGTGAGCCGAAGAAATACCAAAAATTAAAGTTTTTTGGCGCATAATATTGAGTTAAATGATCTCTAATAAAACTAAGTATTGGCAATCTTGCATCAATCCAACCAATAACCCCGCTAGCAGAATTATTTGCAATATTAGCAGTTTCCTTTAATTGATCGTAATACTTACCAGCAATTTTAGCAGCTTCATCTAAGTTTGAAGTACCAGTACTTTTTCTCACGAAAACGTCTGTTCCTTTGATATTGATATACATCTGCCATTTATTACTTCTTTCACGCGTATGAAGAGTAATTTCACCATCTCTTAAAAGCACTTTTTCCAAAACATTCTCCTAGAAGTGTGTATTTTGTGTGAAAATAATTTATTCAATTAAATCATAATTAACTTAGTATGTGTAAATAATGTGTAATAAAATTTACATTATTTACAATCAAAAAATCCTCTTTCCTTGTACTTAACAACTAAATGTTTAAGCACTGTCTATTTTTTGTTCCTTTGGCATTTCTCCAACAATTATAGTGTTTTCATCTTCAAATCTATATGGTGGCACTTTAAGATTTGCTCCAGCAGGACTTCCATTTGATACTTTTCCAGCTAAATCAAATTTTGAACCGTGACAGGCACAAAAGAAATTATTTTGGTCTGGGTTATACGCTGGATTGCAGCCTAAGTGGGTGCATACACCCTCAAGAACCAATATTTCAGGCTTCAATGATCTGAATTTATTTTTTGCAAAATCTGGCTGCTGTTCAGTGTTATCTGATAAGGGGTCTTTGTGTTTTTTTTCATTAGTATTTATGCTTTCTAGCATATCTTTAGTTCTTTTTACTACCCAAATAGGCTTCTTTCTCCAAATTAAGTCTATTTTATCTCCATCCTGTAAATCGCTAATATCTACTTTCACTGGGGCTCCAGCCGCTTTTGATTTTGCACTTGGTGCCATTGATGTTAAAAAGGGCCATAATGTAGCCGCAACTCCTGTTCCGCCTACTATCGATAAACTGCCTGTTAAGAATTTTCTCCTGCTATTGTCCTTACTGTCGCTTGACATCAACCACTTCCTTTTTTTAGATTCTTAATATTTAATTGTCGCGAAAGTATAACATGTATTAATGTTCAATTGTGTAAAAAGTGTGAAAAATTACTATTTTATTGCGTTTTTCAAGGATTGTATAAATAACTTGTTCTCATTTTCTGATCCTACTGTAACTCTCAGACAATTTTTTAAGCCAGGTGCATTTGTCATATTTTTTATTAAGATTTTATCAGATAAAAGGCTTTTGAAGATATCATCAGCAGTACCAGATAATGCCTTAAATAATACAAAATTTGTTTTACTTTCAAAAACTCTTATTTCATTGATTTCTTTCATATTTTTTAGTAATTTATCTCGTAGCTCGCAAATTTCATTAATTTGTATCTCTAAATGTTGATTATTTTCAATTGCCAATTCACTTATTTTTTGAGATAAAGAGTTGATATTAAATGGTAGTCTAAGTTTGTTAATATTTTCAATAATACATTTATCGCCAAAAAGATAGCCTAATCTTATTCCTGCCAAACCAATTTTTGAAAAAGTTTTCATAATTAATAGGTTTTCATAATTATTAAGACTTTCTATAAATGATGACCCAGAAAAATCTCCATAAGCCTCATCAATAACCACAACTCCATTTGATTTTTTTATAATTGATATAATATCTTCTTTACTCCATAAATTTCCTGTAGGGTTATTTGGATAGGCAAGAAATATAATTGCTGGATCAAATTCGTCTATTTTATTTAACATTAAATTTATATCTAATGAAAAATCTTCCTTTAAAGGAACTTCTTCAAAGTTTAATCCTATAACTTTAGATATTGACTTATACATGCTAAATGATGGGCTAGGACAAAGAACAGTATTTTCTATCTTAAGAAAAGCTAAACAAATAAGTTGTATTAATTCATCTGAGCCATTGCCAATTATTACATCTTTTTGTGAATTTAAATTATACTTTTTCTGTAATTGATTTCTTAAATTTTTCGAATCAGCATCTGGGTACCTATTTAAGTTTACAAGACCTGATGATAAATTACTTATTTTAAAATTTGCACCTAAATCAAAAGGATTCTCCATTGCATCAAGCTTTATCATACCCTTAGAATCTAGTATTTTATACTCGTTTAAAAAATTAATGTCCTCCCTAAAAAAATTCTCAATTTTTTTATTCATCATTTTTTCCCTTTCTCAGCGCTGCCGAATCTTTGTGGGAAAATAATCCTTCCGAATTGGCTATCACTGTTGCATGTTTTGCTAAAATCTTTGAAGACTCTTTAGAACATTGAATTATGTTAGATCTTTTTTGAAAATCATACACACCTAATGGCGAAGAAAATTTAGCTGTTCCTACAGTTGGCAAAACATGATTGGACCCTGCGCAATAATCGCCAAAAACTTCTGGAGTATATTCGCCTAAAAATACTGCGCCGGCATTTTGTATTTTATCTAAGTATCTTTCACTATTCTCTACCGACATTTGAAGGTGCTCAGGCGCAAGTTCATTAGATATTTCAATTGCATCTTCGATATTTTTTGAGTGTATCAATAGTCCAAAATTATTTATTGAAGATTTAATTATATCTTTTCTCTTCTGAAGAGGTAGTAGCTTTATAATTAATTTTTCAACTTCGTTTAGCACATTTTCATCTGGTGATATCAATATAGCTTGAGCGAGTTCATCATGTTCTGCCTGTGAAAATAAATCAGCTACCAGCCAAGATATATTTGCTTTAGAATCGGCAATAATTAGAATCTCTGATGGCCCCGCAAAACTATCAATACCGACCTCACCATATAATTCCTTTTTTGCTTCAGCAACATATTGATTACCCGGCCCAACAATCATATTTACTTTTGGTATTGTATTTGTTCCAAAAGCTAAGGCAGCTATCGCATGTGCTCCACCAATTCTAAATACTCTATCAACTCCACCTAGAAATGCAGCAGCTAAGACTAAATTACTAACTTCGCCTTTTGGAGAAGGAACAACCATAATAATTTCACTAACTCCAGCTACCTTTGCTGGTACAGAATTCATTAAAACGCTTGAAGGGTATACTGCAGAACCACCGGGTACATAAATACCAACTTTATTTACCGGAGTAATTTTTTCTCCTAACTTAATACCATCACTTATATAATCCCAAGACTTGGATTTTTGAAATGTTGCAAATTCTTCTATTCTTTTTTTTGCAAATTTTAGAGCTTCAAGCTCTTCTCGAGTTATTTTTTTTATAGCTTGAGATATTTTTTCTTTTGATATTTCTAATTCTTCAGCTTTATTTACTTTATAATTATCATATTCACTTGAAAATTTTACTAAAGCTTGATCACCATTTAATTTTACCTCTGAAATAATATTTTTTACCTTTTCTTTTATATCAGAGGTATTAAGTTTTCTCTGAGATAGACTTTTTTTTAAATTTTCAGAAAATTCTTCGTCTGAAGAACTCATTTTTTTAATTTTAAGCATTAGTTCTTCTTTTTTCTATTGCTTCTGACAAAGTATATAAAACTTTCTCTGTATCCTCCCAGCCAATACATGCGTCGGTAACACTTTTGCCATAAACAAGGTCTTTATTATTAATATTTTGATTTCCTTCTACAAGATTGCTCTCAATCATTAAACCTTTAATTCTTTTTTCACCATTACTTAATTGTTTTGCAAGATCATCTACGACAATCATTTGTTTTTTATGATCTTTCATACTATTAGCGTGACTACAATCAACTACAATTTGTTGAGGAAGATTTGCTTTGTCTAGTCTTGCTGATACTTCATCTATACTTTTTTCATCATAGTTCACTTTTTTTGACCCACCTCTTAAAATTGTATGACAATAGGAATTTCCGCTAGTTGAAAATATTGCAGAAT
>CAJWIN010000003.1 GCA_913042035.1 uncultured Gammaproteobacteria bacterium | reverse complement strand
CAAAAAGTTCGAACTTTTTGGTCAGTACGAGTATGGCATTCTTTCTGGTGCAACGTCACATACTCCAAATGGTGCGGATTATAATGGTGCTGTTGGTATATTAACAGTAACTACATCAGCAGCTCATGGATTCTCAACAGGTAATTTGATTAAATTTAATGATAATGCATTATCATTTTGCAAATTATGCTTAATTTGTACTCACAGCATTTTTATATAAAACCTAAATTTGAAAGTTCATGCACAGTTCTTTCTGTATTTGCATGATGTATCGCAATGCCACCATTGTCTTTCCAATCTTCAATATTCTTAAGATAATCATCTATAAGCACATTAGGTCGTCCATTAAATGTTGCATATGTTTTTTTTTCTGCTCGTTTAACAAGATTTACACGTGCTCTTGGTATACTGGTATTATTCTTTAGCCATTTATACTTTCCCTCTATGCAATTCTTATCTCTTTCAGAATAGGCTGATAATATATAAGGATTATATTTTATTATCATTTCATGAAGTTCTTTTCCGTCTGGCATCCAAGGTAAGTTTTCCCAAAAGTCCGCAACATCGTTAATTGATTTCCACCGTATTACATTATTGACTTTTGTAAAATCATCTTGCAAAACAGAATTTGCACTTGTGATAAAATCACAAAGCACCTGATCCATATCGCAGTATAGTTTTGGTAAATCTTTAAAGCCGTTCATTTTAAAATTTTTATTTATTTTAATTTTGACACAATATCTTTAGTTTGTTCGTCTAAGTTTTTTTGTATGCTCTCCACCAATAATGAAGCTACCCAAGACATTTCTGCTAAAGGATCAATTGCGTTTGAATTATGATTCACAGCCTCAGCTAAATAGCTCATACCCTCAGCCATATAGTTTAGTTTTTTTGTATTATCCCTCTCGTTTTTTGCATATCTAAATTTTCCCATAGCATCTTTAGCCTTTCTTGTAGCTTGGCCAGATTCTTTAATAGCTTGGTTCTTGTATTTGCTTGCTGCAATAGCTCTAATTGCCCACCTTAACATCTTCCTATCCCCCCTAGATTTTACTCTTGTGTTTTATATGTAAGTGTCTAATATGTATATATTAATTTCAGTTAAATAACAATAATAACAAGAATTAAAATAATGAAAAAGATTGGAATAATAGACGAAGCTAATCCTGGTGGAAAGAAAGACAATCTAGGTATTGAATTACATACTAACTCTCTTATTAAGTTTATTAATGAAACTAGTACTCCAATCACCGTAGGTATTCAAGGTGAATGGGGAAGCGGGAAAACATCTTTAATAAATTCAATTCATCACTCGTTTGAATCACAAGAAAAAGTAAAACAAATATGGATAAATGCTTGGGAGTATTCTCTATTGTCTTCCCCAGAAGAAGCGCTTCTTAAAATTGTCACCAGAATGATTGACGAGCTAGTAGAAGCAGATCCAAACAAAGAACGAGTCGAAAAAATTAAAAAAGGTGCTCAGGTTATCTTAAAAGGAGCTTTGAGAATTGGAGCTTCTGCTACTTTAGGTTTAGAAGCTGGTAAAGTTGCAGAAGAACTTACGTCATCAAGCGGTGTTAGCATATCAGCTTTAAGAAAGCAGCTTACTAGTGTTGTTGAGGAGATGGCAAAACGAGATACTAACCCATATGAAAAAGTTATTATTTATGTTGACGATCTCGATCGAATTGAACCAAAGAATGCAGTTGCTATTTTGGAGCTTCTTAAAAATATTTTTAGTGTTCCAAAGTGTGTATTTATTTTAGCTATTGATTATCAAGTTGTAGTAAAGGGGTTAGAAGATAAATTTGGTAAGCAAACAGCTGAGAATGAATGGGAGTTCAGAGCGTTTTTTGATAAGATTATTCAATTACCATTTATGATGCCTATGGGTCAATATAATATTGGCCAGTATGTAAATTCATTGTTGGTAGAAATTGGATTTGTAGAAGGAGATGGCTTGGACGATCTGGCTGTACGTGAAATTATCATGCGAACAATCGGTGGAAACCCAAGATCAATAAAGCGTTTAGTGAATTCAGTTTCTTTGATTCAGATTTTTTCGGAAGAAAAACAGATAGCACAAGAGAAAAATAAAAAAGAAGGGATAACATCTGATCCAAATGATGATGCAAAATCAATCAATCAGGAAGATGAAAAATTTATTCTGTTTGCTTTATTGTGTTTACAAATCGCCTTTCCGCCGGTTTATAGTTTACTTTCAAGAGAACCAAATTTTATTTTGTGGAATGATGAATTAGCCTTTAAAGAAACTAATCGCTCTGAAGAAAGGGCAGGAGCGCACGCCCATAAAACCTCGGAAGAAACGAAGAAAATATTTGATACTGAGTTTGAAACAGCGAAGAAAACCGATGATTTCAATGAAGAGTGGGAACAAGCTTTATTTAGAATCTGCTATGGTCGCCCTAGACTTAAGCCAAGAGCAGCAGATATTTCAAAATTCTTTAGTTATATAAAAGATGATCTGCTGGCTGATAAACAAGAAGATCTTGGATCAATTATTGCAGAAATTTTAAATGAAACATCTGTTACGAGCGTTACAAGCACAGATCAAGGGCAAATAGTACTTCCAGAACGAGAGGGTGCTTATAAACGAAGATATCTTGATGGTTTAGATGCTTGGCTTCTAGATAAAACAGGTGAACCAACTGATGATGGATGGGCATCCAGTCAACAATTAGATGAAGAGGCAGCAAAATTTATTCGAGTTCTGCATGATGATATTAAAGAGAATTTTCCGGAGGCAGAAATCATGTATGCTGGAGAGATCACTTGCTACATAGAAAAACATAAGCTTTTAGGGTTTGGTGGTTGTAAAGAAAAAGGAAAAATATACTGTGATATCTTGAGACATTATGATAATGATTATAAAATGCCAATGGTTGGGAATAACAAACCTTATGTAATTAAAAAATTTGTAGAAACAAAACATTATTCGACTCGCGGTAGCGAGAGATGTGGCTTTGTTATTCCAAGTTTAAAATTTTATGAAGAAAATAAAGAAAAATATTTGAAGGTATTAAAAAGTTCCGCAGACATGGCTCTAACAGAGAACTGGAAAAAAAGACTGAACATTAGTTACGCCAAAGGAACTATTTCATCTGTTACAGTAAACCTTAATTATAAAAATCCTGAAAATCCTAAAATTGTTGAGGCCTGTAAAAAATATTTGGATCCAGATTATACTTATGAAGTTAGTTGAATCATTAAATAAAATTTAGGCATAAAACTATTGTGTAAACATAATATTTAAAGATAATAAGTAAAGATGAAGATTACGAGGAATTTAAAGAAGTATCATGGCATCTTATAAAGTATATTTTAAGTTTGAGTGTTCGCCTGAAACACATTGGGGTTTACCAACAGCTGAGGAAGTTATCATAGAATGTGAGAGATCATATGAAGATGGTCAGGCATCTTTCGATAGCGATGGTGAGTCATCCACCATAAAAAAATGGGAAGATGTAGTAGATGATCTTGATGCAAGATGGGAAGGAGAGTCTTTGAGTGAATATGATTACATTGATCAGGCAAAGAAAAATCCTCACAATAATGAGAAAACAGAATTTGAAGATGGAACTGGTGATGTAAATTTAGAAACAACGAAAATTGAAATTTATAGTGATAATGAATGGAAAGATCTTAAAGAAACAAAAATTTTATAAATATAAAGTTAATTAAATTTTCCAAAAAAGAGACGGGAATAAAAACAAAAAAATAAATTCAATTAGTCAGTAGCACTCTTTTTCCAAAATAATTTGAAACCACTTATATAATGTTATAATATAACATATTATTTATTTCAAAAGAGTGGATTCCAATGAACAAATTACCCGTTACTGTGCTTTCAGGCTTTCTTGGCGCTGGAAAAACAACAGTCTTAACTCATATATTAAATAACAGGCAGGACAAAAAGGTTGCAGTTATTGTGAACGACATGAGTGAGATTAATATTGATAGCTCTATGATCCAAAACGAAGTGGAGCTTAGCCATAAAGAAGAAAAGTTAGTTGAAATGAGTAATGGTTGTATTTGTTGCACTTTACGTGAAGATTTATTATTAGAAGTAAATAAATTGGCAAAAGAAGGACGTTTTGATTATTTAGTTATTGAATCGACAGGTATATCTGAGCCTTTGCCTGTTGCAGAAACTTTTACTTTTGCAGATGAAGATGGAGTTTCATTATCAGATGTTTCAAAACTAGATACAATGGTAACCGTGGTTGATGCAGTGAACTTCTTAAAAGATTATGAGGAAGCTAAATATTTAAAAGATGCTGGAGAGTCGTTAGAATCTTTAGGTGAAGAAGACGAGCGAAGCGTAGCAGATTTATTGGTTGATCAAATTGAGTTTGCTGATGTTCTATTAATCAGTAAGACAGATTTAGTTAAAAAAGAAGATGTTAAAAAATTAATTGCAATTATAAAAACTTTAAACACCCACGCAAAAATTATTCCTATTTCTAAGGGTGAAATTGATGTTGAAGAAATTTTAAATACCGGTTTATTTGATTTTGAAAAGGCTGAAGAAGCACCAGGTTGGTTAAAAGAAATGCGTGGTGAACATATTCCAGAAACAGAAGAGTACGGAATAAGTAGTTTTGCCTACAAAGCTAGAAAACCGTTCTATCCACAAAAGTTTTTTGATTTTCTGCATAATAAAAATCTCTCAGGCAAACTTATTCGTTCCAAAGGTTATTTTTGGCTTGCAACCAGACCCCAGTTTGCAGGGCATTGGAGTCAAGCAGGTGGTATTGCACGCTATGGTTTTGCAGGCATGTTTTGGAAAGCTGTTCCAGAAGATCAATGGCCGCTAGATCAAGATTCTCTAGATTCAATTAAAGAAAATTGGGAAGAACCGTTTGGTGATATGCGACAAGAAATAGTATTTATTGGCCAAGGATTAGATAAGGATCAGGTTTTTAAGGAATTGGATGCATGTCTTTTGTCTGATGAAGATTTACTTCAAGGAAAAAATCACTGGGCTAAATTTACGGACCCATTCCCAGATGAATGGAAGGAAAGTGCGTGAATATAATTAAATATTGTTTTAAACCAAAAATTCCTTCATCCTTAAATCGTTCTTGTTATATTGGAAATACTTCTTCCGCATTATCTGAAATTTATCAGGAACAAGTTAATATCTCTATTTGGCAACGTAAGCTAAATAGTAAAATTGCGCTTGCAGCAAATAATATTATTCAAAATTATCCGCACCTTGAAATTTCTGAAGTAATTAAATCGACAGATGTTAATGAAATGCTAGATTCAAAAATTGAATTGAATGAAGATGTCTTAGGTTTAAGTAAAGATATTTCAGAGTTAGTTTATATATTTTGTGATTTATTTGATTTAAAGCAAGCAGTATTTAAATTAAAAATACTTGATTATGCAATGTGCCCTAGATTCCATGTCGATAGAGTACCTTGTCGCTTGATAACTACTTATCATGGTACTGCAACTGAGTGGCTTCCACACCACTTAGCAGATCGAAGTAAATTAGGCGAAGTAAGTCATGGAAAACTTGACGAAGATACAGGAATATTTAAAAAATATGATGACATTGAACAACTTAGTGCAGGGCATGTTGGTCTTTTAAAAGGCGAAAGCTGGAAAGGTAATGAGGGCGCTGGACTAATTCATCGCTCACCAAAGGTAGAAAAAAATGAGCAGAAGCGTTTAATGCTTACACTAGATTTTGCAGATGACCCCTATTTAAAATTATAAGAAGTTTTTCTAATTTTGTTTCGACAATTGCTCAATTTTTAATAATTTGTGTAATTTCCTAGCAAATGAAATTAGTATTATTAGGACTATAAACATTAATAAAACATTTCTTGTGGCAAAATAATTATATGTAGCGTGAAAAGATATAGCAAAGAATAAAGACTTAAAAAGATTTAATTTATTTCTATCTTTAAATATATAAAGGCCAAAATAATAACCCATAATAATTCCGCAGCAAGCATGAAGCGGTATTGCAGTAAAAGATCTTAGTATTGCGATGAAATCTGGATTTCCTGCATTATAGACATATTGAAAATTTTCGAGCGTAGCGAAACCAAGTGATATCAGTGTACCATATACAATAGCATCCATAGGCTCATCAAAATCTGTTTTTTTTCTAATGTAAAAATAAATAGCAGCGAATTTCAATGATTCTTCAGTAAAACCGGCTAAATATGCATAACTTAGATCAGGGATAAAATAATTATTGAGTGATGCGGCAGGAATACATAGTAAACAGCCTAAAAGAAAAGTACTGATACATAAACCCGTAGGTTCTGGAAACTTATCAGCCTTGATAATATACGCTACGATAAGAAGCGGTGGCGCAACTGTTAAGATCAATGTTAAATTCATTATTCGTTTTCTTTTTTAGTATTTATATATATATTTTCTTCATAATCAATTTCTACACTAATTAAGATTGGGCTGCAACACACTTGACAATCTTCTACATACTCTTGACTACTTACTGAGTCATCAATTAACAAAGAGATGACTTCTCCGCAGTAAGGACAATAAGATTCCTTTTCATTGATATCCATTAAATTAGTTTCTAGTGATTATGTATTCGTTGTTAACTTTATCAACACTTCCTGTATGAGGAGTATTTGTTATCCCTTTTTCATAAAATAATTCAAGATTCTCATTAATAATTGGAAAAGCTAATTCACTCCAAGGGATTTCATCTTTACTATATAATTTTGTGTCAAAAGATTCTTCTGGGCCTGGACTATGTTTGCCATCCTTCAGAGTTCCATAATACATAATGTATATTTGACTGATATGCACTAGACTATAGATAGAGAAAATTCTCATATCATCAGAGTATGCGTTTGCTTCTTCAATACATTCTCTTGCAGCTCCAGCTTCTAGAGGTTCTTCATTTTCCAAAAAACCAGCGGGCAATGTCCAGCAATTAATTCTAGGCTCTATAGCTCTTTTGCACAATAAGATTTTATTGTTCCATTCTAAAATAGAGCCCGCAACAATATTAGGATTTTGATAATGAATGTAACCACAGTCTTTGCAAATATATCTATTTCTGTTATCGCCGGAAGGAACAGAAAAATTGATATTACTTGATCCACACTGCGAACAATTTTTAATTACAATTTTCAATTTACTTTATAAATATTTCTTTAAATTTATTTATCGGATCATTTGTGGTCATGAATGACTCACCAACTAAAAAAGTATTTATTCCACAATCATTCATTTTTTTAACGTCTTGACTAGTATGAATTCCACTCTCGGCAATTACAAGCTGATCATTCTTTAAATATTGTATTAAATTCACTGTCGTATTTAAATCAACTTCAAAGGTATGAAGATTTCTATTATTAATACCAATAATGTCGCAATCTATTTCAAGAGCAACTTCAAGCTCACTATGATCATGAACTTCAACAATTACGTCTAAATCTCTAATTTTTGCAGCGTCATAAAGTTTTTTCATTAAGTTTTTTTCTAAAGCAGAAGCTATAAGTAATATACAATCAGCACCCATGGTTACAGATTCGTCTATTTGATATTCATCTATAATGAAATCTTTTCTAAGGACAGGAATGCCACAACCTTTTTTTGCCATTTCTAAAATAGCGCCTGAACCTTTAAAGTATTTAGCATCTGTCAAGACAGATAAACAAGCAGCCCCCATAGTTTCAAAATCAGAAGCAACCTTTGCTGGAATAATATTCATATTAAGTTCCCCCATGGAAGGAGAAGCTCTCTTTATTTCTGCGATTACGGCATTTTTATTTTGTCTAATTTTATTTAGCAATGCAGTTTTAAAATCTCTTCTTAAAGATCTCATATAGTCAATTTCTTTTAAATCCTGAACCGAAATTTTTGTCTTTCTCTCGGCTACCTCTTTTGCTTTATTTTCCAAAATTTCTTCCAAAATTTTAGGTGTTTTTACTTTTTCGGGCATAGAATTTTTAATATCATCAAATTTTTTCATAGCTGCCCCAGAAATAATAATTTCTTTTGCAAGCTCTATCCCACTTTTTAGATCATTTTTAATTCCAGAAATATATATTGCAGCACCAGCATTTAAACTCACAATATTAACTGCTGCTTCGTCTTGATTATTTAACATCTTGATAAAAATTTTATAACTTTCTTCAACTGTATTTACTTTTAAAGACTCTAGTGATGTAACTTGCAAGTCAAAATCTTTAGGGTTAATTATATATTCAGAGATATCACCGTCTTTTAGTTCAGCAATATATGTATTTTTTTCGCAAGATATTTCATCTAGCCCATCTTCCGAATGGACCACCAAAGCTTTTTGTATGCCAATATCTTTTAATACCTTAGCAATTGGCAAAATTAAATCTTTATCATAAACTCCTAAAATTTGAAAATTTGCATTTGCAGGATTAGACAGTGGTCCTAATACATTAAAAATTGTTCTTGTTTTAATATTTTTTCTAACAGTTGAGACACTCTTCATTGCTTTATGATATTTTGGGGCAAACATAAATGTAATACCGTGGTCATCAAAACATTTTTTTGCTTGCTCTTCATCTAAATCAATATTGATTCCTGAATATTCTAGAAGATCAGCACTACCTGATTTACTAGAAATTGATTTATTTCCATGTTTAGCAATTTTTACACCTGCAGCCGCAGCTACAATAGCTGAAGCAGTTGATATATTAAAAGTATTTTGCCCATCTCCACCAGTTCCACAGGTATCAACTAATTCGTTTGAACCTAATTTTAATTTTTGACACATTTCTCTTAAAACTTCAGCAGCACCTGCAATTTCTTCAACGGTTTCCCCTTTGGTTTTAAGTGTCATCAAAAAAGCAATAATCTCAGCATCATTGCATTCATTATTCATAATACTTAGAAATACTTCTTTAATTTCGTTTTTTTTCAGATTTTCGCCAGACGAAAACTTTTCTACTGCTTCATTTATATTCATTTAATTTCAAGAAAATTTTTTAAAATTTGATGCCCGTGCTCACTCATAATTGATTCTGGATGAAATTGTACACCATACGTATGAAAATCTTTATGTCTAATTGCCATTATTTCGTTTTCACTTTTATCATCTGATTTGGTTTCTGCAATAATTTCTAAGCAATCAGGCATAGTTTCTTCCTCGATTACTAAAGAGTGATATCTAGTTGCTGTATAAGGAGTTGGCAGATCTTTAAATATATAGTTTTGATGATGATATATTAATGATGTTTTACCATGCATAATTTTTTTAGCCTTTATTATATTGCCACCAAAAGCAGCTCCTATACTTTGATGTCCTAGACAAATTCCGAGAATTGGTAATTTAGAATGAAAGTGATTTATGGCTTCGATTGAAATGCCAGCTTCTTTTGGAGTACAAGGCCCAGGTGATATTACAATTTTTTCTGGCTCCATATACTCTATGTCTTTTGTAGAAATCATATCATTCCTAACAACTTTTACATTTGCTCCTAGTTCTCCTAAATATTGAACTATGTTATATGTAAAAGAATCATAATTGTCTATCATCAAAATCATTTATGCATCCTCATTTGAGATATTAACTTTTTCAGACGCTTTTAAAAGCGCCATAGCTTTATTCATAGTTTCTTCCCATTCTGTTTCTGGTACCGAATCATAAACTATACCAGCACCTGCTTGAACATGAATTAAATTATCTTTTATTACAGCAGTTCTAATAGATAATGCCGTATCAAGATCACCTGTCCAAGAAAGATATCCTATTGCTCCAGAATATATACCTCTTTTCAAAGGTTCAAGCTCATTAATAATTTCCATTGCACGAATTTTTGGGGCTCCGGAAACAGTTCCAGCAGGAAAAGTTGCTCTTAATATATCAAGTGGTTTTGTATCATCCTCAATCTCTCCTGTAACATTAGAGACGATATGCATTACATGAGAATATCTTTCTATGATCATTTTTTCAGTAAGCTTAACAGTCCCGACTTTAGATATTCTTCCAATATCATTCCTTCCAAGATCAATAAGCATTAAGTGCTCTGCTATTTCTTTTGGGTCTTTTAGTAAATCTTTTTCATTCGTTAAATCTTCCAACTCATCTTGACCTCTTGGCCTTGTTCCAGCAATTGGCCGAACAGTAACTTTTTTATCTTCTAATTTAACTAAAATTTCTGGAGAAGATCCAATTATTTGAAATCCATCCATGTCTAAAAAGTACATGTATGGTGAAGGGTTCATGTCTCTAAGAGCTTCATACATGTCAATTGGATTACCTTCAAATTTTTTTGTTAATCTTTGTGATAATACAACCTGCATAACATCGCCATCAGAAATATATTCTTTTGTTTTATTAACAGCACTCATAAAATTTTCTTTTTTAAATGAGGATGTGAACTCATCTTTGCCTAAATTTTTTTCTGAGGGAGGTATTTTATTTTTTTTACAGATTAACTTTTCAATTTCGTCAATTCTTGAGATTGAATTTTCGTAACTATTTTCTTCATTTGTTTTTGTATTTACAATAATGTGAATACATTTTTTTAAATTATCAAATATAATAATTTCGTTACACACAAATAGAAAGATATCAGGGACTCCTAAACTATCTTTTTTTTTATTTTTTAACTTTTCTTCAATCAAGCTAATTGTTTCGTATCCAAAATAACCAACTAAACCTCCAGAAAAAGGAACATCCTTTGGAAGATTAGAAACTTTATTTTCAGCATAGAACTTTTCTATCCACCCCAAAGGATCTTTGCTTTCTATCTCTTTGGTGTGGCCATCATTAATATATGTGATTATATTGTCTTGTACTTTTATAATTTCTTTAGATTGGGTTCCAATAATGGAGTATCTGCTCCACTTTCCTTTGTTCGAACCAGATTCAAATAAAAATGCATTTTTATTATTTAAGATTTTATAGACTTGAAGAGGATTTTTGTCAAAATCTTCGATTATCTTATTTACAGAAACTCTAGAATTTCCTTGACTAGCAAATTTTATAAAATCTTCTTTTGTCATTTTTTTAGTCAGCCGAAATTTCTTGCTTCATTTTTTCAATGGCATCGCTGTAACTATCTGAATTAAATATTGCTGAGCCGGCTACAAATATATTAGCCCCGGCATTTTTTATATCTTTAATATTATTAATTCCTATTCCACCATCAACTTCTATTTCTATGTTATAACTAGAATTATCAATCATTTCTTTGCATTTTTTAATTTTTTCAAGTGAGTTAGAAATAAATTTTTGTCCTCCAAAACCAGGATTAACTGACATTATTAGGATAAAATCTATTTTATCGAGAATATGATCAAGAAGTGATAGAGGTGAGGCTGGATTAAGAGCAATACCGGCTTTGCAATTTCTTGACTTTATGAGCTCTATACTTCTATCAATGTGTTGAGTTGCTTCGGGATGAAATGAAATCATGGATGCTCCAGCATCACAAAATTGCACTATTAAATCATCTACTGGAGATGTCATTAAATGAACATCTATTGGTTTCTTTACTCCATAATCTGAAAGTGATTTACATACAAGAGGTCCTATAGTTAAATTAGGAACATAGTGATTATCCATTACATCAAAATGAATAATATCAGCACCTGCTAATATTACATTATCAACTTCTTTTCCTAGTTGTGCAAAATCAGCTGATAAAATTGATGGGGCTATAAAATTTTTCATCTTAGTTTTAGTATTTATTTTTTAGTATTATATCTTTTATGAGATAATCATACCGTAATGTAGATAATAAAGAAATTATATTAAGGTTTTAACGAATAGAATTAAGGGGAAAACAATGATAAAACCACATGGTTCAGTTGAACTAATGCCAAAAATAGTTAGCACAGAAGAAGAAAAAATTGCTCTTTTAGATGCTGCGAGATCAATGAAAAAAATGAAAGTAAATTCTGCAGCAGCAGCAAATTTAGTAATGTTGGGTGCAGGATATTTTACGCCACTGCATGGATTTATGGATAAAAAAGATGTCATTTCTGTTGCAAATAAAATGCAGTTAGATAATGGTCTTTTTTGGCCTACGCCAGTTGTAAACTTAACAAATCAAGAGCTAGATTTTGAAGAGGGAGAAAGCGTCGCTTTAATAGATCCAAATGTTGAAGGGCAGCAAATAATAGCCATACAAAAAATTAGTAAAATTGAAAAATTAAGTGCAAGTGAAATAGATAATATTGTTGATAAAGTTTACGGAACTAAAGATCAATCTCATCCTGGAGTTAAAACTTTCTATGAGCAGGGAGATTTATTGATAAGTGGAAGCGTGAATGTAATCAACTATAGTTATTTTGAAAAAGATTTTGGTGAAACTTTCAGAACTGCAATGCAAATAAGGTCATCAATAGAAGCAAAGGGCTGGAAAAATGTAGTTGCTTTTCAAACACGAAATCCAATGCATAGAGCACACGAAGAATTATGCAGAATGGCAGGTGAACGAGTCAACGCTGATGGAATTTTAATACATATGTTACTTGGGAAACTTAAACCAGGAGATATACCTGCTGATGTAAGAGACACTGCAATTAGGACGATGGTAGATCATTATTTTCCTAAAGATTATGTAATGATAACAGGATATGGCTTTGATATGCTTTACGCTGGGCCAAGAGAAGCACTATTGCATGCGGTTTTTAGACAAAATTGTGGGTGTAGTTATTTGATTGTTGGAAGAGATCATGCAGGAGTAGGTGATTTTTATGGTGCCTTCGATGCTCAGATTATTTTTGATAATATTCCTGAAGATTCCCTTGAAATAAAAATTTTTAAAGCTGACCATACAGCTTATTCAAAAAAACTTAATAAAGTTGTTATGATGAGAGATGTAGAGGATCATACAAAAGATGATTTTGTAATTCTTTCTGGAACTAAAGTAAGAGAAATGCTTTCAAAAGGAGAAAGTCTCCCTAAGGAATTTGCTAGACCAGAAGTAGCAGAAGTATTAATGAAGCATTACATGGAGGAATAAAGAAAAATTAATATATTTATAAAAAAAATAGGTGTACTTAGATTTTTATTAATATTACTTGGTTTTGCTTTTTTAATATTAGCTCCAGCTAAAGATACAGAACTTATATTAAGCAATGTAATTGATACTATCCTAACTTTAGCGATTCCCGCAACATTACCTATATATATAATGGTTTTAATGTTTGATATTGTTATGTTGATTGTGAAATTTTCATCCTCAGAATCAAATCAAGAAGCATCTTTTTTTAAGAAAGTTACGATTTTTGAAATTGGTTTTACTGCCATAATTATATACGCTTGGGTGCCTTATTTTGCGGCAGTTTTTACTTAAATTAGAAACTATTTAGATATATGGGATTTAAAAATATCAAATAATTTTTTCTTGTATGCGCATTGCTCACAACCTTCTCCATTCCATCCGCCACCGCTTCTTGGAAGTTTCTCAGAATTTAGGCAATCATATATTTCAGGTATTATTTTATCAATCCAATCGGTATTGCATACCAAAGGATACAAATGTTGATCAAAAGTTAAATTACCATCAAATTTCTTTAGATTAGATTTACCATTCGCATAAATAATGTAACCAATATTTGAAACTTTGAAGCCATTTTTCTTAAATAACCATTGGTATATTTCTATTTGTTTTTTATAACAAACCTCCCAACCTGTATCAAAATTAGGATTAAATGTTTTTTTTGCTGTAGCTTTATAGTCGACAATATGCAGTTCATCGTTGCTGTTAATCCAGATATCATCAATACCACCGAAAAATAAAAAATTTGTTTCTTTATCATGCCACTGAATACCTTTAAAAGCATTTCTCCATTGATCAAGATTCTCATTTTCATAAGGTATGCAATCTAGATTATTTTTTATCATTATTGGATGTGGCTTTTTTTCTTTTCTATATAAATCAAATTCATTTTTATATAAATTATCAACAGCGTTGTTTAAAGTGAACGTAGGGCCAGAAGGTGCTTTAATTCCTTTTTTTTCATGCATGTAAAAACATCGTGGACAATTGAGATAGTTATCAATTCGTGATCTTGATAATTTATATGGCTTATCCGACAAAGGATTATATGGGTTTCTAGAGTATTTTTTAAATGCCATATTATTTTGGGGTCAAAACATATATTTTTTCACCTTCAGCTTTAATTTCGCTATTAATTTCATCCTCAATTATATCAGAATAATGATTTATAGTTTTTTTAGAATCTAATTTTGCTGCAACTATTGATGAATAATTGGAAATATTGTACTTATCATAGGTATTGTCTCTGCTATCTAAAATTCCGTAAAAAACTACAACTGAATTAGGACAGCAATTTACAACCTCATCAAGAATCTCTTTATTATTAGAATTATAAATAATTGTAATTACATCCGGATTTGCTAATGAGATATTTTTAAAATTACTCTTATCGAGTCTTTCATAATCAGCTGTGTTTCTATAGGAAAAATAGTTGTTTAATTCAGAATATAAATCTTCATTATCAGTCATGAGAATAGTTTTTTTGATTTTGATATAGCTGCTTACATTAATTTCAAAAGCTAGGTAAGGGTCATTTCCAATATCGCAATATGTAATTTTATTATTAGCAAATTTATCTTGTATTATTTTTTCCACAATCGAACTAAGTTTGCTTATTGACCAAATATTTTTGACTAAATTTAAATTATTACTTTCTTTATTTTCAAAATCATACCTAAATGACTGATTGCCGATTTCCTCTAAGAAAAAATTTAGCGTACTATTAATTTTTTTTGGAAATTTCTTTCCAATTCTCATTGACATGACGCCATCGTTTTCTGCCCAAACATTATTTGTACCAGTCCAGCCAGTTCTACTGGTAAAAATATTTTCTAAAAAGCTTCGTGACCACATCCCTTTTTCATTTGCTTGCTCTTCTGGATATACCGGGAGAATTATTGATCCATCTTTTTTGATAATCTTTAGGAGATATCTCAAGTAAGATGCTGCCCAATTATTGGAAAATAAAGGAAAACTCAAACCTATGTATATTTTGTCAATACTATTTTTTTTGAAAGGATAAAGTACATTAGCTATTTTTTTTTTACTAGGTGTAGTTAAATTTTCAGAGTCCACAGTCATACTGATTAAATCTTCTTTCTTAGGTTTAATCATCGAGTGTTTGTCTCTTTGATCACTAATATAGTAAAAAATATCTTCTTCAATATATTTTTCAGATTTATGAAAAATTAGTTGCATACTTTCCTTATGATTTATTTTTGAATTATTGTATCGTAAACCGTAATTTTATTCGCTAAAGGTTTTATAACTTCGTTGGCAATTTTTACATGAATTGGATGAACTAAGTAATCCTTTAAGTATTCTTTTGATGCAAACTTAATTATAATACTTACATCAAAAGTATCATCAACTATTACTCTTGAACTTCGCAAAACTTTTCCGGTAGAAACTTCTAACACACCCGGGATATTTTTAAGTTCTTTACTTGCATCAATAATTTTATTTATTCTCATTTCATTTCTATAGGTTTTTAGCCAAACCAAAACAACATGATACACTTGATCTTCATTTTTATATTCATCTGCAAAACTTGGAATATTTGTTAGTCCAAGAATGATAAAAATAGAAATATATTTATTTAGCTTTTTCATAATTTTTTGTAGTTATAAATAATACTATTATGCATGATTATATTATAAATGTTATATTAACATTTTTATATAAAGGCGCGTAGCTCAGTTGGTTAGAGCGCTACCTTGACATGGTAGAGGTCGTTGGTTCGATCCCAATCGCGCCTACCACGAGCCTAACAGCAAAGCTAACTATTTTATAAAGTACGATATAGTAATAATATATTACAAATTAGTATTATTTGTTGAGTGACAAAACTATGGCACAAATCGCAAGGAACGTTGAATGGTGGGGAGAGAGAGTTGCTAAATTTGCAGCGACGCGAAAATTGCTAACTATCTTTCTATGTATAATGCTAACTCTTATTGGTGGATATGGCGCCAAAAATCTTAGCTTCTCAGGAGATTATCAGATTTTTTTTGGCGAAGAAAATCCGGAATTACAAAGATTTTTAAATTTTGAAGCTACGTATGGAAAGGCTGACAACGTTAGCTTTGTTATAATTCCAAAGGAAGGGGACATATATCAACCTCATGTTATTGAAGCAGTTTACGATATAACAGCCCAGGCTTGGAATCTTCCCTTTGTTTCCCGTGTCGATAGTTTGACAAACTTTCAGCATACTTTTGCTAAAGGCGACGATCTTATTGTTGAAGATTTGATTTTTGATAAGGAAGAAATTGAGCTACCTAATCAGATGCTTCGACTTAAAAGTGTTGCAGAAAATGAACCGCTCTTACACAAATTTATTACAGCACCCGATGGCGGTGCTACGATTGTGAATTCTATTTTACAAGTGGATAGAAGTATTGCTGAAGATGTATTAGGTACTGCAGCAATGGCACGTGAAATTCGAGATAAGATCAAAGAAAAATATCCAAATATTGAAGTAAAACTTACTGGTGCTTCAATGTTGTCCTCTGCATTTAGCGAGGTCGGAATGAAAGATTCTGAAACTCTTATACCAGCAATGTATTTGATAATTATCATTGTGATGTTTATTGTTATGCGTTCTATTCTTGCGATGGTGTCTGGACTATTTATCATCATTTTATCAACTATTTTTGGTATGGGCTTAGGTGGTTGGACAGGGGTAGAACTAACGCCATTATCAATTTCTGCCCCAACGATTATTTTGACCATTGCTATCGCTGATGCTGTGCATATTCTCTCTGCGTTTCGACAACATATGTATAGCGGTATTAATAAGCAGGAGGCAATAGTCAAGGCAGTAGCAACCAATACATTTCCCGTAACGCTAACTTCTATTACAACTGCGATTGGATTTTTAAGTTTAAACTTTTCTGATTCACCACCATTTCACCATCTTGGAAATATGACTGCGGCAGGTATTTTTATGGCATGGGTTTTATCCTTAACTTTCCTTCCAGCTATCATGAATTTATTACCTCTAAAATATGAAGCTTCTAATAGTGAGAGTTCAAAGTCTTCAATTTTTCATTACATTGGCGAAGTTATATACAAGTATCGAAATAAAGCTTTTTTTGGAACAGTATTTTTTTGTATTGCATCTATAGCACTCATTCCACGTTTAGAGCTCAATGATGTTTGGTCAAAATATTTCAGTCCCGGTATTGATATCCGTGATTCCATTGATGCTACACGGCCTTTTTTTGGAACTGATAATATTGAATTTATTATTAATTCTGGCAAGCCTCAGGGAGTTCTTGAGCCTGAATTCTTAGAAGATGTTAATCGTTTTACGAAATGGCTAAAGACCCAGCCTGAAGTCGCTCATGTTTATGCAATTTCAGATGTTATGAAACGACTAAATAAAAACTTGAATGCTGATGATGAGAAATTTTACCGTATCCCAGATAATCGAAAACTTGCAAGCCAATATTTACTAGTTTATGAACTTTCACTTCCCTATGGTCTTGATTTAAATGACCGTATTAATATTAATCGCCAGAGCACTCGAGTGACTACGACTATAAAAGACGTTTCAACAGTTGAAGCACGAACTCTTAATGAAAAAGCTGTTAAATGGATGGAAAAAAATAATTCATCTGGAGCAGCTACAATTGCATCTGGGAATGTGTCATTATTCAATTATATTGCAGATAGAAATATTCAATCAATGATTAAAGGAAGCCTTTTTTTAATTGCCGTAATTTTTTTAATTATGGCTGTATCATTTAAATCATTTGGCATTGGATTTTTGAGTGTCGTTTTAAACACTGTTCCTATTTTAGCAACATTTGGGCTTTGGGCTATTATCTCAGGTACAGTTGGATTTTCAATTGCAATTGTTGGCGCGGTGGCAATTGGTCTTGTGATCGATGACACAGTTCATTTGATTTCGAAATTCATGCAAGCCTATCGTCATAAAAGTAAATCTTTTCATGATAGTATTTTGTATGCGTTTGATGTGGCGGGAACAGCCATTTTTGCGACAACAATTATATTATCCGCTGGGTTTGCTTTGCTAGCGACATCAGCTTTCAAGCCTAATACAGATATGGGATTAGTTACTGGCATTGCAATTTTATTGGCGATGTTTATCAATTTTTTAGTACTACCAACTTTACTTTCATTTTTAATGAATAAAGACAGAGGACAAATATCATGAGAAAACTATTTTCTTTTATTATAATGATAGGATTATTTACTTTTTCTTCATTTTCAAACGCAGAAACTTCTCAGGAAAAAGGATTTCGAATTGCTGCCAAATCCGACCGAATGGATAATGGTTTTGGCACAAGTATAGCGAAATTAACAATGACATTGACTAATTCTGCAGGGGATTCGACTAAACGTGAATTAGAGATCAAAACTAAAGAAAAACCAAATGAAAATGTCGGCGATAAGTCTGTCACATTTTTCTTTACGCCACCTGATGTTGAAGGAACAGCATTATTATCTCATTCTAAAATTTTAGATTCTGATGATCAATGGCTATATTTACCAGAATTGGCAAGAGTTAAACGGATTTCATCTTCAAATAAATCTGGTCCATTTGTTGGAAGTGAATTTGCATTTGAAGATTTAACTGCGGCAGAGCTGGGAAAATATTCTTATGAGTGGCTAGAAGACACAACACTTGATGGTTTAAAAGTTGATAAGATTAAGCAGATACCATTGTATCAACGTTCAGGTTATACATATTTGATCGCTTACATCGATAAAGATATTAACCAGCTTCGTAAGATTGAGTTTTTTAATAGGGGTGGAGCACATTTCAAAACACTAACACAATCGGAGTTTAAAAATTATGGTGGTACAATCTATCGTCCAATGGTTCAACAGATGGACAATCATTTAACAGGCAAGAGTACGACGTTGCGTGTTGAAGTTTATGAATTTGGGATAGAACTTAATGAAAATGAATTTAAATCCTCTGCGCTTAGCCAGCTTTAAGATCATAGTTTTATTTGCCATGATTTCATCTTCGGCATTGGCAAGTGATTTTAGTTTTACTCCAAGCGTTACAACAGAATTTCGTTATTTCCCTGAGAGTCCAGCCTATGACGGGCAGTTGGAATATTTTCAACCTTCAATTTATTTTAGTGGCGAAGGTAGATGGATTTCTAAAGACCGAAAAAAGCGCTTACAGTTTGAGCCTTTTCTGCGAGTTGATGTGCAGGATGACGAACGTTCACACTTTGATATAAGAGAGCTGAATTATTCGCAACGTTTTAGTAATTTTGACCTTTTAATTGGGAATGCTCAAATTTTTTGGGGTGTTGCCGAAAGTCGAAACGTAGTCGATGTGATTAATCAATTCGATGAGGTAGAAAATAGCGATGAGACAGATAAGCTTGGTCAGCCGTTGATTCGTTTTGGAAAATTTACTGATATTGGGAGATTTGAAGTCTATTATCTACCATATTTTCGTGAACGAACATTTCCAGGTGTAGATGGTCGTCAAAGAGCTCCTCTAACTGTTGATTTAGATAATGCTGAATACGATGAAGGCCGCGAAGGGTGGGCTGGTGATTTTGCTTTACGTTATCAACATCAAATTGATCAATTTGATATTGGGATTCACGTTTTTACAGGAACGGCAAGAGCACCATTTTTGAAATCAAATGGAGAAGGTACAAGTCATATACCTATATATCAAAAGCTCACACAAGGTGGTGTAGATATACAACGTACTTGGGATGCTTGGCTCTTAAAGTTAGAAGTTGTAATAGCAGACCAAAGTGGTGATAATTTTACATCTAATGTATTTGGATTAGAATATACATTCTTTGATTTTTCCAATAGTGGTATTGATATAGGCATATTATTTGAAGGGCTTTATGATAATCGTGATGAAAATAAAACAGCATCAACATTATTTGAAAACGATATTTTTGTAGGCGCCCGTTTTACATGGAATGATTTTCAGGAAAGCGAATTGCTATTTGGTGCAATTATTGATTGGAAAACAGGATCAATGTTTAGTTCAATTGAGTACGAAAGACGTATCGGCGAAAATATGAAATTTGAAGTTGAAGCTCAATATTTTTTGGCGGAGGACTCAGAACCTTTAGCACAGTTTGAGCGTGATAGTAATCTAACGCTAAAATTAACGCGTTATTATTAGTGTGTGTTTTAGATAAAAGTTAGTGATAAACTGCAACCATAAATTTTATAATAGTGGATAAATAATGCCAAAAATTACATTGCCAGATGGGCATAAAAAAGAAATTCCAGATAACACAACTTTGTACGATATTGCTAAAGATATTAGTAATTCCCTTGCAAAAGTTGCTGTTGCAGGAAAAATTAATGGACAATTGAGAGATCTGTCTGTAGTTATTGAAAATGATAGTAATATAGAAATAATAAAAAAGAATGACGATGAGGGGATTGATATCGTGCGCCACTCTTTTGCTCATTTAATAGGCCACGCAATAAAGCAATTATATCCAAATGCTAAAATGGCAATTGGGCCAATAATTAAAAATGGTTTTTATTATGATATCGATTGTGAAGAATCACTGAGCTTGGATGATTTGAAAACAATCGAGAAAAAAATAAAAGACTTGGTTAGCAGTAATTATGACGTTGTGAGAAAAGTTGTTACAGCTAAAGAAGCTTTAAGTGTTTTTATTGAGAGAGATGAGCCATATAAGCAAGAGATTGTTAAAGAAATTCCCGATGATGAAGAGATAGCATTATATTTTCATCAAGAATATGTCGATATGTGTAGAGGTCCTCACGTTCCAAATACAAAATTTCTAAAACATTTCAAGCTTACTAAAATATCCGGAGCTTACTGGCGTGGTAATTCTGATAATAAAATGCTTCAAAGAATATATGGTACTGCTTGGGATAAAAAAGATGAGTTAGATAATTATATTCAAAAAATTGAAGATGCAGAAAAGAATGATCATAGAAAAATCGGTAAACAACAAGACTTATTTCATTTTCAAGAAGAAGCACCGGGAATGGTTTTTTGGCATCATAAGGGTTGGACAATATACCAATTGTTAAAAAGTTTCATGAGAAAAATTAATTTAGATTCAGGGTATAAAGAAATTAATACACCTCAAATCCTAGATAGAACTCTGTGGGAAAAATCTGGGCACTGGGATAAGTTTGGAGATATGATTTTTACTACCCATTCTGAAAAAAGAGATTACGCAGTAAAACCTATGAGCTGCCCTGGACACCTTCAAGTTTATAATCAAGGCTTAAAAAGTTACAGAGATTTGCCTTTGAAACTTTGTGAATTTGGTCTTGTTCATAGAAATGAGCCATCTGGAACTCTCCACGGTTTAATGAGGGCAAGACAATTTGTTCAGGACGACGCACATATTTTTTGTACAGAATCACAACTTCATGATGAAATTACTAAATTAATTAAATTAACTTTTAAAGTTTATAAAGAACTTGGTTTTGAAAATATTAAAGTCGCATTATCCACTAGACCTGAAAAAAGGGTTGGAAGTGAAGATATTTGGAATAAATCAGAAAAAATTTTAGAAAATTCTTTAAAAGAAAATGTACCAGACTATATAACATTGCCAGGCGAAGGTGCCTTTTACGGGCCAAAAATTGAATTTACCTTAACTGATTCTTTGGACAGAGAGTGGCAATGTGGAACAGTTCAATTAGATTTTTCGATGCCAACTGCGCTATCAGCAAGTTTTATAGATGAAAATGGAGAAAAAACTATTCCCGTTATGGTTCATAGAGCAATTTTAGGATCGATGGAGAGATTTATTGGAATTCTAATCGAACATTATGGTGGTAAACTGCCTTTTTGGTTATGTCCTGAACAAATAATAATTGCCAATATAGCGGATAAGCATGTAGAATTCGCAAGAAAAATAGAAAAAGAACTTGTTGAAAGTAATTTTCGTTGCTTTTTAGACTTGAGAAATGAAAAGATTGGTTATAAGATTCGAGAACACATTATTGCAAAAGTTCCATATGTTGTAATAATTGGTGATAAAGAAGTATCATCCGGCAATATTTCAGTCAGAGAGTATGATGGCACTGAACACGATTCAATCAGTGTGGATGATTTTATAAAAAAATTGAGTAGTAAAAAATAATAATAATTTAGTATATAATAGGAGAGTAGAAATTAGTTCAGACAAATATACAAGACTTAATCAGAGTATTAAAACCCCTGAGGTTAGATTAATCGGAGTAGAAGGAGAGAATCTAGGAGTTGTTAAAATAAATGACGCACTAGAAATTGCAAAGGAAGCAGATCTTGATTTGGTAGAAGTAACACCAAATGCAAAGCCGCCAGTGTGTAAAGTAATGAACTATGGGAAATTTAGATTTGAGCAAAATAAAAAAGCTCAACAAGCAAAAAAGAAACAAAAGCAACAGCAAGTTAAAGAGATTAAGTTAAGGCCTGGTACTGAAGAAAATGATTACCAAACAAAACTTACAAATTTAAGAAGATTTATAACTGATGGTGATAAAGCAAAAATTACTATTAGATTTAGAGGAAGAGAGCTTGCTCACAAAGAATTAGGAATGAAGCAAGTTGAGAGGATAGAAAAAGATTTAGAGGACGTTGCGGAAGTTGAGCAAAGCCCAAAATTTGAAGGTAGACAAATAGTTATGGTTATTGCGCCAAGAAAATAAAAAAAAGGAAAGAAAATGCCAAAGTTAAAAACAAATAGGGGTGCTGCAAAAAGATTTAAAGCAACTTCCTCAGGAAAATTTAAGTGCAAAAGATCGCATTTAAGACATATCCTGACAAAAAAAAGTACAAAGCGTAAACGTTCTTTAAGATCCCCTGATTTAGTTGAAAAAGTTGATACACCAGCAGTTAAAAAATTGCTGCCTTATATTTAATTTGGAGTAAGTAAAAGATGTCAAGAGTAAAAAGAGGCGTTATTGCACATGCAAGACATAAGAAAGTTAAAGCAAAAGCAAAAGGCTATTATGGTGCAAGAAAAAACATATATAGGGTTGCTACACAAGCTGTAACTAAAGCTGGGCAGTATGCTTACAGAGACAGGAAACAAAAAAAGAGAACTTTTAGAGCTTTATGGATAGTAAGAATTAATGCGGCTGCTAGAATGTATGACCTCAGTTATAGTTCTTTAATTAATGGGTTGAGTAAAGCAGAAATTGAAATAGATAGAAAAATTCTCGCGGATTTAGCAATGAATGATATTGAAACTTTTGCTGCAATTGCAAAAGAAGCGAAGTCACAACTTGCAGCATAATGTCTGGCAATACTTTAAAAAACGATTTAAAAAAAGTTCTAGAAGAAGCAACAAAATCAATTAAAGCCGTCAATAACTTAGATGAACTAGAGTCAATGAGGGTCAAATTTCTTGGTAAAAAAAGTTCACTAAACAGTTTCATGAAATCGCTCTCAGAATTAAATTCTGAGGAGAAGGCTATAGCTGGTAAAAGTTTAAATAATGTCAAAAACGCTATAAATAGTATTCTAGAAGAAAGAAAAGCATTGCTTAGTAAAGTTTCGATTAATTCCAAAGACGAATTTGATTTAACAATGCCTGGCAGATCATCATCTGTTGGTAGCATTCATCCAATAACCAAGATAATGGGTAAATCGATTGAGATTTTTGAGTCTCTAAAATTTGAATGTGTTGAGGGACCAGAAGTTGAAGATGAATTTCATAACTTCTCAGCATTAAATATTCCTGAATCACATCCAGCTAGAGCAATGCATGATACATTTTATCTTGATAATAATTTCTTGCTAAGAACTCACACTTCTTCAGTGCAGGTTAGAACAATGGATCAACAAGACCCCCCTATTAGAATAATTGCTCCTGGAAAAGTATATAGGAAAGATTCTGACATAACACATACACCAATGTTTCATCAAATTGAGGGTCTATATATCGACAAAGAAGTCTCCTTTTCTAATTTAAAGTCAATTATTAATATTTTTTTAAAAAGTTTTTTTGAGCAAGACGACTTAAAGATTAGATTTAGACCATCATATTTTCCATTTACAGAGCCTTCCGCTGAAGTAGATATCGAGTATGTAGATTCCAAAGGCAATAAAAATTGGTTAGAAATTTTGGGTTGTGGAATGGTTCATCCTAACGTACTTGATATGGCTAAAATTGATTCATCTATTTATAGTGGTTACGCATTTGGATTAGGAGTAGAGAGATTAGCTATGCTTAAGCTAGGTATCACAGATTTAAGATTATTTTATGAAAATGATTTAAGATTTTTAAAGCAATTTCAGAGAATGTAGAATATGAAAATTACGAAAAGCTGGCTTGATGATCATTTGGAAACTTCTGGAAGCATAGAAGAAATTTGTCATGAATTAACAATGGCTGGACTTGAGGTTGACGAAATATCTAAAATTAACAACGATGAACTTATAGATATCGACTTGACACCTAATAGATCTGACTGCCTATCAGTTTCTGGAATCTCCAGAGAACTTAAAAGCATTAATAAGAAATATAAAGAACAAATAATTAAAGAAAATAATGTTTCCTATGATTATTGTGAAAATTCAAAAATAAATTTCAATATAACAAATAAGGAATTATGTCCGAGATACGAATATATTTATTTAAAGAATATTAATTCTGAATGTGCTTTGCCAGAAATTATTAGTAAAAGATTGCAAAATATTGGAATAAAATCAATTCACCCAATTGTAGATTTGCTTAATTATTTAATGATAGATTTGGGACAGCCAATGCATGCCTATGATGCTGATAAAATTTCAGGTGATATAAGTATAAGATATGCGAAACAAAATGAATCCTTTAAAGCTTTAGACGGAATAGAATATAAATTAACCTCAGAAAATATTGTTGTCTCTGACTCAAAAAACATAATATCTTTAGCGGGCATAATTGGATCTCAGGATTCTGCTGTAACTAAGAAAACGAAAAATATAATTATAGAAAGTGCTTTTTTTAATCCAAAATTGCTTGCAAATAAAGCAAGAAAATTAAAATTACAAACAGAATCCTCACATAGATTTGAGAGAGGAGTTGATTTTGAACTACCAAATAAAGCGTTAAATAGATTTATTGATATTATTTATGAAATAAAAATATGTGAGTTTTCAGACATTAACATTATTGAAGATGTGACTTTGCTTCCAGCTTCTTCTGAGGTTGAATTAAATTTTGAAAAAATAAGAAGTCAGATAGGTATAAATATTCAAGATACTGAGATTATAGAATTACTATTATCAATCGGATGCAAATACAATAAAAAAAATAACTCAGTAACGAACCCAAGTTATAGATACGACTTGTCTATACATGCAGATTATGTTGAAGAAGTTGCTAGGTTGTATGGATACGATAATATTCCAGTCTCCTCTGAAAAATTAAGTATCGCTCCAAACAAAAAATATCTCCCTTTTGAGATAATTAATGAAATTAAACAATATTTTTATAAAAATAGTTATTCTGAATGTATAAATTACTCTTTTGTAAATGATGATTTGCTTGAAAACAATGATTGGAAAAATAATAATTTTGAAAAACACATGAGAATTTCAAACTTTATGAGTACTGAACAAAATAAACTTAGAAGTAATTTAGTTTCGTCACTAATAAAGAATATTCAATTTAATAATAATGTAAATGCTGAAAATTCTCACAGATTTTTTGAGATAAGCAATGTATTTGATGAAGATGTCAATCAAGTTCTATCTTGTGTTGTACATGGGGATAGATATGACGAAAATTGGTCATCTAAAAATAGAAAATTTGATAAATACGATATGACAACGATAGTAGAAGATCTTTCTAGAATTTTTGGACTAGCAAAAAGTGACTTTGATTATCAAATTAAAGAAATAATTGATAATAAGTCAAAGTACATAACACTAACACTATCTATTAATCACTTAATAAGTAAAATTGAAAATAATTTAAAGGAAAAGTTTGTTCATTACTCTAAATTGCCATATATTAGAAGGGACTTATCCTTCTTAATAGACGTTAATATTGAATATCAAAGTATTTTAGAATTAATACAAAAAATTAATGTACATTCTTTAAAAAAAATATTACTCTTTGATTTGTATATAGGAAAAAATGTCCCGAAAGGGAAAAAAAGCTTAGGTTTGGCTTTTATTTTTCAAGATGATGCAAAAACACTTACGCATGAAGAAGCTGATATATATGTTGGAAAAATTGTAAAAAGTCTTGAAGATGAATTTAAAATAGAATTAAGAAAATAATACTTAGGTATATTAATGGCACTTACAAAAGCTGAAATAGCTGACACTTTATACGAAGAGTTAGGCTTAAATAAAAGAGAAGCGAAAGAATTTGTAGAAATTTTCTTTAATGAAATATCAGAAACATTAATTTCTGGATTAGATGTAAAAATTTCTGGCTTTGGAAATTTTATTTTAAGAGATAAAAAAGAGCGTCCAGGAAGGAATCCAAAAACAGGCGAGGACGTGACAATCAGCCCAAGAAGAGTTGTAACTTTTAGGGCTGGACAGAAATTAAAATCTAGAGTAGAAAATAATGCATTTAGTGAGTAACGGAAAACATAACGAATCAATCCCTAGCAAAAGGTATTTTACAATTGGCGAGGTAAGTGAGTTATGTGATGTAAAATCTCACGTTTTAAGATATTGGGAACAAGAATTTCCATCTCTATCACCTGCAAAAAGAAGAGGAAATAGAAGATATTATCAAAGGCATGACGTTTTATTGATAAGGCAAATCAGAAGCCTTTTGTATGAGCAAGGTTATACAATAGAAGGGGCTAGAAAGAAACTATTAGGAGATGATGTAAGTAATGATAATAACTTGTCTTCGCAATTAGTAAATCAACTAGTATCTGAATTAGAAGATGTTCTTACAGTTCTAAAAAAAGATTAATAATCACTTAATTTATTTGAAGAAAACATAAATGAATAGTATAGATCTAGAGTTTATATTAGTTTTATTAATTTTTGTCAGTTTTTTATTTATATTTCTAAATAAAAAAAATGTAAATAAAAAAAATAAAATTTTTGAGTGGCTTAATAGGCAGGCAAAATCATTTTTACCTATACTTCTTATTGTTCTATTTTTAAGATCTTTTTTGGCTGAGCCATTTCGAATACCATCTGGCTCAATGCTACCAACATTACTAATTGGAGATTATATACTCGTAAATAAATATGAGTATGGAATAAAATTACCAATTACAAAAACGCAAGTAATTGAAATATCAAAACCTCAAAGAGGAGATGTAGTTGTTTTCAGATATCCTGCAAACGAAAAAATCAATTTTATAAAAAGAGTTATTGGGATTCCAGGAGATAAAATAAAATATATAAACAAGAAGGTTTACGTAAATAATATTGAGTATAAAAAAAATAGACAAATAACACATCAGTACATAGATGATTTTGGAAGAACAGAATTGGATATATTTATAGAAAATCAAGATAACAAAAAATATAATATTTTAAATGATAATATGAGCCCAGCGAATGATCATGAATTTGAAGTTCCTGAAAAAAATTACTTTGTTATGGGCGATAATAGAGATCATAGCAGTGATAGTAGATACTGGGGTTTTGTACCCGAAGAAAATCTTGTTGGAGAAGCATTCTTGATATGGATGAGTTTTAATAGCAAAAACTTTAGTTTAAAATATAATAGGATTGGTAATTCTATAAAATAATTATTACATGAATAAATCTGATATTGAAAAATTATTATCTAAAGAAATTATAAATTCAAAATTATATAAAGATTCGTTAACACACAGAAGCGCCAGTAGTAAAAATAATGAACGCCTAGAATTTTTTGGAGATTCCGTTTTAGGATTTGTTATCGCTGAATACCTTTATAAAAATTATCCCAATGACGATGAAGGTGCATTGAGCAGAAAGAGATCATATTTAGTTAGAAAGGAAAGTCTGTATAAAATAGCAAAATTTCATAATCTTGGTGATAAAGTTATTTTAGGGGATGGAGAAAGAAAAAGTGGGGGTCACAGAAGAGAATCTATAATTGCAGATGCACTAGAGGCAATAATAGGTGTAGTTTATCTAGTTGAGGGCATAGATTCTGCGACAAAGTTTGTTCATAATGTGTTTAAGGATTCAATGAGTTCGCTTCCAAATAATGATGATCTAAAAGATTCTAAAACAAAACTTCAGGAAATTTTGCAATCTCATAACTATGATCTTCCAGACTATGATACCACAGAGATAAATTTAAATAATAATATAAGCTTTAAGACATCTTGTAGTATTAAAGTATATAATATTTGTGAGGAGGGTTTAGGAAGCAATAAAAGAAAATCTCAGCAAGAGGCTGCAAGTAAAGCTTTAAATAAAATTTCAGAAATTTTTAAAAAAGATGAGTAGTGGAAATATTTCAATAATTGGAAAGCCCAACGTAGGTAAGTCAACTTTATTTAATATGCTCATTAAAAAACATTTGGCAGGCGCAACAAGTAAACCACAGACAACTAGGCATAAAATAGACGCAGTATTAAACGAAGATGACACAAGCTATTTATTTGTTGATACACCAGGGTTAAACTTTAATATTAAAAAAGATTTTAATAAAATATTAAATAGGAATGCATTATCTACATTGATTGAAGCAGATGTAATATTACATGTAGTTAATTACTTTAAAATTGATAAAGATGATATTAAAGTCATTGAGAATATTAGTGCAACAGACTTACCAAAAATACTTGTTCTAAATAAGGTTGATTTAGATAATAAAAGGAAAAATCTTCCAAAAATACTTTCTCAAATTCCAATAGAGATCACTGATGTATATAACGAAATAATTCCAATAAGTGCTAAGAATTCAAGCAATATTATTAATTTGAAGAAATTAATCAAATCTTACCTTCCAAAAAATAATAAGAATATTTACCAAGACATTTTAAGCCACAATTCTAATGAATTTTTTGTAGCAGAATATATCAGAGAAGCATGCATTAAACACCTTTCGGTTGAATTGCCATACTCTTTGCATGTTGAAATTAATAAACTTGATAAAGAAAAAGATATTGTATCAATAGCATCAACAGTATATTTAAAGAAAAAAAGTCATTTGAGTATTGTAGTTGGAAAAAATGGATCAATGCTTGTAAAAATAAGCAAAATGGCTAGGATTAATTCTGAAAATTTTTTTAAGAAGAAAGTTTATTTAAAAATATTTGTTAAATACGATCCAAAATGGAAGAATACAGACTCAATTCTTAATTCATATAGCTAAATGCATACATCTGAAATTTATATAATAAAAATTACCCCATATCGAGAATCTAGTAATATTTATGATGCTATTGCTAAAGATTACGGAAAAATTACTTTAATTCATAAGGGCATAAAAACAAATAAGAAAAAAAATTCCCTAGAGCTTTTTAGCCCCTATAAAATAAATTGGTCTGGAAAAAGCGATATAAAATTTATTAGAGATTACGAATCAATTGATAGACTTGATTTGTCTCCAACGCATAATGTAATTGGTATGTATTATAATGAAATAATGCACTACCTAACAAGAAACGAATATCAAATTGAAAAATTATATGATCATTATAATAGTAGTTTACGAAATTTAAAAAATTCTGATAATATCCTTGTCAATCTCAATGATTATGAAATTGGAATATTGATTTTAACTGGACATTATTTAACCTTTGATTATGACTCGGACGGAAAAATAATTGATTCTGCAAAAAAATACACATACATACCTAATTTTGGCCCCAAAGTAACCTCCAACCTCAAAGAATTTTACTCTGGAGAAACCTTAATGGCCTTATCAGGTAGGCATGCTTACAATAGTAAAAGTATTAAGGAATCAAGGGTATTAATGAAAAGACTAATAGATTATTATATACAGCCAAAAAAAATCAAAACAAGAGAAATACTTAAATACATTTCGTTAAATTAAAAGGAAAAAATATGGTAAAACTTGGCGTTAATTTAGATCATGTCGCTACTATAAGGCAGCAAAGATATACACCATACCCAGATATGCTTAAAGCAATAAAGATATCTGAGGATAGTGGTGCAGATAGTATCACTATGCATCTAAGGGAAGACAGGAGACATATTCAATTTAATGATATAAAAATTGCTAGAGAACATATAAAAACTAAACTTAACTTAGAAATGGCACCTACGCTAGAAATGTGTGAGATTGCAAATCAGGTTAAACCAGACTTTGTATGTATTGTTCCAGAAAAAAGACAAGAACTTACCACTGAGGGAGGGCTTGATGTAAAAAAAAATTTCGAGTCTTTAAAAAACATAATTCATAATTTAAAGGATTCGGGATCATTAATTTCATTATTTATAGAACCAGACATACAAACTATTGATTTAGCAAAAGAGTTAAATGTTGGAGCAATAGAGTTACATACTGGAAAATATGCTGAGGCAAATAATTTGGACAAGAAAAAATATATAGAGCAAATTATAAATTCCGTAAATCATGCACATAATAAATCTCTAATAGTAAATGCTGGACACGGACTTGATTATACTAATGTTAAAGAAATTGCTAGAATAAGCAATATAAATGAATTAAATATAGGTCATTCTATAATAGCAGAATCAATTTTTCTTGGTCTAGCAGAAGCAATAAATAAAATGAAAAATATAATCGTGAGTAATTAATATGAATTTATTTGGAATCGGGGTAGACATAGTAGATATCGAAAGAATAAAAAAAATATATTTGAAATATGATAGAAAGTTTGTGAAAAAAATTTTAAGTGATAATGAAATCAAAAGTTTTGATTTATCTAAAAATAAAATATCCTTTTTAGCTAAAAGATTTGCAGCAAAAGAAGCAATTGGAAAAGCTTTTGGAATAGGAATTTTGAATGGATATCTATTAAAAAATATTTCAGTTCATAATGATGAATACGGAAAACCAATAGCAAAATTAAATAAAAAAAAAGAATTTGAAAAATATTTTGACAAAACTATACATTTAACAATTTCAGACGAAAAAAAATTTGCAATTGCAAATGCACTTATATTAACTAAGTAAATATGAATATAAAAAGCATAAGTTCTTTAATTGGGAATACTCCCTTAGTAGAATTAAAAAAACTAAATAAAACTAATAATCGCTTATTCGTTAAACTTGAAGGCGATAATCCTGCAGGATCAGTTAAAGATAGAGCGGCTATGAATATGATATCTAGCGCTGAGAAAAAAGGAGCTATAAAATTAGGTGATACTATAATCGAAGCAACAAGTGGTAATACAGGAATAGCACTTGCAATGGTTTGCGCGATTAAAGGTTATAAACTAATTTTAATTATGCCAGATAATATGAGCATAGAAAGAAGAGCGGCAATGTCAGCATATGGAGCTAATATAATGCTTGTTACAGAGCAAGAAGGAATGGAAGGTGCCAGAGATTTGGCTCTAAAAATGCAAAGTGAAAAAAAAGGCTATGTGCTAAATCAATTTGCAAATGAAGATAATTCAGAGGCACATGTTAGTTCAACAGGACCAGAAATTTGGAAAGATACTGATGGAAAAGTTACTCATTTTGTCGCCTCTATGGGGACCACAGGAACAATAGTTGGAACGGCTAAATATCTTAAATCTATGAACCCAGAAATAAAAATAATTGGCGTTCAGCCTGAGGAGGGATCATCAATTCCAGGAATAAGAAAGTGGCCAAAAGAATATATACCAAAAATTTACGATGAAAAAAATATCGATGAAATTGTATATATTAAGCAAAAAGAAGCTGAAAATATGACTAGAGAGTTAGCTAAAAAAGAGGGAATATTTTCAGGTCCTTCATCCGGAGGTACTACCTTGGTAGCGCTTGAGGTCGCAAAAAAAGAAAATAATGCAATCATTGTTTCAATTATCTGCGATCGCGGTGACAGATATATATCAACAGGAATATTTAACGAATGAATGCCTTAATTTTTGACATTGAAACAGTTCCAGATACTTCTGGTGGAGCTAAACTTTTAGACTTAAAAGATTTGAGTGAAAAAGATATCATTAAAGCAATGGAGCATACTCAATTTCAAAAAAATGGAACTATGTTTCAGCCTTTGCATCTTCATAAAATAGTTGCTATTTCAGTTTTATATAAAAATAACGAAAAATTATCTTTACTGTCACTAGGAGATGAAGAGTCAAAAGAAAGCGATCTTTTAAAGTTATTTTTTTCAGCTATAGATAAATATCAGCCACAGCTTGTAAGTTGGAATGGAAAGGGTTTTGATTCACCAGTTATTCATTATCGTGCACTAATCCATGGAATTTCATCAATTAAATATTGGGACAAAGGAGATGACGACAGAGAGTTTAAATGGAATAATTATTTAAATAGATATCATGATAGGCATTTAGATTTGATGGATGTTATTTCAGGTTTTAAAAAACCAGCATCTCTGACAGATATTGCGCAACTTATAGGAGCACCAGGAAAATACGGTATTGACGGTAGTAAAGTCACTGACTATTATTTAGCAAATGAAATTAAGAAAATAAGAGACTATTGTGAAACAGATGTACTTAATACATATTTTGTTTTTTTAAGGTACCAATTAATTTCAAATAGTATTACTTCAGATGAATATGAAAAATTATTAGAGGAAATATTTAGTTTTCTAGATAAATCTGATAAAGAGCATTGGAAAGAGTTTAGCTCATTGTGTGAAAAAAATTTATAATAAAATTTTACTTAAAACTGCATAGTATATCTTTTCTAAATCAATTAAATTATGTAAATCAATATTCTCATTGATTTTATGAGCTGTCTTATTTAAAGGTCCAAACTCAACAGTTTCTTTTGCGTGTTGCGAAATAAATCTTGCATCTGACGTGCCTCCAGTTGTAGATAAATTTGAATCGATATTCACAGTTTCTTTTATTGCCTCTTGGAGAACTTTTGTTAGATATCCTTCGCTGGTAATAAAAGGCTCTGCAGAGCAATTCCAATCAACTTCGTATTCACAGTCAAAATTTGAAATTATATTTTTAAAATTATTTTTTATGTCATCTTGCGTTAATTCACTAGAAAATCTTAAATTGAAAACAATATCAATTGATCTGGGTATCATATTTGATGCTACTTCATCAGATTTAACAGAAGATATTTGAAAAGAAGTCTTAGGGAAATATTTATTTCCATCATCCCATTTATAATCATTTAATTCATTTATTAATGAGCCAGCAATATGAATAGGATTTTTAGCTAGTTCTGGATATGCAATATGACCTTGAATACCTATGATTTTTAAGTGTCCTGTCAAAGATCCTCTCCTACCATTTTTTATGGTATCACCAAATTTTTCACTACTTGTCGGTTCGCCTACAATACAGTAATCAATTTCTATATTATCTTTTTTAAATTTTTCTATAACTTTTTGGGTGCCATACTTTGCAGGACCTTCCTCATCGCTAGTTAACAAAAAACCTATAGAACCTTTGTGATTAGGATTATTTTCAACAAACTTTTGTGCTGCAGAAATCATCGCAGAAATACTTGATTTCATATCGGATGCACCTCTACCATATAAAATATTATTTTTTACTTTAGGTTCAAACGGTTTTGTTTCCCACTCATCTATATTTCCAGGAGGCACAACATCTGTATGGCCTGCAAAAACTAGTAATGGACTATCAAAACCTTTTCTGAGCCAGATATTTTTTACGTCTTCTAAATTAATATTTTCATGTTTAAATCCATAGTCTGATAATTCATCCTTTATATATTCTTGACAACCATCATCATTAGGAGTTACAGATTTTTTTTCTATTAACTTTTTAGCGATAGTTTCAACATTAGAAATATTAGCCATTAATCTAGATCCCTTAAAATGTTATTAATACCTACTTTAGAAAGAGTTTTTTCATCAACTTTTTTTACAATTATTGCCGCATACATACTGTACTTTCCATCTTTTGATGGAAGATTACCTGAAACAACAACAGAACCAGCAGGTATTAATCCGTAAGAAATTTCTCCGGTACTTCTATCATATATTCTTGTACTTTTACCTATGTATACCCCCATGGATATTACCGAGCCTTTCTCAACTATGACTCCTTCAACAATCTCAGATCTTGCTCCTATAAAGCAATTGTCTTCGATTATAGTTGGGGTGGCTTGAAGTGGTTCTAGAACTCCACCAATCCCAACACCTCCAGACAAGTGAACATTTTTACCGATTTGAGCGCAAGATCCAACGGTTACCCAAGTATCTACCATCGTATATTGATCAACATAGGCCCCAATGTTTACATATGATGGCATTAGTATTACACCAGGAGCTTGATAAGATCCATATCTAGCTGTTGCGCTCGGAACAATTCTAACTTTATTTTCTAAAGCCTCTTTCTCAGTTAAATTTGTATATTTAAGAGGAACTTTATCATAAAAGTCTGATTCAGCGCCTTTTACAACAGAATTTTTTGAAAAGCTAAAATAAATTAATATAGCTTTCTTTATCCAATCATTAACAATCCACTCAGAATTAATTTTTTCAGCAACTCTAATTTTTCCTTCATTAAGCTCTTTTAAAGTATTATTAACTGCATTAACTAACTCAGTATTTTTTGAAATATCTATGGATTTAGATAAATCATCGTAGCCGGCATCAATTATTTCTTTTATCATTTTAACCCTCTTAATTAATTATATAACTCTGAAATTTTTTGCTCAATATTATGCTTAATCATATCAATATCAGTATCTAAATAAATTTCATTATTAGCAGGAACCACTAGAAAAATATCATTAGCTTCCTCTCCTAAAGTCGCTATTTTCGCATCTTTTACCATTAGATTACAACTATCCATTGATTCACATATTTTTGATAAGAGGCCAGGATGATCAAGCGCACTAACTTCTAATAAAAAATTGTTTGATTTTCTTACGATATTAACATTAATAAATTTTTTGAAACTAGCGACATTTCGGGTCTGCCTCTTTGTAACTTTACTAACTTTATATTGTGAATCTTGAAGAACAGTATTAATTTTATCCTTTAAAAAATTTAAAGTATATTTATCCTTAATAAATTTTCCTTCTTCGCTTAAAAGCAAGTATGTGTCTAAGGCTTGATTGTTATTTAAAGTTATAATTCGTGCATCCACTATGTTTATATTTAAGTTATCAATCATATTAGCTATATATGAAAATATATTTTTTCTAATATTTTGGAAGATAGTTAGTTCTGTACAACCTTTAATTTCACTATTTCTTATTGATAAGGCATTATTAGGAGCATTTTTATATATTAATTCCATATGCCATGCGATTTCATCATCACTATGTCTTCTCAAGTAATCGGTATTCATCAAAGCCCAAGTTTTTTCAAAATCATTTTTATTAATTTTTTTATCAAGCATATCTTCAACTGTCTTTTTTAAATTTTTGAGGTACCTATCTGGTTTTTTATTATCAAATGTATTTTTTCGAAAGTATGCTTTAGAAGATAGGTATAACTTTTTAAGTAGAGAATCCTTCCAGTCAGTATATAAGTCTGGATTTGTTCCTCGAATATCAGCTATTGTTAGCAAATATAAATAATCTAATCTCTCTTGAGTTTTAACAATATCTGCAAAATCTTTAATAATCTCATCGTCGTTAATGTCTTTCTTTTGTGTTGTTAAAGACATTAATAAATGATTTTCTACCAACCAGCACACCATCTCGGACTGATGCTTATTCATACCATGAGATTCACAAAATTTTAAAGATTCTATTGCGCCAACTTTAGAATGGTCTTTTTTATTTCCTTTGCCTATATCATGAAATAATGCTCCAAGGTATAGGATTTCTGGGGATGAAAGTTTTTTGAAAATTTCATAAACAAAACTATATTTATCTTTGCAATCATTAGTGCTCATAAACCTAGTATTGGATACTACAGATAATGTGTGTTCATCTACAGTATAAATATGAAATAAATCAAATTGCATCATACCTACAATTTTACCAAATGGTTTTAAATAGGCTGCCAAAACACCATAATCGTTCATTTTTCTTAAGGATTTAATAACCCCTTTTTTTTGATAAAAAATACTAATAAATAGTTCTTTATTTTTTATATTATTCCTGAAATTATTATCAATTAAAGTTAAGCTTTCTCTAATAAACCTTATTGTGTTAGCTGAAATATCATACAAATTATCATTTTCATCCTTGAGTAAAAATATTTCAAAGATTTTACTTGGATCTTTAACAAATACATCTTTATTTTTTACGCTTATTGAATTATTTTTTATACAAAAATATTTTCCAATATTTTTACCATCATCTTCGATAAAATTCTTTTCCTGATGCTCAATATATTTAAGTAATATTTCGTTTAGCTGTTTAATATTTGTAATATGCTTATAAAAGATTTGCATAAATTTCTCGACACCTTCATTTGTTTTACAGTTATAACCAAATAATTCAGCAAGGCTTTTTTGACTTGCAAAATAAAGTCTTTCTTCTGATTTATCATGAATATAATGGAGCAAAAATCTTGTTTTTGATAGAAATCTTTCAGAACGCAATAATGACAAATATTCTTTTTTAGAAATAATACTTAGATTATATAAAGCAGATAAAGAATTTACCTTAAAATTTCTTTTTGCAATCCACATTAATGTTTGTAAATCTCTGAAGCCGCCCGGACCTTCTTTAATGTTTGGCTCTAAAAGGTAGCCAGTATTTGAGTATTTTTTATATCTATTTTCTTGCTCAAGTTTTTTTGCTAAAAAAAATTTCCTTTTGGACCATACGTGCCTATCTTCAATATTTATATGGAGTTTTTTATATAAATTTTTATCCCCAACTATTAATCTTCTATCTAATAAATTTGTATATATTGTAGAGTCTTGGTTAATTTTAGTAATACATTCATCTATAGTTCTAACAGCATGGCCAACCGAGTTTTTAAGATGCCATATGTCAGCTATTAAATTTTCTATATTTTTGATCATTAGATCATCGTTATAATTCTCAATAAGAATTAATATATCTATATCAGAAAACGGGTATAATTCTGATCTTCCGTATCCACCAACAGCAATCAAGCAGATTTTTCTTGAGTGAAGATTATTGTTCTTCCAAAAATTTTTAATTAAACTGTCGACTAAGCTAGATTTATATTTTAATAATTTTTTTACACTTGTATTTTTCTTATACTCAGCATAAATATAGTCATTAATTATATTTTTTTTATTTTTTGAAAAAGAAAAATGATTTATAAATTTTTTTTTTGACATTATATGTTTTCTTCAGGTCTCATAGTTAATACTTCATAACCATTTTTTGTTACAAGAATTGTATGTTCCCATTGTGCTGACAAGCTATGGTCTTTAGTAACCACTGTCCAATTATCAGGCAAAAGCTTTACCTCTTTTTTACCAAAATTTATCATTGGTTCAATTGTAAACGTCATTCCTTCTTTTAATTTAATTCCCTCTCCCTCTTTTCCATAATGTAATATTTGAGGTTCTTCATGGAACTCTTTACCAATGCCATGGCCACAATATTCACGAACTACTGAACAATGATTTTTTTCAGCAAAATGCTGAATATTATGACCAATGTCTCCAATAGTCGCCCCTGGTTTAACAGTTCTAATGCCTATTTTTAGAGCATCATATGTTAATTCTACAAGTCTCTTTGCTTGTATTGAGGGTTTACCAACATAGAACATTTTACTTGTATCGCCATGATAACCATCTTTAATAACAGTAATATCAATATTTACGATATCTTGTTTTTTTAAAATCCTCTTGTCAGGAATACCATGACAAACCTGATGGTTAATTGATGTGCAAATTGACTTTGGAAATCCTCTGTAATTTAATGGCGCAGGGATACAGTCAAGATCATTTATAATGAAATTATGACAAATGCTATCTAACTCCTCAGTAGATATGCCTGGTTTCACATATTCTTCTATCATTAGAAGGACTTTTGATGCTAAATTTCCAGCAACTCTCATTTTTTCGATTTCTGTGGAATTTTTTATCATAATATATGGTTGTTTAAGGTATAATTAACCATTATTATACCGATTGTTGCAAGAGTAAGTCTATGATATAAACTTACTCAGTATTTTAAAAACTAGCTTGGAATTAATAAGAGTTATATTGGGTGCTTTTGAATAAGCTATATAACTTATTTCAGGTGATAATTAACCCTTGGAGATAAACATGACAGATATAACAATACCTGCTTTATTAGAAGCGGGAGTTCACTTCGGCCATCAAACAAGCTATTGGAATCCCAAAATGGCTCCGTATATATATGGAAATAAAAATCACATACACATAATTGATATTCAGCAGACAGTGCCTCTAATGAAAGAAGCATGCGCATTTGCTGAAAAAATTTCTTCTAAAGGGGGAAAGATTTTATTTGTAGGAACAAAAAGGGCCGCTAGAGATAGTATTTCAACGGCCGCCATAGATTGTAATATGCCATATGTAAATCATAGATGGCTAGGTGGGATGTTGACAAACTTCAATACTGTTAGACAGTCAATCAAAAGACTTAAATCGTTAGAGGAAGATTCAGAAAAAGATAACCAGGAATTAACTAAAAAAGAGCAGCTGCTTCAGTCTCGTGAAATAGAAAAATTAAATAATAGTTTAGGCGGTATCAAAGACATGAAATCAATTCCTGATGTTTTATTTATTATTGATGTTGGATATGAAGATATAGCTGTTAAAGAAGCTATGAAATTAAATATACCAATAATTGCTGTAGTTGATACAAATAACTCCTTTGATAATATCGATTACTTTTTTCCAGGCAATGATGATTCTATGAGGGCAATAAATTTATATTGTACTGAAATATCTGCGGCAGTTAAAAAAGGCCAAGAATTCTTAAAAACACAAAAACCTAAAATAACTGAAGAAGAGATAATGTCTTCAAGTACTAAAAATATGCCAGATGAAAAAGTAGTGGTTAAAAAGAAAAAAGTCGCTACTAAAAAAGTCGCCACAAAAAAAGTCGCCACAAAAAAAGTCGCTACTAAAAAAGTCGCTACCAAAAAAGTGATAGAAAAAGATTCCATTGAATAGCGGTAAATAAAACATGTTAACTATTTAAATAAATTTTTTAGAGAGATAAAAATGAGTAATATAAATGCACAAATGGTAAAAGAATTAAGAGACAGAACTGGAGCAGGAATGATGGAGTGCAAAAAAGCGCTTATAAATTCTTCGGGCGACATGGAGAAAGCTGTTGAAGAGATGAGAAAAGCTGGACAAGCTAAAGCAGATAAGAAATCGTCTAGAATTGCTGCAGAGGGAGTGATAGCTTTATCATTAAGCGATGATAAAAATACAGCCAACATAATAGAAATAAATTGCGAGACAGATTTTGTAGCAAAAGATAAAAATTTTCTAGAATTCGTAAAAAAAATCTCAGATGTCTCACTACAAAATTACAAAGGAGATATAGAAAAATTTTATAAATCAAAAGATCTAAATGGAAAAACTATTGAGGATGTTAGACTCGAATTAGTTAGCAAAGTAGGAGAAAATGTTCAAATCAGAAGAATTCAAAATATAGAAAGTGATGGGTCGTATATTGGTCATTACATTCACGGCACTAAAATTGGTGTTGCTGTTTTACTGCAAAAAGAAAATGAAGATCTAGCAAAAGATATTTGTATGCATATTGCTGCAATGAAACCAAAAGCGTTAAGTCCTAACGATATATCTAAAGAAGACTTAAATAAAGAAAAAGAAATATATATGGCTCAGGCTCAAGAAAGTGGGAAGCCAAAAGAAATAATAGAAAAAATGGTTGAAGGTAAAATAAAAAAGTATGTTTCAGAAGTTACACTTATCGAACAGCCGTTTGTTAAAGATAGCGAAATTTCAGTTGGTAAACTTTTAGAACAAAATGATAATCAAATTTTATCATTTTATAGATTCGAAGTTGGAGAAGGAGTTGAGAAGAAAGATGAAAATTTTGCAGATGAAGTTATGGCACAAATAAAAAAATAGTTTTTTATGAAAAGGTATTTATTAAAATTAAGCGGTGAAGCACTTATTGGTAAATATAATTACGGTATTGACCCTGATATTGTAAGCGAAATTTCTGAAAATATCGTAGAAGTTAGTAAAACCAAAAATCAGTTAGCGGTTGTAGTAGGGGGAGGCAATATATTTAGAGGAGCTGGCTTAGCAGAAGCAGGCTTAGATAGAGTTACTGGAGATAATATCGGTATGTTAGCGACGGTTATCAACTCATTAGCGCTACAAGACGCAATAGAAAAACTAGGCGTGCAATGCAGAGTAATGTCAGCTGTAAGAATAAATCAGATATCGGAAGACTATATAAGAAGAAGAGCGATTAGGCATTTAGAAAAAAACCGTGTTGTAATTTTCGCTGCTGGAACAGGTAATCCTTTTTTTACTACTGACACAGCTGCCAGCTTAAGAGCGATAGAGATAAATGCTGACATGGTCTTAAAAGCAACAAAAGTTGATGGTGTTTATAACAAAGACCCAAAAAAATATGATGATGCAAAGTTTTATAAGAAATTAACATATAATCAAGTTTTGAGTGAAGAACTTGAAGTTATGGATACTACTGCAGTAGTTTTATGTAAAGAAAATAATTTACCATTAAGAGTATTTAATATGTTGAAAAAGGGTGCGTTAATGAGCATTATTAACGGTGAAGAAACAGGAACTATAATAAAATAAGTTATGCTTGAGAATATAAAAAAAGAGTCAGAACAAAAAATGGCCAAATCAGTCGAATCCTTTAAAAATAATTTAGCAAAAATTAGAACAGGAAGAGCTCACCCTTCAATTTTAGATAATATTAAAGTAGATTACTATGGAAATGAAAGTCCTTTATCACAAGTTTCAAGTATAAAAGCTGAGGATGCTAGAACATTATTACTTGTAGTTTGGGAAAAGGATATGGTTAGTAAAGTAGAAACAGCAATTTTAAATTCAGACTTAGGCCTAAATCCAGCAGTAGCAGGAACAAACATAAGAATTCCTTTACCTCCATTGACTGAAGAAAGAAGAATGGATTATATAAAACTTGTTAAAAATGAAGCTGAACAAACTAGGGTGGCAATAAGAAATATTAGAAGAGATGCAAATGCAAAAGCAAAAGATTTAGTGAAAAAGAAAGAAATTTCAGAAGACGATGAAAAAAATATGAATGAAAGTATACAAAAACTTACAGATCAGCATATAGCAAATGTAGAAGATATTTTAAAAGATAAAGAGACAGATTTAATTCAAGTATAAAATTATGAAATTGTCAAAAAATATTCCAAATCATGTTGCAATAATAATGGATGGAAATAGGACGTGGTCAAAAAAAAATAATTTAAATGTAAAAGAAGGCCATAAAGCTGGAGTTAAGTCTGCCAAAAAAATAATTCAATGTGCCGTTGATAAAAATATAAAAAACCTAACTTTATTTGCTCTTAGTAACGAAAATTTAACAAGATCAAGATTAGAATTAAAAAACTTATTTGATATTTTTTTTTATTCGTTTGCAGAGGAAAAGCAATTTTTATATGAGAATAAAATAAAAATTAGATTTATTGGAGATTTAAGCAAACTTCCAAAAAAGATTAAAGAAAATACGCAGTTCTTGGAAAATACGACAAAAAAAAATAACAGCTTAAATTTATTTGTAGCTTTGAATTATGGAGGTAAGCAAGATATTAGACAAGCTGTAAATAAAGCATTAAAAGAGAGGTATAAAAATCCTAATTTCGAAAAATTTATGTATTCAAAAGATCTTCCAGAAGTTGATTTACTTATTAGAACAGGCGGATTTAAAAGAATAAGTAATTTTATTATTTGGCAATCGTCTTATGCAGAGCTTTATTTTACAGATATATTGTGGCCAAATTTTAGTAAAAATAATTTTTTTAAAGCTTTGGATTGGTTTAGTTCTGTTGATAGAAAGTTTGGAAAGTCATAAGGCATGTTAAATAATTTACAGAAGAGAACTTTAACAGCATTATTGATATATCCTTTAATTATTTTAATTATTTTATATTCTAATGACGTTGTAATAAGAATGTTTTTAAATATAATAATTTTTATATCTTCTTTTGAAATTTCTAAAATGTGTTTTTATAGCTCTACAAAAGAAACTAATAATAAGAAACATTATTATTTTATTGCTACAGTTTTTATATCTATCTTTATTTCAAATATTCTTATAAAAAATAGTGCTTGGATTTTTTTGATTATCCCTTCTGTTTTATTTTGGTTATATATAATATTTTATTTGGCAAATATAAAAATAATTGATCAAATAAAAATGTTTAATATATTTTATTTTTTTACATTTTTGTTAGTTATTAGCTCATTTTATTGCTCTCTTTATACAATTTATTTGTACTCTCATAAAGCTTTAATATATTTGATATCGATAGTTGCAATAGGCGATATTTCTGCTTTTTTTATTGGAAAAAAGTACGGTAAAAATCCTTTCTTTAAAGTTATTAGTCCTAATAAAACTAAAGAAGGTTTTATAGGCTCATTAATTATTTGCCTACTTGCAGCCTTGGGATATTGTTTGTTTGAGAATTATGATCTTAATTTCATAGTTAAAGTTATGTTTTTGACATTTTTTACTGTTTTAGTTTCGGCATTTGGTGATTTATTTATTAGTTTAATAAAAAGGCGTTCTGGAAAAAAAGATACTGGAAATATCTTGCCAGGTCATGGCGGTATTTTGGATAGAGTAGATGGTCTATTAGCTGCTGCTCCAGTTTTCCTAATATTTAGTTATTTTTTATCTGCTATAATCCAATAATGAAAAATAGTGTCATAATTTTAGGGTCAACCGGTAGTATTGGAGTAAATACTCTAGAAGTAATATCTGCTAATCAAGATAATTTTAGTATTTTTGCTTTAACAGCAAATTCATCAGTAGAAAATTTATCTTCTCAATGTAAAATTTATAAACCTAGATATGCTCATGTTAGTAGAGAAGAAGATGCAAAAAAACTTAGTTTAAACCTTAAAAATATGGATTTGAATACTGAGGTATTATTTGGGCGAGAATCATTAAATGCTTTAGTAGCTTTGCAAGAGATTGATACTGTGGTTTGCGCGATATCAGGCTCAGCAGGTCTTGAGTCATCTTTGAATGCAGTAAAATCTGGAAAAAAGATTTTATTAGCAAACAAAGAATCTCTGGTTATGTGTGGAAAACTTTTTATGGATTTGGCAAAAGAAAGTAATGCTACTATATTGCCAATAGATAGTGAGCATAATGCATTACATCAGTGCTTCTCTTCTAATGACGAAAAATTTGTTCAAAAAATAATTCTTACTGCATCTGGTGGTCCATTTTTAAAAATGGATCTTAATGATTTTGATAAAATCACCAAAGAGCAAGCTTTAGATCATCCAACATGGAATATGGGTAATAAAATATCCATAGATTCAGCAACGATGATGAATAAAGGGCTAGAAATCATAGAAGCAATGTATTTGTTTGATTTAAAATTAAGTCAAGTAGATGTTGTCATTCATCCTCAAAGCATAGTTCATTCTATGGTTTGTTACAGCGATGGATCCATAATTTCTCAGGTAAGTAAAAATGACATGAAAATCCCAATATCATATTGCTTAGGATGGCCAGAAAGAATAAGCTCATGTGTTAATTTGATCGATTTGACAAAGTCTCAGCCACTTACTTTTGAGAATATTTCAAAAGAGAGATTCCCTTGTTTTTATTTAGCAAAAGAAGTTGCTGCAATTGGAGAATCAGTTCCAACTGTTATGAATGCTGCAAACGAAGTTGCAGTTTCGGCATTTTTAAAAAATAGTATAAATTTTAATGATATATATAAAATAATATATGAAACAGTAGAGAAACATAATAAAGAAAAAATAATTTCTATAGAGGATGTTTTTCGTATAGATAATGATAGCCGAATAAAAGCCACTGAAATTTTAAAACACTACATTAATTTATGAGCTTTATAGACACAATATTAATTTTCATTCTAACAATAAGTATTATTGTTACATTTCATGAATATGGACATTATATAGCTGCAAGACTGTGCGGCGTAAAAGTTTTAGAATTTTCTGTAGGTTTTGGCAATAAGTTAATTGGAAAAAAATTTGGTAGTGATAATACCGAATATAAAATTTGTGCTTTGCCTTTGGGCGGGTACGTAAAAATGCTAGATGAGCGCGAAGGAAAGGTTAATGATTTTGAAAAAGATCGTGCTTTTAACAATCAAAGTCTATTAAAAAGATTTATTATTGTTTTTTCAGGGCCATTATTTAATTTTATCTTAGCAATTTTTTTTTACTTTTTAATATTTTCTTCTGGATACGATGGATTCAAACCTAAAGTTGGTGTTGTAACACCCAAAAGTATCGCACAAGAAGTTAGCATGTCACCTGAAGATATAATTTACACGGTAAATGATAAAAAAGTGAACACATGGTCAGATGTTACTCTTCAGATTGTTAAATTATCCTCTGAAGAAAAAGATATTGTTTTTGAGGTTTTAAGAGACGGTGAATTGTTAAAACTTGATACGGTAGGACACGAAAATATATTATTAGATCAAAACAATATCCTTGAAAATTTGGGCATACTAAATTTTATAAATAAAACCTTGAAAATAGGATATGTTGAAGAAGGCTCCCCCGCATATAATTCGGGTTTAAAAACAGAAGATAAGATTATTTCAGTGAATGATTATGAAGTGAATAATTGGGACGAAATAGTTAATATCGTAAAAAAAAATCCAGGCAATGTTTTAAATTTATATATTCTTAGAAATGAAAAATATGAATATCTCAAAGTCACACCAGAGTTAATTAAAAAAAATGATAAAGAATTTGGAAGACTTGGTATAAGTCCATTTATCGAGGATGAAGAAATAAAACAAAATAGAATAACTGTTAAATATGATTTTTTTGAAAGTATTAAATTATCTTTTGCAAAAACTTATGATTTTACTTTGTTAACACTGAATTTTATTTTTAAGCTAGTAAAAGGTGAAGTCTCTGCAAAAAGTATATCTGGGCCAGTGGGCATAGCAGGATACGCTTCTGATTCATTCAAAAGTGGATATACAAGCTTTCTTGGTCTTCTGGCAATGCTAAGTATAAGCATAGGGATATTAAATTTATTACCAATACCTATGTTAGACGGTGGTCATTTAATGTATTATTTAATTGAGTTTGTTATTAGAAGGCCTATACCTGAAAAAATTCAGTTGGTTTTCCAACAAGTAGGAGTAACTTTTTTAATATTGCTTTCTTTTTTTGCTCTTTACAATGATCTTATAAGAATTATGTTATGAAATTTTATAAAAAAATATTTTTAGTATTATCACTTTTTAGTATTTTTCAAAATATAAATGCTAAAGAAATATTTGTAATTGATGATATTGTTTTAAAAGGCCTACAAAGAGTAGACAGTGGGTCTATATATTCTTATCTTCCATTCGAAGTCGGTGATACTTTTGACACTTCAATGACACCCTCAGTAATTAAAACACTTTTTAAATCTAAGTTTTTTAATGACATAGTCATAGAAAAAAAAGGCAATTCTCTTATTATAACATTTGATGAAAGACCAACAATTGTAGATATAGATTTTGAGGGTTTAGATGGGATAGAAGACGAACAACTAGAGAAAATATTAGATGCTGCAAATATTGCATCTGGTAGAATTTATGATAATTCAGTATTAGAAAGAATAAAATCGGAGTTAAGGGAACAAAGTTTTGCTAGAGGAATGTACAGTGTTGATATAGAAATCAAAGAAACAATGCTCGAAGATAATAGGATTTACTTAAACGTATATGTAAATGAAGGTGTTAGGGCAGAGATTAAGCAAATAAAAATTGTTGGAAATAAAAAGTATTCTGACGATAAGTTAAAAAAAGATTTTCAAACTGCTTTGCCTACTTGGTATATGTTCTGGTCAGATAGCGGTGTTTATTCTTCTCCGGTTTTATCAGCAGACCTTGATCGCTTAATTAGTTTTTACCAAGATAAAGGGTTTATGGATTTTACAATTGAATCAACCCAAGTAACTCTAAGTAAAGATAAAAAAGCAGTTTATATTACTATAAATATTATTGAAGGCGAGCAATATATTGTTAACAAAATTAATGTTGCGGGGAAATTAATTCTTTCTATAGAAGAAATTGCTGATGCTATTAAAGTGACAACTGGAGAATATATTTCAAGAACTAATATTGCAAAATCTAGCGAGAATATAAAAGCTCGTCTTAGTGAAAAAGGTTATGCTTTTTCAAAAGTCAATCCTTTACCAAGAAAGACAGAAGATTTAAAAGGTGAAGTTGACATAAGTTTTTATATTGATCCTGGTAATAGGACATATGTTAGAAGAATAAATATATTAGGAAATATTTCCACTCAAGATGAAGTATATAGAAGAGAAATTAGGCAGATGGAAGGAGGGTGGTATTCTGCAAATGCTATTAAAGTTTCTAGAGATAGAATAAAGAGGCTTAAGTTTGTTGAAAATGTAAATATTGAAGAAATTAGAGTACCCGGCTCAACAAATAAACTTGATTTGAATGTAAAGATTAAAGAAAAACAATCAGGTAGTTTTAACCTTGGAGCAGGTCTTGGTGGTTCCGGTACCGGTTTTAGTTTAAATGCAGGAGTTGAGCAGGACAATTTTTTAGGTACTGGAAATAAAGTTTCCTTTCAGTTTAATACGGCAAAAACAAGCAGAACATATGCATTTAACTTTTTTAACCCATATCATAATATGGATGCTGTAAGCAGAAGTTTTGGGTTTAATCTACAAAAAACAAAAACAGATAATACTGAAACTGTCTCAGATTATGAAGCTGACAGAATGGGTTTAGAATATAGTTATGGCCTTCCAATGACAGAAGATAATAGATTTAATCTAACCTTAAGATATTTTAAATGGGATGTGCGATCAACACCTGATAGCGCAGATGAAATTATAGATTTTCTTAGTAAAAATGGTGATAAGTTTGATAATTTTTCATTTTTAGTAAGCTACGCTATTGACACTAGGGATAGCTCAAGATTTACGAGATCAGGATTTAGGACGAGTTTAAGCACAGAGGTTTTCGTACCTGGAAGTGATTTGGAATATTATAAAGTAAATTTTAGAACTGATTCATATTTTAATATAAATAAGCAAAATGATGTGGTGCTTAGATTGAGGGGAAGTACAAAATATGGTCAAGGCTATGGCGGAACAAAGGGGCTACCATTTTATGATAAGTTTAAAACTGGTGGACCTAAATCTGTGCGAGGCTATGAAAAAAATAGTCTTTCACCTTATGATTCAAAAGGTAAGCCAATCGGGGGAGACTTTGCTGTTGCAGGAACTGCAGAAGTAATCTTCAAACCACCCGTTGATATAGCAAATCTTAGAACTGCATTTTTCGCTGATTTTGGAAAAGCATTTAAAGATTATGATTCATTTGAATTTGGTGATCTTAAAGGTTCCTTGGGGCTATCAATTAAGTGGATATCACCATTCGGAGGAGTTAGTGTAAGTATTAGTACTCCAGTTAATAGTGAGGACACGGATAAAACTGAAAGCTTTCAGTTCAACCTCGGCACCAATTAGTTTATAATATGTTAAACAATTAAAAAGGGACAATGGCAATGAAAAATTTAAATAAAATATTAATTATATTGGTAACAGCTTTTATATTTAGTAATTCCTATGCCGCAGATTATAAAATAGGGTATGTTGATGTTGCTAAGATATTGAATGAGTCACCAGCAGCAAAAGCTGCTCAAAAAAAACTTGAGGAAGAGTTCAACCCTAGAAATAAACAATTAGAGTCTAAGGCGAAAAAAATTAATAAACAAAAAGAAAAACTTCAAAAAGAGTCAGACATAATGTCAAATGATCAAATAGAATCTTTAAAAAGAAAGATTCTAAAATCAGAGAGGGATCTTAAAAGAGATGCAACTGAAGCTCAAGAAGATTTTAAATTAAGAAGAAGAGATGAACTTGGTAAGATTGAAAATAAGTTAAAAGAAGTAATTTTAAAAATTGCTGAAGGCGGCAAATATGACTTAATATTCACAAACGCTGATGTAACTTATGCGAGTGACAAAACAGGAATTAATATAACTGCTAAAGTATTAAAGCAATTTAATGCTAAATAAAATTTTTTGTGAATTATACCTTAAAAAATATATCAAAAATATTTAACGTAGAGTTTTCTGGAAATGGAGATTTTTTTGTAAGTGAAGTCTCAAGTATAGAAAGTGCATCGGAGACAAGTGTAGTATTTCTATCTAATAAAAAATATCTTGAGTTATTGGAAAAAACCAAATCAAAAGTTGTAATTACCACTCGTGAATTATCAAAATTTTGTAAGCACAATATAATTATTACTAAAGATCCTTATGCTCTTTTCGCTAAGATATCAAATTTATTAAATGCTAAATTAGATTTTGAGTATAATATTCATAGCTCTGTTATTAGCAACACAAAAAATTTAAATAGACTAATTCATATTGGTGCTAATGTTGTTCTCGGAAAAGGCATTGAGATTGGCAATAAATCTTTCATTGGTTGTAATTGCTCAATTGGCGATAATGTTAAGATTGCCGCAGGAGCTTATATACATCCTAATGTAACGATTTACAATAATGTAATTATTGGAGAAAATATAATAATTCATTCAGGAACAGTAATTGGGTCCGATGGCTTTGGTTATGCTTATGAAGATAATTCTTGGATTAAAATTCCTCAGATTGGTGGAGTAGTAATTGGTGATAATGTCGAAATTGGGTCTAATACCTCAATAGATAGAGGTACTTTAGATAATACAATTATAGGAAATGGAGTAAAAATAGACAACCAAATACAGATTGCGCATAATGTTGAAATCGGTGAAAATACGGCAATTGCTGGCTGCGTAGGAATAGCTGGAAGTGCTAAGATAGGAAAAAATTGCACAATAGGCGGAGGTGCTGGAATTCAAGGACATATTGAAATATGTGATAATACCCAAATTACAGGGATGACAAAAGTATCTGCCAGCATTAAAAAAGCGGGCGTGTATTCTTCGGGAACACCTCTAATGCTTAATAAGGATTGGTTAAAAAGTGCTGCGAGATTTAAAAAGCTTAATGAGTTTTTTATAAAAAATAAAAAAAATTAAAAAAAATGGAGTTTTATTTTGAAAAATAATGGTGACATTTTAGAGATAATGAATCTCCTTCCTCATAGATATCCTTTTCTATTAGTTGACAAAATTTCAGAATTTGAAGATGGCAAATCAATTATTGCTATTAAAAATGTTAGTTTAAATGAACCTTTTTTTAACGGACATTTTCCAGATTATCCAGTTATGCCAGGTGTTTTAATCTTAGAAGCATTAGCTCAGGCTTCAGGACTTTTGGTTTTTAAGACACCAAGCTTATGCCCGCCAAATGAAAGCTTATATTTATTTGTTGGAATTGATAAAGCGAGATTCAAAAAGCCTGTTATTCCAGGTGATCAATTACGACTTAAAGTTGAAATGAAAAAAAGTAAGCAAGGATTTGCAGTATTCGATGCTTTAGCAACTGTTGAAGATGAGGTGGCAGCATCAGCTGAACTTATGTGTGGTTTTAAAGAGTTACCAAAAAAATTATAGGCTAATATTTTGTCAAAAATTCATCCATCAGCAATAATACATTCTTCAGCAGAAATTGACTCTACAGTTGAAGTTGGAGCATATTCTGTTATTGGAGAAAATGTTTCTATAGATAAAAATACAGTAATTGGTCCGCACGTTGTTATTTCAAGGGATTGCGAGATAGGGCAAAATAATAAAATTTATCAATTTGCTTCAATATCAGAGATTCCCCAAGATAAAAAATATAATGGGGAGGATTGTAAATTAGTCATTGGATCTGGAAACACCATAAGAGAATATTGCACTATTAATCGTGGAACAAAAGCCGGTGGGGAATCAATAACGCAGCTCGGAAACAATAATTGGATAATGGCATATGTGCATATTGCTCATGACTGCGTTATAGGTGATAACAATGTTATGTCAAATGCAACATCTTTAGCAGGGCACGTGTTAATGGGAAGTAATATAGTACTAGCCGGATATGTGTTAGTTCACCAATTTTGTAGAATAGGAGATTATTCCTTTGCTGGAATGGGAGCTGCCTTAAATCAGGATTTGCCGCCATATTTGCTTGCGACTGGAAGTTTTGCAAAAACACATGGATTGAATAGAGAAGGTCTCAGAAGAAATAATTTTGATCCTCTGAAAATTAATTCTCTTCATAAAGCATATAAACTGATATTTCGCTCGAGTAATAATCCTACAAATACCAAAGAACTCGAAAATTTATGCAAAGAGCATGAAGAAGTATCAAATTTATTGAATTTTATAGAACAAAGTGACAGAGGTGTTATACAGTCCTCAAAACAAGAATAAATCTAAAGTAGCTTTTCAATTAACTGACATATATTTGTTTTAGAAGAATTATTTAATAATACTTTTTCAATACTACTTATATTTTTAATTAGACTTTGCCTATAATCACTATCAAAATTAATTTTTTCTATTTCATTTTGAATATTGCTAACCGATGCATTATTCTGTACAAATTCTTCAACAATTTTTTTTCCCAGAACTATATTCACAAGAGAAATAAATTTTATTTTAACTAAAAATTTAATTATAAAAAACGTTGATGAGGATATTTTATAAAATACACACATTGGTATTTTCTTAAGAGCAATTTGTAAAGTGATAGTTCCTGAAGCTGCGACTGCAATTTTACACATGTCAATTGTTTCATAAATATTTTCATTTGTAATTATAGAAACATTTTTTTTATTTAAAAAGTATTTTTCGTATATTTTTTTATTGATATTACAAGATCTAGATACTAGAAATTTTTGCTCGGGGTACTTTTTCTTCATATTATCTATAACTACACTTAAGATAGGCAAATGATTTTTAACTTCAGATAATCTACTCCCTGGGAAAAATCCTATATAGTCTTTATTAACGTTATATTTTATTTTATAAGAATCATCGTTTAATAAAGGATGTCCTACATAGTGCGAACTTATTCCTTCATCTTCATAAAATTTTTTTTCAAAAGGAAATATAACAGCCATTTCATCAATATAATTTTTTATATACTTTAATCTATTTTTTCTCCAAGCCCATATTTGCGGGCTAATATAGAATAATACCTTGATCCCATTTAATTTAGCATATTTTGCTAATTTCATATTAAATTCTTGATAGTCTATAAGTACTAAAAGATCAGGTTTTATTTCTCTTATACTTTTTTTCATACGATTTAAAGATTTTATAAGTTTGGGATATATCTTTAATATTTCAAAAAATCCCATGACTGAAATACTAGAGGAATCAACTATTATTTTAGCTTTTGTGTTCTTCATTTTACTCGAACCCATTCCATAAAACTTTATGTTATTATTTAATGAAAAATTATCAATTATTTTTGATGCATACATATCTCCAGATTCTTCTCCAGCAACTATTATAATTTTCTTCATATCCTTCTTCATATAATTTTTTTGATAACTTTACATACTTTTAACACATCTTCTTCTTCAAGATGGGGATACATTGGTAAAGATAAACATGTTTTAGATAAATAGTTAGAATTCTTACAATAATTTATTTCACCATATATATCTGTGAAGGCTCTTTGTTTTTCCAGTGATATTGGGTAGTATATAGCCGAGCCAATATTGTTTTTTTCTAACTCGTCTTTAATTTTTTTTCTAATTTTTGAATTTATTGTATATTGATGATAAACATGAAATCCATGCTCATTTTTTTTTGGCAGATTAATAATTTCTAAATTTTTTAATTCTTCATTATATATATCTGCTAATTTAGTTCTCATAAGGTTAAACTTGTCAATATACTGAAGTTTTATATTTAATATTGCAGCTTGTATCTCATCTAATCTACTATTCCTACCAGATAATTCACTTATAAATCTAACATTTTTCCAACCATATTCACGCAATGCACGAATCTTCTCTGCGAGCTCCAAGTTGTTAGTAGTCATTAGACCTGCGTCACCTAGCGCTCCAAGATTTTTAGTTGGATAAAAACTAAAACAACCTATATCTCCAATTGAACCAAGCCTTTTTCTCTTCCAAAAAGCTCCATGTGCTTGAGATGAATCTTCAATTAAGGGGAGATTATGTAATGTGCAGAATTTTTGAACATCGTCGAGACAAGCAGCCTGACCATACAAATGTACTGCGATAATCGCTTTCGTCTTTGTGCTTATAAGCCTCTCAATACCCTCGGAATCGATGTTCCAACTATCGGTGGCGGAATCGGCAAAAACAACCGTAGCTCCAGCGGTGATCACCGCATTCGCGGTCGCACCAAACGTAAGCGTTGGCACTATTACTTCATCACCTAAGCCACTATCTATATCACTGTATGCTAGTATGTTCTTAGATACTGCGGAGAACTTGGTGGGATATCGTATTGCATTGTTTAATTCACCATAGCCATCTATGCTAAAAAGAACTAATTTTTTAAATGGTTGTACCAAACGTTTAAAGTCTCGGTTGAGGTTGGTGCCATTTGTATTAACTTCTATGCTTACTTCTGCAGTTCGGCCTTGTGCATGTAAGTGTTCTAGTATACTATGAAACATAGGA
>CAJWIN010000002.1 GCA_913042035.1 uncultured Gammaproteobacteria bacterium | reverse complement strand
TGCACGCCACATGCAATGATGGCAATGGCAGGATTAATTCAAGTATCTGATGCTAATAATAGAAAAGAAATGAAAGCAGAAATCGATAAATTTGAGTCTAGTGTGATGATGCAACCTGTGAAAACAAGAGTTTCGGATTTATTTAAAAATAATATCAAATAAAATTAACTAGGTTTTATTTTTCTTCATCTCAGCAATTTTTGCTTCAAGTTCATTAATTCTTTCTTGGCATTTCTTTAAAAGGCTAACTTGGATGTCATATTCTTCTCTAGAAACTAGATCTAATTTTTGAAAAACTCCCTCAGCTCCAGACCTTAAAGTTTTTTGCATCTCTTCTTTAGAACTTTTTAGAGACTCAGGCATTATCCCTTTAATTTTATTCGCAATATCGTCTATATTTTTTGGATCAATTTTAAACATGTTTTTTTACAAAAAATTATTTGTTTATCATAATAACGTAATAACATTTTATTTGGTATAGGTCGAACTTATATATATTTTATATCATTATATAATTATACTTGATAATAATTATAAATAAATATTATAATATGCTCGAAGTTAGGGCAAGGATGTCCTGGCTTCTCCCTCGAGATTATATATAACATACTTTTTTTCTTACATTACAAAATATAAAATAATAATATTTACGTTGTAAAACAATATCTTACTACATTTTAAACAGGTTATTAAATTTATTATTCTTAACAAATTTAAAACTTATCGAAGTTGGCATAAAGATTGCATCATTAACATTGTAATAACATAACTTAAAAAAAGGAGATTAAAATGTTTAAGACAATGAAGAAATTAATTGCTGGTACAGTATTACTAGCTATTTCCTCACTTTCTTATGCTGAAAGTGAGATTTCATATAGTGCTAATTTAGGTTTCATGTCTGACTATATGTATAGAGGTATTCATCAATCAAGTAGTTCCGCTATGGGTGGATTTGATATTGAGTACGGAAGTTTTTATCTTGGAACGTGGTTTGCAGATTTACAAGAAGATGGTTGGGTAGATGGGTCACACAGAGGTTTTGAGTATGACGTATATGCCGGTTTTGGTTTTGATGTTACAGATTCATTATCAGCTTCTATAGGTTATACAATTTACCGTTATACAGACAAAGGAGCATCAGCATTTGATGATGATTACGATGAAGTTAACGTAGGCTTAGGCTTTGCAATATCTGACAACGCATCCCTTGCTATAGATTATGCGATTGGTGAAAATACAGCTACAGACCAATCTGAGACAGATTACGATGTACTTACTATTTCGGTTGATTACATGGGAATGTATGCATTATTTGGCACTTGGGGTGTTCAAGAGGATGATGCTAGCAAAAGTGAAGTAGATGCAGATTGGATGGAATTTGGTTATTCAAGAACTGTTGGAGATTTTGATCTTTCTGGCGCATTTGTGTTATCTGAAAAAGAATTAGCAAGTGGATCTGACTCCGCTGAGGATGGAGATTTCTCAAGGTTCATAATGTCCATCAGTACAGGATTTTAATTAGAAGTTTGAAAAATTATAAAGTATTAAATAAGTTTTATTTCTTAAGACTCCTTACTTAAGACTCCTCGAGAAGCCAATGCGCTTTTCATTTCAGGGAAGGTTTTAACAACCTTCCCTTTTTTTTTGCTAACGGTATACTAATTATTGAATGCACTTTTATTGTGCACATAATTTAAACGCCTTTAATAACTGAGCTAAATTTTTTTTATGACAAACAGAATCAAGGTTTTAAAAAATGATTTTTGTAAATTAATTTTTTGGCACAGTTAATGCATATAGATATATGCTTAAAGTAAATTTTGGAGTAATCAAATGAAACTAATAATAGCAATCGTAAAACCATTTAAACTTGATGATGTTAGAAATGCCCTATCTGAAATTGGGGTACAAGGTATTACAGTCACCGAAGTTAAGGGTTTTGGACGACAAAAGGGGCATACAGAGCTTTATAGAGGAGCCGAGTATGTAGTTGATTTCTTACCTAAGGTTAAAGTTGAAGTTGCAGTATCGGATGAGATGGCTGATAAAGCTATAGAAGCTATAACCGCATCAGCAAATACTGGAAAAATTGGTGACGGTAAGATCTTTATTATGAATCTAGACTCAGCAATACGTATACGTACTGGTGAAACAGGTTCAGAAGCTTTATAAAATAAATTATGAGGGTTTAAATTATGGAAGGACAAGTAATTGAAGTAGCATATGCACTTGATACCTTTTACTTTCTAGTAATGGGTGCATTTGTAATGTGGATGGCGGCTGGATTTTCGATGCTTGAAGCCGGTATGGTTCGCTCGAAAAGTGTAGTTGAAATTTTAACAAAAAACATAGCTCTTTATTCGATAGCATCAATCATGTATATGGTTGTAGGTTACAATTTAATGTATCCTGCAGATGGAAATGGAGTTATTCCAGCTCTTAGTTTTTTCTTAGGTGGCGACAACGAAGCTGCTGATGTGATTGCTAGTGGTGGTGACGTCTATTATTCAGCATTATCAGATTTCTTTTTTCAGGTAGTTTTTGTTGCAACAGCAATGTCAATTGTCTCTGGAGCAGTAGCTGAAAGAATGAAATTATCATCTTTCTTACTATTTTGTATTGTAATGACAGGCTTAATTTACCCTATACAAGGTTATTGGAAATGGGGTGGTGGTTTCTTAGATGCTGCAGGTTTTCAAGACTTTGCTGGTTCTGGGGTAGTTCACTTATGTGGAGCTGCAGCAGCATTAGCTGGAGTTATTCTACTTGGAGCTAGAAAAGGTAAATATGAAGACGGTAAAATTAATGCGATCCCTGGATCAAATATGCCATTAGCAACTCTTGGAACATTTATTCTTTGGCTTGGTTGGTTTGGATTCAATGGCGGATCTGAATTAATGGTTTCAAATGTAGCTGAAGCTAATGCCGTGGCACTAGTTTTTGTTAATACAAATGCTGCCGCTGCAGGCGGTGTGATTGGAGCACTTGTTTTTTCAAAAATATTATTTGGTAAATTTGATTTATCGATGTCGCTGAATGGTGCTATTGGAGGTTTAGTTTCTATTACAGCTGAGCCACTTGCCCCAACTCCTGAATTAGCAGCTATAATAGGAGCTATAGGTGGTGTGATTGTTGTTTTATCAATAATTATGCTAGATAAATCAAAAATTGATGATCCAGTTGGTGCTATATCTGCTCATGGAACCTGTGGTATTTGGGGTTTAATTGCAGTGTGTTTATCTAACGGTGATGCAACTTTGGGAACTCAGTTGTATGGCGCAATAATTATCTTTGCGTGGACATTTATTGCAGCTTTAATTTTCTGGGGAATATTAAAAGCTGTTATGGGTATTAGGATAACTGACGAAGCTGAAGAAGTGGGCGCAGATGTTTCTGAATGTGGTATGGAAGCGTATCCTGAGTTCAAAAGTTAATATCTTTAATTTTTAAAATATTAAACGTGCACATAGAAATGTGCACGTTTTTTATAATGTCTTAGCGAAATCAATCATTTTATTTGTAGAAATAAATGCTTTCTTCCTTATTGTTTCATCAACAATAATTTCATTTTTTTCATCAATTAAAGTTTCAATAAGGTTATCAAGATTATTCATAGCCATCCAAGGACAATGAGCGCAACTAATACATGTTGCACCTTTCCCTCCAGTTGGAGCTTCAATAAGGATTTTATTTGGCGCTGCTTTTTTCATTTTATAAAAAATTCTATTATCAGTAGCAACAATCATTTTATTATGAGGCAAGTTTTTACATGCAGAAATTAGCTGGGAAGTTGAACCGACAACATCAGCAAGTTCTACCACCTCTTTTGGTGATTCAGGATGGACAAGTACTGCAGCATCCTTATTTTCTTTCATTAATTTAATAAGAGCAGTTGCTTTAAACTCTTCGTGAACAATACAGCTAGCATTCCAAAGCTTCATATTTGCATTAGTTTTATCATTTAAATAGTTTCCCAAGTGCTTATCAGGAGCCCATATTAATTTTATATTTTTTTTATTAAGATATTCAATTAACTTTACAGCTATACTGGAAGTAACTACCCAATCTGCCATAGCCTTCACTTCTGCACTTGTGTTTGCGTAAACTACAAGTTGTCTGTCTGGATATCTTTGTCTAAATTTTAAAAGTTCAGGGGCAGGGCAATTAAGGTCTAATGAACATTCTGCATCCAGTGTAGGCATTAATATTTTTTTTTCCGGATTTAATATTTTTGCTGTTTCTCCCATAAACCTAACCCCTGCAACAACAAGGGTTTTAGAGCTTTGGCTAGCTCCAAATTTTGCCATTTCCAAGGAATCTGAAACATTTCCGCCTGTTAACTCAGCTACTTCTTGTATATCTTCATGAGTATAATAATGAGCTATGATTTTTGCATCTTTCTCCTTTAATAGTTTTTTAATTAAATTAATTTTATCTGCTTTTTTCTTTTCATTGTAGGCAGGAGAGTTATTTAGAACGTCACTAGTTTTTGGAAAAGACTCATTCTGGAATTTTAAGTTATTAAATTTACTCATTGATTATGTGATATTGAATATTATTATCATCTAGGGTTTTCAAAATTTTTTCAAAATTTTTATAGCTATTATAAGGTCCTAAAGTAATTTTTTTTGTTAATTTTCCATTAAATAAATAATTTTCTATGTTAGGTTTTAGACCTAAAATATTAATCCTAGCTTCAATTTTATCTACTTCATTGTGTTTTGCAAATATTCCTAATTGAACAAAATATCTTATTTTTTTTGTATTTTTTTTATTTATAAAGTAGTTTTTGGGATTAATTTCTCCAATATATTCTATGCATTTATTTTGAATATATTTAAGGTTTTTTGAGTCGGGAAAGAAAAAAATAAATACTAAAAGTAGAAAAATTATTAAAAAGCATATTCTAAATATAATATTTGATTTTTTTAAAAATCTCATTTTAATTACATTTTTTCTGGCATTTTAATTCCAATAATATTACTACTATTTTCAAGTACTTGTCTGCAGGCTTCTATTAATGAAAGCCTAGCATTTCTAATATTATTATCATCAACCAATATTTGGAATTTGTTATAATACGAATGTATTTCCTGAGCAAGTTCGCGCATGTAGTTTGTTAATAAATGTGGCTCATATCTTTCAGCAGATTTTTTTACAATATCCGGATATGAGTAAAGTTTTTTAATAATTTTAAGCTCCTCTTCTTCTGACAAAAGATCTAGACATTTTTTACTATAACTAAAAGTCATATTATTTTCTCTGGACTGCCTAAAAATACTGCATATTCTTGCATGCGCATATTGAATATAATAAACAGGATTATTACTATCATTTGTTTTTGCTAATTCTATATCGAAGTCCATATGTTGATCTGATTTTCTTGCAATATAAAAAAATCTTGTTGCGTCTTTTCCAACTTCTTTTAAAAGTTGTTCTAAAGTAATAAAATCCCCCGACCTAGTTGACATAGAGATTTTCTTTTTACCCCTGTAGAGATTAGCAAATTGAACTAACAATATGGTCAAATCAGATTTTCCTTTGGAAAATATATTAAATGCGCCCTTTATTCTTGATATGTAACCATGATGATCCGCTCCCCAAATGTTTATGACGCGGTTATAATTTCTTTCAATTTTATCTTTATGGTAAGCTATATCAGTTGCTAGATATGTATGATCATTGTTCTCTTTTATTAACACACGATCTTTTTCATCGCCTTTATCTGTTGACTTAAACCATAAAGCATTATCTTTTTGATAGGTATGATTATTGCTAGATAAAAAATCAATTACATCCTGCAGGTTATCATTTTGAAGTAACGATGATTCTAAAAACCAAGAATCAAATTCTATACCAGACAAAATAAGAGTTTTTTTAATATTATCTTGAATAAATTTTACTGACAAATTCTTAATCTCATTAAATTTTTCTTTAGAAATAATATTTTTAACATGAGAGATATAATCATCAACTAAATTAAATTTTTGTGTGTGTAAATCTTTTATTAGGAACGTTTCTTGAAAGTTTCTATGAACCTCAGCAGCAATATCCCAAATATAATCTCCTTTATATAGATCTTCATACTGAAAACTATATTCGTCGTTAATTAACTCGTGATATCTTTGTAATACTGATAATGTAAGTATATCTATCTGTTTTCCTGCATCATTTACATAATACTCCTTGAAGACTTCATAACCATTAGTTTTTAATAATTTTGATAGACAATCTCCAAAAGCAGCACCTCTTCCATGCCCAACATGAAGTGGCCCAGTTGGATTAGCAGACACAAATTCAATTAAAACTTTCAAATTTTTCCCAATTTTATTTTTTCCAAAATTATTTTTTTCATTTAAAATTTTTTCTATAATCTCAAATTTTGTATTTTTCGTAATGAAAAAATTTATAAACCCAGGTCCAGCAATTTCAATCTTAGAAATATTTTTGTTTTCTTCGATTCCAGCTATTATTTCAGCCGCAAGATCTCTAGGTTTTTGGTTATATAAATGAGATGATTTCATAGATATATTTGATGAAAAATCTCCAAATTTTTTATCTTTGCAAATATTTACTTCAATATTTTCAACCGAAATATCTCTGTCCTTATCAATTTTTAATAAGGATTTTTTAATTAAATCTTTAATGGTATTTTTCACAAAACAACTCAATCATAGTCAATGGGATCTATATCTACTGTCCACCTAATTTTATTTGAATAGGGTATATCCTTTATAAGAGGAATACAATCTCTGATGGCGTAATTTAATTTCATTTTATTTTTTGCTTGTATTACAAGATTTAAGTTATACAAATTAGCTTTTTTTTGCATATTTGATGGCATTGGACCAAAAATTTCTATTTGATTATCTTTTTTTATAATTTTTTTAATACTGTTTAAGAAATTTTCAGCATCTATATATTTTCTAGCTTTTGCTTGAACGACCCCCCAGTTTTTATGAGGCGGAAGGCCTAAATTATTTCTTAATAGAAGAAGATTATTCATCCATTTTTCATAACCGTGATCTATTAAACATTTCAAGTCTTCGTTATCTGGAAATGATGTTTGAAGAATAACCTCACCCTTTTTACCACCGCGCCCAGACCTTCCAGATACCTGAACGAGCTGTTGCGCAAGTTGTTCAATTGCCTTTAATCTGGGACTGAATAAACTCTGATCTATGTTCATGACTATAACAAGCGTAATATTAGGAAAATTGTGTCCTTTGGATAACATTTGAGTCCCAATCAAAATATCATATTTATTATTCTTTATATCATTGAAAATTTTTTCTATTTGACCTTTTTTTCTAGTGCTATCTGAATCAATTCTAATAATATTTGATTTATTGAATTTGCTTGTAATTATTTCTTCAATTTTTTCTGTGCCTTCGCCTATAAAAGAAATGTCTTTGGAGTTACATGAAAAACAATTGCTATGAAATTTTTCTACTTTTCCACAATGATGACACATCAATAAATTTTTATTTTTGTGAAATGTCATATTTAAGTTGCATTCTTGGCATTTAGGAATCCAACCACAGTCATTACAAGTTATGACTGGAGAATATCCTCTTCTGTTTAAAAATATTAATACCTGTTCTTTTCTTTCAATTCTTTCTTTTATTGATGCAATTACTTCTTCAGATATTATTATATTTTTTTTCCTATTGGCCATATTAATAACTTTTAAATTTGGCAACGCTTGTTTATTAATTCTATTTCTCATTTTTAAATGAGTAAATTTCTTTTTAGTAACATTCAATATTGATTCAGAGGATGGTGTTGCACTTCCAAGTATAATTGGAACATCTTTATTTTTTGCTCTAAATATAGCAATGTCACGTGCGTTATATCTTGTTTCTGAATTATTTTTAAACGAAGGATCATGTTCCTCATCAACAATTATTAGCCCTAATTTTGGAATTTTTAAAAATATAGACGACCTTGTTCCGATGATAATATCCGCTTCACACTTCTGTATTAAATTCCAATTTGTAAATTTCTTCTTAGGTGTTAGTGAAGAGTGATATTCTACAATTCTAATGTTTTTTGTTTTAAAATATTTTAATAGTTCTGGAATTAAATTTTTCTCGGGAACTATGATCAATGTTTGCAAGCCAGCTTTATATATTTTATTTTGTATTTTCCTGTATACCTCAGTTTTACCACTTCCTGTAATTCCATCTAGTAGAAAACATTCGTAAAAATTTATAGATTTACTTATAGCCTTAATTGCATCGCTTTGCTCTTTTGTAAGATTTATATCATCAGTATTTATTTGAAAATTTTCATTATATTTCGGATCCTTAATTGAATTTTCAGGTAATTTTTTCCCCTGTCTAAAAAAAGATGGCGTTCCAATACCAATAACTTGACCTATCGGAGAATGATAGTAATTTGATGCCCATAAAAACAAATTTAGAGTTTCTTCATCAATTGCTGGTTTTTCATCAACTAAGTCTATTATTTTTTTAAGCTTATAATCTGAAGGTTTATTTTTTTTTATTATTTTAATTACAATACCAAAAACAAGTTTTTTACCAAATTCTACGCAAACCCTTGAACCTGGTTCAACAGTTTTCATATCTATAGGTATTTCATAATCAAAAAGATTATGTAGTGGTTTAATAATGGCTATTTTGGCTATGTTTTTTGTCATTTTTGCACAAAAAGTATTTATCTTTATTAAAATTTTTTGTAATGTTAATGTTTAGTATAAAGCTTTAAATAATAATAAATATTATTTTACACCTTTAAATATAAGGGGTCATGATTAAGTTGAACAGTTTAAATCAACAAATTTTAAGAACTGATGTGTCTGGAATGCCACTTGAATGGGTGACATATCAAGATGCCGTAAGATTATATTTTAATGACCAAATAGCATATACTTGCGGTAGCAATATTATGACAATTCGCGGCGGTATTAATGCCATTACGAATCTAAGAAGTAAGGTAGACGTAAATTCAATAATTGCAACCTTTGGGAATAATAAAACCCTTTCAGAACAATATGCTCCTCCTTTGAATAACACCACGTTATTTAAAAGAGATGACCATTTATGTTTATATTGCGGCAACAAATTTAAAACAGAAGATTTGTCAAGAGACCATGTAACGCCACTATTTCAAGGCGGAAAGGATCTTTGGGTAAATGTAGTATCAGCTTGTAAAAGATGTAACAACGCAAAAGCAGGAAGAACACCAGAACAAGCAAACATGAAGCTTTTAGCAATCCCTTTTATACCCACCCATGCAGAGTATATTTTCTTACAAGGAAAAGTTATTCTTTTTGATCAAATGGAATTTTTGAAACAACACTTTCCTAGATCAAGCCCACTAAGAAATAGGCTCTAAATATGTGGTATTATTTCTGAAAGTAATTCAACTTTTTTTTAATATTAAGGAATATGAAATATAAGTCAGACAATAACTACTCACATGGTGATGAGAGAAAAATAGGAGTTTTATTAGTCAATTTAGGTACTCCTGATGAACCAACTACTTCTGCTGTTAGAAAGTATTTATCAGAATTTTTATCTGATCCAAGAATAGTAGAGATTCCTAAAATAATTTGGTGGTTAATATTAAATTTAATAATTTTGAATATTAGGCCCAAAAAAAGTAGAGATTTATATAAAAAAATTTGGTTGAAAGAAGGATCACCATTGCTTGTGATATCAAATAAAATTGTTGAAAAAATTAAAATTTCAAAAAATATTTCAGATCAAAAAAGTGTAATTTTAGATTTAGCTATGAGATATGGAAATCCTTCAATAAATTCAGCATTAGAAAACTTTAAAGAGCAAAATATAAATAAGCTTTCAATAGTGCCAATGTTCCCGCAGTACTCGGCGGCAACCACTGCCTCTATTTTTGATAAAGTTACTGAGGAAATAAAGAAGTGGAGAAATATACCCGATATAAGATTTTTATCTACATATCATGACAATTCTCATTACATAGCTGCTTGTGCAGACAGAATTTCAAACTTTTGGAAAAATCAAGAAAAATCAAAAAAATTAGTATTTTCTTTTCATGGTTTGCCACAAGTGAATTTACATAAAGGCGATCCATACTATTGTTATTGTCAAAAAACAGCGAAAATGATTGCTTTAGAATTAGGATTAACGGATGAAGAATACGTTGTGACATTTCAATCAAGATTTGGAAAACAGGTATGGTTGCAGCCATATACTGATGAAACTTTAGAAAATTTGGCAAAAGAAGGGATTGATAGTGTAGATGTTTTCTGTCCTGGTTTCTTATGCGATTGTTTAGAAACCTTAGAGGAAATCAATATGCAGAGTAGAGAAAATTATATCTCATGTGGAGGAAAGTCATTTAACTATATACCAGCACTAAATGATTTTGAGAAAAATATTGAAGCAATGGAAAAAATAATTTTAGGAGAAATCTCTAACTGGGACAACGAAGAAATAAATTCTAGCGATAATCTTGAAGACACTAAAAAGTCATTTGATAAACAAAAATACAACAAAAAAGCATGAGATTTCTATTAGCAATAATTTTACTCCCAGTTGTTGAAATTTATTTTTTTGTAAAAGTAGGCACTCAAATAGGTGCTATATCAACAGTTTTATTTACCTTAATAACAGCTACTTTGGGGATTGGGGTAATAAAATATCAAGGGATTTCTTCGTTTATGCAGGCACGACAATCTATATTGAATACTGCTCATCCTGGCATAGAAATTTTAAGCAATTTAGCGTTATTTATATCTGGTGCGTTTTTACTTATTCCAGGTTTTTTTACAGATTTTCTAGGCATTTTGCTATTACTTCCTCCTATAAGAATAATGTTAATTAAAGCATTTGTAAGAAAAGCCGCATCTAGATTCACTAGGACTTCACAAAGCAGCAACAAAAATAAAGACTATATCGATATAGACCCTGATAATTAATTCTTGACATTTCTCCGTCAAACAATAAAATTAGCAGTCTCCTATTGAGAGTGCTAAAAAATTAATTAAATTATACCAGGAGTTATGAGTATGAAAATAAGACCTTTGCATGACAGAGTAGTCATAAAAAGAATGGAAGAAGAAAAAGCATCCCCAGGTGGAATTATTATTCCTGACAGTGCAACAGAAAAACCAATAAAAGGTGAAGTTATTGCAGTTGGTAATGGAAAAATTCAAGATAATGGCAAAGTTCAGCCATTGGATGTAAAAGTTGGAGATACTGTTTTATTCGGTAAGTATTCTGGCACAGAAGTAAAAGTAGATTCCGATGAATTAGTCGTAATGAAAGAAGACGACATTATGGCAGTAATAGATTAATAATTTTTACAATTAAATAACATTTAAAACATAAAGGTGAATAAAAATGGCAGCAAAAGAAGTAAGATTTGGTGACGAAGCCCGTCAAAGAATGGTTGCGGGTGTAAATTTATTAGCAAATGCAGTAAAAGCAACATTAGGTCCTAAAGGAAGAAATGTTGTCTTAGATAAAGCATTTGGAGCTCCTACAGTAACTAAAGACGGAGTATCAGTGGCTAAAGAAATTGAGCTTAAAGATAAATATGAAAATATGGGCGCACAAATGGTTAAGGAAGTGGCATCTCAAACATCTGATGTTGCTGGAGATGGTACTACAACTGCGACCGTTTTAGCTCAAGCTATCGTTAGAGAAGGAATGAAATCAGTAGCAGCAGGAATGAACCCAATGGATTTGAAAAGGGGTATTGATAAAGCTGTAATTGAATCAGTAGCGGCTTTAAAAGAAATATCAAAGCCATGCGCAGACAATAAAGAAATAGCTCAGGTGGGTTCTATATCAGCTAATTCTGACTCACAAGTTGGCGATATAATTGCTGACGCAATGGATAAAGTAGGAAAAGAGGGAGTTATAACTGTCGAAGAAGGTAATTCATTAGAAAATGAATTAGAAGTTGTAGAAGGAATGCAATTTGATAGAGGCTATCTATCACCTTATTTTGCGAATAATCAAGATAGTATGACCTGTGACTTAGAAGAGCCCTTTGTCCTTTTGCACGACAAAAAAATATCTAATATTAGAGAAATGTTGCCAATTTTAGAAGCAGTAGCAAAAGCTGGTAAGCCATTATTAATTATAGCTGAAGATGTAGATGGAGAAGCTTTAGCAACCCTAGTTGTAAACTCAATTAGAGGTATAGTTAAAGTTGCAGCTGTCAAGGCACCAGGATTTGGAGATAGAAGAAAGGCAATGCTAGAAGATATTGCTCTTTTAACAGGAGGTACAGTATTATCTGAAGAAGTAGGCTTATCTCTTGAGAAAGCTACTTTGGAGGACTTAGGTACTTCTAAAAAAGTTAATATCTCTAAAGAAAATACAACCATAATTGATGGCGCAGGTGGAGCTGATCAAATTAAAGGTAGAGTTGACCAAATTAGAGCCCAAATTGAAGAAGCTACCTCAGATTATGATAAAGAAAAACTTCAGGAAAGAATGGCAAAGCTCGCTGGTGGTGTGGCAGTTATTAAAGTTGGGGCTGCAACTGAAGTAGAAATGAAAGAAAAGAAAGCACGTGTTGAGGATGCTCTCCATGCAACTAGAGCAGCTGTTGAAGAGGGTGTGGTTCCTGGTGGAGGAACAGCACTTATTAGAGCAATATCAGCCATTAAAGAGCTTTCTGGAGATAATCCAGACCAAGATATGGGTATCAGTATATTAAGAAGATCGATGGAAGAGCCTCTAAGACAAATAGTAGGTAATGCTGGCGACGAAGCTTCAGTGATTTTAGCTAAAGTTGTTGAAAGTAAAAATAGTAACGAAGGATATAATGCAGCAACCGGCGAATTTGGCGATATGATTGCTATGGGCATATTAGATCCAACAAAAGTTACTAGATCAGCATTGCAAAATGCAGCTTCTGTTGCTGGATTAATGATCACCACGGAAGCAATGGTGGCAGAACTTCCTGCAGATGAAGAAGAAGGTCATGGTCATTCACACGGCGGCGGAGTTGGCGACCCAATGGGCGGCATGGGCGGCATGGGCGGCATGGGTGGCATGATGTAGTTCAATATCATTATGCAAAAAATACAAAAAAGTCCTGCATGTCAGGGCTTTTTTTTTGCATAATATAGGTATGAAAATTAAAAATCATTTATTTGAGGAAGTTACTTTTCTCAGTTCACCAAACTACAATGATAGACCATCAGAAAACAATATATCTCTAATTGTACTTCATAGCATAAGCTTGCCACCAACTGTTTTTGGAAATAGTTATGTAGAGGATTTTTTTACCAATAAATTATGTAAAACTCAATATGATTATTTAAATAATATTAGAAATCTAAGGGTCTCTTCGCATATTTATATAAAGAGAAGCGGGGAAATTATACAGTTTGTTCCTTTTAATAAAAGATCCTGGCATGCAGGAGAATCATCATACGAAAACATAGAAAACTGTAATGATTATTCCATCGGTATTGAGCTAGAGGGTTGTGATGATATAGTTTATGAAGACGTTCAATACAATAAATTAGCAGAAGTTATTAATTCTTTAATTGAAAATTATATTGATTTAACTGCCGAAAGAATAGTATCTCATTCTGATATAGCTCCTAATAGAAAAACAGATCCTGGGCCATTATTTGACTGGAAAAGACTAAAAACCATGATAAAATAAATTAAAAAATAATAGGAGTAAAAATATGACAGGTTGGGCTTGGATCACAATAGGAGCAGTAGTTTTAGCAGTTGTAATTATGCAAATTGCTGCAAGATTTGCAGATTACGACGAGAAATAAGTCAGTATTTAAAATATAAGGTTTTTTTGAGTTTTACCGTTCCTTTCAATTTTTAGGTAATTAATATGAATGATAAGTTTTTGAAAAATTTATCTGAAAACCTGTGTTCATCTTTTTTAGCAAACTCAAAAATTGGTTTAGAAAAAGAATCCTTAAGAGTTGATAAAAATGGGTCAATTTCTTTAAAGATGCACCCTAAAATATTTGGGTCATCTTTGACAAATAAATATATAACCACAGATTACTCTGAAGCATTAATAGAAATCGTTACTCCCCCATGTAACTCAAATATTACAGCTTTAAAATATCTAGAAAATATAATAGCGTATATCTATAAAAACATAGATGACGAATATTTATGGCCAGCAAGCATGCCATGTATCATTGCAGGCGACAAAAGTATTCCAATAGCATATTACGGAACATCTAACCCTGCTAGAATGAAAACAACATATCGAAGAGGTTTAGGCAATAGATATGGAAGGGTTATGCAGGTAATTTCTGGCATACATTATAATTATTCTTTTTCTGATGATTTTTGGAGCTCTTATTTAAAATTTAAAAAATCAAAACTTAGCCTAAAAGATTTTAAGTCAGAACAATATTTTATAATTTCTAGAAATTTATTAAGAAATGATTGGATGATAGCTTATTTATTTGGTTGTTCACCAGCTGTATGCAAATCTTATTTATCCGGGAAAATAACAACATTAGAATCCTTTGATCAATATACGTATTATGAAAAATATGCAACGTCACTCCGAATGGGTGATATTGGTTATCAAAATAACATAGAAGAAGATATGGGTGTTCATATTGACTATAATTCTTTAGAAAAATATACCTCTAGCCTAGATAATGCTATCAAAGAGCCGAGTCGTGAATATAATAAAATAGGTGTTTATTCAGATGGTTATTATAAACAAATAAATGAAAACATATTGCAAATTGAAAATGAATATTATAGTACCGTTAGGCCAAAACCAAATCCAGCAATAAAAAGTAGACCCTCTAAAGCTCTTAAAAAAGGAGGTGTGAATTATATTGAATTAAGATCAATAGATAACAATATATATTCAAATACAGGTATCGATTTAGAACAAATGTATTTCATTGAACTTATGATCATATTTAGTTTAATTAAAAGTGATGATGAAATATCTGATAAAGAGTATTTAGAAATAAAAAGTAATCTTACCAATGTAGCCCATAACGGAAGAAACAAAAAATTTCATTTAAAAATCAGTGGTAAAGATATACCAATCTCTGAAGTTTTAGAAAATAATTTAAAAGATTTAAAAGATATTGGTAATTTTATGTTTAAAGTAACAAATGATAAAAAATATAAAGAATGTGTGGAAAAACAAGAAATGAAGATAAAAGATAATTCAAAAATTCCGTCAAATATAGTTATAAATAGTATGACAAAAGATAAAATTAGCTTTTACGAATATTGCATGAAAAATATATGGAAACAAAAAAAATATTTTAATAGTATAGATATCGATAAAAATTTTATAAAAAAATTAGAATTAGAAAAAATAAAATCTCTCAAGGAGAAAAGAATGTTAGAAGAAAATACAGAGGAAAGCTATGAAGAATATATTAAAAAATATTTTTTAGATTAATGAGCTTTAGAATTATACAGCTTGAAAATTTAGAAGTCTTTGTAAAAGAGGATGGTAAAAATATATCTTTATCATTTAATGATGCATATATAAAGAAAACAATGGATGATGCTGAGGAAAAAACCTTATGGAAACAGAACGGCTCAATAGAGTTAAAGAATATTAATAATAAAGTTGGTATATTTTTATCGAGATTCAATATAGCTTCTATAAGTGTTAGCTACGATTTTTATACATATAAAAATATATTAATTCTTCCATTTAGTAAAAAAGGTGATATTGAAGTAATATTAAATGATGGTAAAGAAATGAAAAATATAAAATGTAACGAAATTGAAATATTACTGGTTGATAAACCACAATATATTAAGCATATAAAAAAAACGGAGTAATGCATGAAGTTATACATGGTTAATTATCAAAATAAAAATTTACTAGCGATTGCTTCTAAGAGAGAAAAATTTATAGTCCCTGGCATTTTAGAAAATTGCCCGGAAAATTTTAAAACTTTAGATAGTTTTTTAAATTTTGAAAAAGGTGACCTTAGAAAATTACAAGATTTTATTAATTCTTCAAAAACAGAGGATGTTACTATTGCAAAAAATAAAATTCTCCCACCAATTCTAAAAACACCTCAAAATATAATGTGTATGGGCCTGAATTATGAAGATCATATTAAGGAGTCAGAAAAAGTTTTCCTAAAAGATATAAAAAGACCTAAACATCCGATAATATTTACAAAGTCATCATTTAGTATTAATTCTCCTTTTGGTGAAATTCCATTAAGGAAGGATGTATCTTTAGAATTAGATTGGGAGTCAGAGTTAGCTGTAGTGATTGGCAAGCCTGGTATACATATTAAAAAAGAAAATGCATACAATCATGTTTTTGGGTATATGGTATTAAATGATATTTCTGCTAGAGATATTCAAAGAAATCATAAGCAATTTTTTTTAGGAAAAAGTTTGCCTGGAGCATGTCCAATAGGCCCTTGTATCGTTTCAAAAGATGAAATTCAAGATCCTCACAATCTTAATATCTCATGTAAAGTAAATAATATTACTAAGCAGAATTCAAATACACGATATCAAATATTTGATATACCAACTCAAATAGAAGCAATTTCTAAAAGTACATATCTTGCAACTGGGGATATAATAGCCACTGGAACTCCTAGTGGAGTAGGGTTTGCAAGAACCCCACCAGAATTTTTAAAAAATGGTGATATTGTAGAATGCGAAATAGAGAGTATTGGAAAAATTATTAATAAAGTTGTCGAGCAGTCTTACCAATAATTTTCTGTTGTAATGTGCCCAGGAGAGTTTCTTCTATGTTTTTTTAGACCAATTTTCTTCAACTCCACAGTTGTATCCTTCAGCATTTCAGGATTACCACAAATCATTACATGTGTATTATCTGGTTTCATTTTTAGACCAGCTTTTTCTTCAAGAATACCATTACTTATATCTTTAGGAATCCTCCCTTTTAACGAATACTCTGCTTCTTCCCTGCTTACATAAGTAATGTAAATGAATCTGTCTTTATATTCTTCTTTAAGAGTATTAATGGTATCTTGATAAGTGAGTTCTTTTTTATATCTAACTGCATGTACAAGCACGACTTTTTTAAATTTATCCCATGAATTTTTAGTTTTTAAGATTGACAAATATGGCCCAATTGCAGTTCCTGTGGCTAACATCCATATGTTTTCAACATTTGGTATTTCTTCCAAAATCAAGAAACCGTTTCCTCTAGGACCTACTTTTATGCTGTCGCCTTTTTTAAGCGTTTGCATAGCAGTTGACAATGGTCCGTTAGGTACTGAAACAGAATAAAATTCGAGCAACTCCTCATCTGGAGAATTTACAAAAGAATATGGTCTTGCCACTTCTTCGTTTTTTAAGGAAAGAGAGAGTTTGGTATACTGACCAGCTACAAATTTTACCGCAGGAGCACTTACAAATACCGAATAAAGTGATTCAGTCCAATGTTTTACGTTAACAACTTCACCATGCACCCATTTTTCTGTCATAATATTATTAAATCCTTCATTAAAATGGTTATACTATAGATAATAAAAATTTAAGGCAATCTATAAATTTAAATAAGCATAGCGATACACATGAACATAAATTATATAAAAGAGATTAATGAAAGCAGAGTCTATGATGTTGCTGAAAAAACACCTGTTTCGTTGTTAAATAAAATTTCTGCAAAATATAACAATACAATTTATCTTAAGAGAGAAGATTTACAACCTATATTTTCTTTTAAATGTAGAGGTGCATACAATAAAATTAGTAGTTTAAGTTCTATCGATACAGATAAAGGAATAATTGCAGCCTCTGCTGGGAACCATGCTCAGGGTGTTGCGTTATCTGCAAGCAAGCTAAGAATAGATGCGATGATAGTAATGCCCACAACAACCCCGTCGATAAAAATTGAGTCTGTAAAAAAATTTGGTGTCAAAGTCAAACTATATGGTGATTCTTTTGACGAGGCATACGAATATGCTTTAGAAGTTTCAAACAATGAAGGAAGAGTCTTTATTCATCCTTTTGACGATCCTTTGGTTATCGCTGGCCAAGGAACAGTAGCAAAAGAGATAGTAGAACAATCAGAAGAAGCACCTGACATATTTTTTATACCAGTTGGGGGCGGCGGTCTTATATCTGGCATGTCAATGTATTTAAAAGAACATTACCCAAATATAAAAGTTTATGGAGTTGAGTCAGAAGACGCACCAACTCTATTCACATCCCTCAGAAATGGCAAACCAACAAGTCTAGATCAAGTTGGCCTGTTTGTTGACGGGTGTGCTGTTAAAAGAATAGGTGAAGAAACTTTTAGAATTTCAAAAAAATATGTTGATGATGTAATACTTGTTTCTATAGATGAAACCTGTGCAGCTATTAAGGACATATACGAGGATACTAGGGTTATGTCTGAACCAGCAGGGGCTTTATCTATAGCAGGAATGAAAAAGTTTATCGCAAACAATAATGTGAAAAACAAAAAAATAATGGCTGTTAATTCTGGGGCCAATCTAAATTTTGATAGATTAAGACATGTTACAGAACGTGCTGAGATAGGAGAAGGTAAAGAGTTATTAATATCAGTAAAAATACCTGAAGAATCTGGTAGCTTTCGAAAATTTTGTGAGGTTATAGGCAAAAGAAGCATAAGTGAGTTTAATTATAGATACGCTAACGAAAAATCTGCAAATGTATTTGTTGGGATAAAAACTGACAATATAGAAAAAGATACAAAATGTATTTTTGATGATTTAAAAGAAAATAAGTATAACTTTATAGACTTAACACAGGATGAAGTTGCAAAGTTACATTTGAGATATATGGTTGGTGGAAAACCTAGCTCAATTATTAATGAGAAATTATTCCGATTCGAGTTTCCTGAAAAACCTGGTGCTTTATTAAATTTTTTAAATAAAATGAGGGAAGATTGGGATATAACTTTATTTCATTACAGAAATCATGGTTCAGCTTTTGGAAGAGTACTTGTGGGGATAAATATAGGCAATCATAGTAAAGAAAATTTAGATGAATTCTTGTTAGATTTAGATTACAAGTATACTGACGAAACAGATAACCAAGGATACAACTCATTTTTAAAATAAAAAAAGGCCTCTTTCGAGACCTTTATATTACATTTAAAGAAAGCTAACTATCTTCTCTTTTTTGCAGCCTTACGCTTCGCTTTCTTCTTTGGTGCTTTACGCTTAGCTACTTTTTTCTTTGCAACTTTACGCTTTACTTTCTTCTTGGTAGCTTTCTTTTTAACCTTCTTCTTAGCTACTTTACGCTTTACTTTCTTCTTAGTAGCTTTTTTCTTAACTTTCTTTTTAACTTTTTTCTTAGCTACTTTTTTCTTTGCTGCTTTACGTTTTGTTACTTTTTTCTTAGCTGCTTTACGAACTACTTTTTTCTTAGCAGCAGTTTTTCTTACTACCTTTTTCTTCTTACGTTTAATGGCCATTTGAATCCTCCAAAACACTTAAAGTTGGTTATCAAATAAAAGTTTAATGATATTAATGTTAAATACAATCTTTTTTTCATAAAAAAACATCTTAATTTTTTTTTTTTCGTTATTTAGCAATATTTTTTGTATTTTATTAACAAAATAAAAAAATATTAATGTTTTTCGTGTTTTTTATGTGTTCTTTATAAGATATATTAATAAAAAAAATAAAAACGAGGTTTTTTTTAACGTTTTTTAGCATTTTTTTTTAAAAAATACACAAAAAATAAAAAAATATTAATATTTTTCTACTTTTTTACATGTTTTTATTTTTATTTTCGTTTTTTTGAACATTTTTACTTCTTTTTTTACTTCTTTTTAACTTTTATGTGTTTTTATATCATTTTTGCTGTTAATTATGTAACTGTGAGGTAATAATTTAATTAATTTTTAAATAAATTAAAATTTTTTGAATTTTTTTGTATTTTAAGGTTGTATCTTTAAAACATAGCTTTGTTATTTTAAAAATAAAACCGATGTACCGTTATTATTTACTTTCCTTGAACCGATTAGTTCAGGTGGGTTTAAGATTTATACATTAGGCTACCTAAATTTTAGGTCTGCACACCTGTAATAAATTTCTTAATCCCTATTTAAAAATTAGGAACAAAGACATTACAATAATATCGTGTACATCAGTTATTTGTAAAATATATCAAATATAAAAAGAATAAACTAGTATAAAAATATTTTTTAATTTTGAAGAATTGAATCTATCTTTTGTTGAAGTTTCGAAATTCTATCTTTAATTGAAGAATTTAATGAATTTGTTATGTCTTTGTGGCTTAGCGAATCATTGGCAAAATTTAATGCAGATATCACAGCTATTCTATCAAGTCCAATTGTCTTACCTTCGGCTTTTGTTTTCATCATCTTATCATTCAGCAACTCAGCTGACTTAAAGAGATCATCTTTTTCATCTTCTTGACAAAAAATATCATAATTTTGATTTAGAATTTTTACCGTTACTGGTTTTTTTTTATCTTGCTCATTCATTGTTGAGTATATTCCAAAGATCTTAACCTGTTTATTATGCCTTCAACTTTATTTTGAACTTTTTGATTTTTTTCTTTGATTTTGAATTTTTCAGCGACTTCATGCTCTTGCCTTTCTTTTAATAATTGATTTTCTTTTTTAAGATCTAAATATTTATTAGACAATTCCTCTATTTTAGCTTCAAGCTCGTCTAACTCTTTATTTAGTGAAGATATTATGTGATTATTATTCATATATTTATTATATTATTATTGCAAGCTAAGTAGGTCAATAGATAAATAGCAAATATACAATATTAATTATTAAGGCCTTACAGTATGGATTTAAATGAACTAAAAAATAGAAGATTAGCTTTAATTTCTATGATGCATAGTGACTCAATAGCAATCTTGTCATCTGCTGGTAAAAATTTTAGGACGAAAGATGTTGAAAATCCATATAGGCAGCATAGTGACTTTCTATATATAGCTGGTTTAAATGAACCAAATTTAATTTGTTTAATAAGTAAGAATAATAACGAGTATAAATCTATCCTATTCAGGGATAATACCTCGGAACATGAGAAAATTTGGGAGGGTAATAGATTAGATAACGAGCAGATAAGTGAAAAATATGATTTCCCAGAGATATATAATACTAGTGACTGTAAAGAAAAAATATTAAATTATATTAAAGACAAAAAAGTTATATATGTAGAAAAGGGCTTAAATGATGAAATAGATAATCTGGTGTTTAAAGAGTTAGAGAAGTCAAAAAAAGATAGCCAAAAAGAAGTTGCTCCGCTAAATCTTATTACTCAAAAGCTAAGATTAATTAAATCTAATTATGAAATCAAAATGATAAGAGACGCCGCAAAAGTCTCAGTTGAAGCCCACAAAGCAGCGATGAAAAAATCTAAACCTGGAATATATGAATATGAGTTAGATGCTGAAATTAAATATGTCTTTAATAAAAATAACATGCATTTCGCATATATGTCGATTGTAGGAAGTGGAAATAACGCTTGCACACTGCATTATATAAAAAATGACAGTGTTCTTAAAAATGAGGATTTGGTTTTAATAGACGCGGCAGCAGAAAATAATGGATATGCGTCAGACATTACCAGAACTTTTCCTGTTAACGGAAAATTTACAAAAGAACAATCACAAATATATGATATTGTTTTGAATGCTCAAGAAAAAGCTATTAATTTTATTAAGCCAGGTGTTACTTGGAATGAAGTACATAAAATAACGGTTTACGAAATCACAAAAGGTCTTAAAGAATTAAAATTATTAAGCGGCACAATAGAAGATATAATAAAAAAAGAAGCATACAAAGAATTTTTTATGCATAACACTGGTCATTGGCTAGGATTAGATGTTCACGATGTTGGAGAATACGAAAATATTCTTTTTCAACCTGGAATGGTAATCACTGTGGAACCTGGAATATATATAAATTTATTAAATAATAATGTCTCTGAAAAATGGAGAGGTATCGGAATCAGAATAGAAGATGATGTGTTAGTGACAGAAAACGGTAATGAGGTAATTACTAAGGACCTTGCTAAAAAACGTAATCAGATTGAGGCTTTGTGTAATCAACAAAATGTTTAAAGAAAATAATAATATAACTATAATTGGAGCTGGCCTAACAGGTTTAGCTTTTTGCAATTTATTGAAAAATACTGATGTTAAAATAAATTTAATAGATATCAATCCAAAAAGTTTCTATGAAAATTTAAATATAGATAGACATATAGTTTTATCTAATACTAGTCGAGTTATTCTTGAAAAAATGGGTTTATGGCAGGCAATAAGTATTCATTGTAATAAACTAAAAGATATTCATATATCTAAAAAAAATATCTTTGGTTCTACCATAGTGAAGTCATCAGATGAAAATCTAGAATCTCTTGGATACCAAGTACCAGTTAAAGAACTAGTAAAAATTTTTTATCAAAATATCACGAATGTTGATAATTTAGAAATAGCGCATAATGCTGAAGTTACAAGTGTAGAGCCTGGAGAAAAAGTAAAAATCGCTTTCACACATGATTCCCGAAGTAAAAATATTGAATCATGCTCTGTAATATTTTCAACAGGAGCAACCGATGAACTAGTTGATTCCATATTTTTTGAAAAAGTCCAAAAAGACTATAAGCAAAATGCTATTACATGCGAGGTAATATCAGATCAACATAATACTGAAGTAGCTTTTGAAAGATTCACAAATGAGGGAATTTTAGGGCTTATACCCAGAAAAGAAAATTCGTGGACTCTAATATATTCAACAAATCAAAAAGAATCTGATTATATAAATAACTTAGATAATTTAGATTCAATAAGTTATTTTCAAGAACTTCTTGGAAATAAATGTGGAAATATACAAGAAATAAAAAATATAAAAACCTACCCGTTAAAATTGAAATACCATAAGTCTTTCACAAAAGATAACATATGTCTCCTGGGAGATGCAGCTCATACACTTCATCCAATTGCCGCACAAAGTTTTAATCTTTCTCTTAGAGATTGTGCTTATTTAACAAAATTAATTAAGAGCGAGAATTTAGAAAAAAATAGCCTACCACAAATGTATAAAAACTATCATTTAAAAAGAATTGATGAAGTTAATAGACTTGTTAAATTTACGGATTCACTTGCTTCACTTGTCCATGGAACTAGTTTTATAAAAAATAATTTAATAAGTATGTCTTTTTTATTTATGGATATGAACAAAAATTTACGAGTGAATATTATAAGATATTTATTAGGCGTAAATTTCTCAAAATCTTTAATCTCAAATTCAGAAGAATAATCATGAAAGCTGATGCAGTCATAGTAGGATCTGGAATAGTTGGTATGTCTCTAGCTATTTCATTAAGCAGACAAAATAAAAAAGTTATTATTATAGAAAAAAATTTCTCTAAAAATTTAAACAACAACAGATTTTATGCTCTTTCTGAAAAAACTAGAACTTTTTTTGAGAATATTAACATATGGAATAATATTAAAAATGTTAATTCACTTCGCGAGATGCATCTTTACTACAGAAATTTTGAAAATAGAAACATGATTAATTTCAGAAGAGACGATATCCAAAAGAAAAATATCGGTTATATAGCTCAAAGTAAAGAAATAATGAAAGCTCTTATTAACGAAATAGAAAAAGATAATAATATTAATCTTTACGACAATTGTTTAATCGAAAAAATTGATAATCATGATATGGAAATTGAATTAAGCACTGACGATAAAAAAAATATTATATCTAGATATCTATTTAGCTGTGAAGGATCGAAATCTAATATAAAGAAAATATTTGGAATAAAAAATATCATTGATGATTATGCTTCTAAAGCAATGGTTTTTAACATAGAGCATGAAAAATCAAACAGAAACTCAGCTATCCAAATATTTCTAGAAACCGGCCCAGTTGCTTTTCTTCCTATATCAGCCTACAGATCCTCAATGGTTATAAGTATAAAAAATAGGTTTGGTGATCGTGAAATGTTTAACAACAATAATATTTGCAGTTATCTAGAAAAAATTACTAATAACAATTTTGGTGTTATCAAAGCTGATTCAAAAATAATTACCTTCAATTTAGTTGGTTTCGATTCGGAGACTTACAAACACGAAAACATAATATTTGTAGGCGATTCAGCACATTCAGTCCATCCACTTGCTGGAATGGGCTTAAATCTTGGTATATCTGATGTAAGTGCAATTGATAATACTTTTGCAAATAAGAAACAAATATTTGAAGATAAAAGTTTTTTTTCAGATTATGCTCGCAACCAAAAAATTATAAACAAGCAAGCTAGGCAACAACTCAAGCTTATAGAAAAAGCTTATTCGATAGAAAATGATATTGCCAATAAGGTCATAAACATAACAATGAAAAGCATAGAAAAATCTGATTTTTTAAAAGACGGGATAATAAAGTATGCAAATAATAATATTAGTTTCTTTTGAATTATCCATAATGTATATAACTTTCAATTAATTCACTTTGTTCATCTTTGAAAAATTTTTCAACAGTATTATTATATATAACTTCACCTTTATCTAAGAATATCATTTCTTTTCCTATTCTTTTTATTTGTGCTATATCATGAGATGTCATAAATATTTTAGTTTCGTTTTCAGCAAGATCTTTTATTATGCCTTCGATCTCATTTTTATAAGCAGGATCAAGTTGTGATGTAGGCTCATCTAAAAAAATAATTTTCGGATCACCTATTATAGACATAGCAATTGCAACCTTTTGTCTTTCACCACCGGATATATATTTTGTATTTACTTTCTCAATACTTTTTAAATTTAATTTCTCAACAATTTTATCAATATAGTACTTATCTTTTATTTTCTTATTTTTAACTACATAAAGTAAATTATCGTATGTTGTTCTATTCAATAGTATTGGAGATTGAAATACCATAGACTGACTGTGTTTGATTTCTGGAATTGAAAATCCTCCCCATTGAATGGTATTTCTTGGTGTCTCTATCAAACCGTGGAGTATTTTTAATAAAGTACTTTTTCCAGATCCATTGTTACCAGCAATAATTGTAATTTTTTTTTCATTAGAATTTAAATTTATATCCTTTAAAATTTTATTATTACTTATATTAAAGTTTAAGTTATTAATAACTAAGGGCAGAATTTTCATTTAGCTTATTTTCCTAAGTGATTTAATTAATAAAGTTATAATAAAAGATATAGTTATTAGAATTAGACCTAGCGCAACTGCTAACTCTATACTGCCTTTGCTGGTTTCAAATGCAATAGAGGTTGTCATTACCCTTGTAAAATGGTTGATATTTCCACCAACGATCATAACTGCGCCTACTTCTGCACTAGCTCGTCCAAAGCCAGTTAAGGCAACTGTAATAAGAGCATATCTAGATTCATACACTAATGTTTTTAGCTTTGTTAATCTGCTTAAATTCAAAGAATTAAGTAATAAATTATATTCCTTATTTTTTTTATAAATTTCCTCATAAGTAAGCGAAACAACGATTGGAATGATTAATAATGTTTGAGCAAGAATCATTGCTGTTGGAGTATAAAGTATATCTAGAAAACCAAAAATACCTTTTTTGGAAACGAGTGTATATATTAATAAGCCTAGAACAACTGGAGGCATACCCATTAATGTATTAGAAAAAAGAACGACAAGATTTTGTAATTTATTCTTAAAAAATACTAAATATGCTCCAAAGGGAATACTAATAGTAACTGCAATTATTAATGCAGACATAGTAACCTTTAAAGATAAGCCTATAATCTCAAATAAATCTTTATCAAAAGTAATGATTAAATTAAAAGCCGTCTCTAATATATTAATTAACATTATTTTCTATTCCATTTTTTATAATTTCATAACACTCATTTGAAATAGACTTTCTATCCTTATCTTTTGTATCAACTAGCTCAGTAATTTTTATTTCTGCAATTATATCCTTTTGAAAAAGAATTTTAAGAATACTTAAAAATAATGAGTCACCTCTGATAAACGGAACCCTGGGGTGTATATTTTTATTTTTATATGGGTATTTAATTATAACGCATTGAACTGGATGGCCAGTATCAATACAACTAGCAAAAAGTCTTGGTTTGAAATTTAATAAATTTTTACCTCCAGAAGATGTACCCTCAGGAAATATAGCTACACTTCTATTATTTGATAAGAATTTTGATATGCCAGAAACCGCTTCAGATGCTGCATTTTTTTCCCCTCTATTTATAAATAGCATATCAACAGCTGTAGTAATTTTTCCGATTACTGGCCATTTACTTACTTCAACTTTTGATAAGAACGTTGTTCTAAATGTACTACCTAAAATTATAATATCTAGCCATGAAGAATGATTGGAAATAATTAAATAATTCCCGTTTTTTATGTTGCCACTTATAACAGTTTTAACCTCAATAATATCTAGTATTTTTTTAAACCACAGTCTAATTTTTTCTGACTGCTCATCATTTGCGCATACATTAAAATCTCCAATATCTGAAATAATTTTTTTTGTATTTGTTATATGAATTACAAATTTTGTTAACTTTTTGAAGAAATTTATTACTCTCATAAAAGATCTATCCTATTTGAAAATTCATTGAAATCATTAATTGGTTTTTCACAAGTGAAACCACAACATACATATGCTGTTACTTCACCTAGGGCTATTTTATCATCAATATTCTTGAATCCTGTACTATTATTATTTATATAATAATAATTAACATAAGGTTTATTAATACTAATAATACGATTTATCCATAGGCTAATTTTATTTGATGAATTATTTGTTTTCAAAATAATTATTACTATCGGTTTTTTGGCCAACAAAAAACTATCTAAAAGGGAGCTATGAGCATTAGGGGAATCATTTATTTGTTTTGCAGCATAAGAGAAAACCGAATCTGCTGCATCAATATATTTCGTTTCATTCATGAGGAAACCTAATTTAATAAATATTCTTGCAGCTAAACTATTCCCAGAAGGGAAGGCTTCATCAGCAGTTGGCTTTGGTTTTTGTATAAGGTTTTCATGATTTTTTGAAGTGAAATAAAAACCTCCATCAGAGAAATCTAAGAATTTTTCTATTAATTCATTAGCCAAGATAATTACTTTTTGAAATAATTTATCATTCCATTTTATTGATAAAAAATTTAAAATGGCATTTATTAAAAAAGTATAATCGTCTAAGTAAGCATTTATATGAGACTTACCATCTTTATATGTTGCATTAAGAATATTTTTATCCAGCATATTTTCTATTAAAAAAAATATAGATTTTTCCGCGCTGTTAATATATGAAATATCTTTTGAAATTTTATAATACTCTACTAAAGAATTTATTGCTAAAGAGTTCCAAGATGTCAGTATTTTTTCATCTGTAAAAGGTTTTTTTCTTTTATTCCTTATTTTATTTAGTATATCTATACTTTCATATAATATTTTTTCATCAATATTTTTAACCCGTAAGTTAAATTTATCTTTCGAATTGTAAGAAACATATAAATGATATTTATTTTCAAAATTAGTTTTTTTATTCAAACCAAAGTATTTTGAAAAAACAATAAACTGATTTTTATTCAGATTTTTTTCTACTTCTAATTTATCCCATACATAGTATTGCCCTTCACCAGTATCAGAATCTGCATCAATACTAGAAAAGAAACCTCCATCTGGAGATTGCATTTCATTAATAATCCAGTCAGCTGTTTTTTTAGCAGTTGTCAAAAAGCTTTGATTTTTAGTTATGAAGTAAGCTTTGCAATAACATTCTAACAAACATGCATTATCATAGAGCATTTTTTCAAAGTGAGGGATCATCCACACATCATCAACTGAATATCTGAAGAACCCGCCTCCTAGCTGATCATTGATTCCGCCTTCTTGCATCGCGATAAGGCTATTTACAGCCATTTTTAAATTATCTAAATTTTCTTTTTTATTATATTGATATGAATTAAAAATATGCATTATTAAACTTGGTTGTGGAAATTTTGGAGCTGATCCAAAACCACCCATTGTTTTATCATAGATACTTCTTACATTTTTTATGTATTTTTCTTCTATTTTTTTATCAATATTTTCATCGCTTGTATTATTTCTATCAATATTTTCTAAGGCTTTAATAATTGATTTGTTGTGATTTAATATTTCACCGTAATTATTTTTGTAGTAATCATTAACTTTGATTAGGAGTTCTTTGAAGCTTGGTAGGTTATATTTTTCAGAATTTGGGAAATAAGTTCCCCCAAAAAAAGGCGCCTGATTTTCATGAGATAAAAACATGGTTAGTGGCCATCCACCCGATCTTTGGTTTAGAAGAATTTGTGATGTTTGATAAATCTTATCTAAATCAGGTCTTTCTTCTCTATCAACTTTAATATTTATAAAATATTTATTCATGATGTCTGCAGTGTCTTGGTCCTCAAATGACTCGTGTGCCATCACATGACACCAGTGGCATGCAGAGTATCCAATTGATAACAAAATAGGTTTATTTTCAGCTTTCGCTTTATTTAAAGCTTCTTTTCCCCAAGGGTACCAATCAACAGGATTATCTGAATGTTGCAGAAGATAAGGACTTGTTTCTTTAGAGAGACGATTTATTTTCATAGCTCTGCTATTATATACATTTATAATAAAAATTATTAGTAATGATACATGATATAGATCCGATTTTTCTTTCACTAGGTGACTTTCATATTTATTGGTATGGAATTATGTATTTGATCGCTTTTTTGATGGCATTGTTATTGGGTAACCTATATATAAAAAATGAAGTTATAAAAATTGATCGCCATCAATTCTCTGACTTACTTTTTTATTGTTTTTTAGGAGTTTTTATTGGCGGAAGACTTGGCTATTCATTATTTTATAATTTATCCTCTACGTTAGATAATCCTTTAACTATATTTTATTTATGGAATGGCGGCATGAGCTTTCATGGAGGATTTTTCGGCGTTCTTGTAAGTATTATTTATTTTAGCAAAAAAAATAAAGTTTCTTTTTTCTTGATATCTGATTTTATTGTGAAGCTAGTACCTATTGGACTATTTACAGGAAGAATTGGTAATTTTATAAATGGTGAGCTATGGGGTAAACCAACTGATCTCGCTTGGGGAGTTGTATTCCCTAAAATTGATATTTTGCCTAGACATCCATCACAATTATATGAAGCTTTTTTTGAAGGTGTTATTTTATTTTTAATATTGAATTTTGTAATTTCAAAAAATACAAAAGTATCTCATACAACTGCATATTTTCTAGTACTTTACTCTATATTTAGATTTACCATAGAATTTTTCAGAGTACCTGATAACCATATTGGATATCTTATGTTTAATTGGGTTACAATGGGACAAACACTTTGCATTCCAATGTTTATTCTAGGCCTGTATATTTTAAAAATAAGGAAAGGTAATTAAATCTTATGAAGCAATATCTTGATTTATTAAATCATATTTTAGACGAAGGTTTTGAAAAAAATGATAGGACCGGTGTAGGTACTCTTTCGACATTTGGATATCAAACAAGATTTGATCTTACTAAAGGATTCCCATTAGTAACTACAAAAAAAATTCATTTGAAATCAGTAATACATGAGCTTTTATGGTTTATTAGCGGTGACAGCAATATAAATTATTTAAATAAAAATGGTGTCACGATTTGGGATGAATGGGCAGATGCTGAGGGTAATTTAGGAGAAATCTACGGAGTACAATGGAGAAGCTGGAGAAAAAAAGATGGTACTTATGTTGATCAACTAAATAACTTAATGAATAGCTTAAAAAATAATCCTGACTCTAGAAGACATATTATTTCTGCATGGAATGTTGGAGAAATAGAAAATATGGCATTACCACCTTGTCATTGCTTATTTCAATTTTACGTTGCAAATAAGAAACTATCATGTCAATTATATCAAAGGAGTGCAGATGCTTTTCTAGGAGTGCCTTTTAATATTGCCTCTTACTCTTTATTAATTCATATGGTTGCACATGTTCTCAATTATTCAGTTGGAGATTTTATTTATACCATTGGTGATATGCATTTATATAATAATCATATTGAGCAGGCAAAATTACAGATAGGTAGAAAACCATATGACCTCCCGCATCTGAAAATAGATAGAGAAGTTAAAGATATATTTTCATTTAAATATGACGATTTCAAAGTCTTAAACTACAAATCACACCCGCACATAAGTGGGGCCATAGCAGTATGAATATATCTATCATCGTTGCAATGTCAAAAAATAGAGTAATTGGCAGAGATAATGATATGCCATGGCATCTATCAAATGATTTAAAAAATTTTAAAAGAATTACTATGGGTAAAACAGTTGTAATGGGAAGATTGACTTATCAATCAATTGGCAGGCCACTTCCAGATAGGAAAAATATTGTTTTATCTAGGAATTTAGTGGATAAAAATGTATTAATTTTTAATAATTTGCAAGAGGTATTAAATTTTTTAAAAGATGAGGATGAAGTATTTATTATAGGTGGGGAGGATATATATTGTCAGACAATAAATAAAGCAAATAAAATTTATCTAACAACAATAGATAAAGAAATTATTGGTGACAAATACTTTCCTGATATTGATCTTTCCAGCTGGAATAAAATTAGTTCTGAAAGTTATATAAAAGATGAAAATAATACGCATAATTTTCAGTCTGAAGTATATCTAAAAAATACTTAGCACTGAATATCATATTTTACTACTTTCCTATTCTTAAGAATTTTTATTGCAGTAAGTTTATTTTTCCAAACACATCCAGTATCAATGGAGATAACATTTTTTGTCTCTTTAAAGCCTAGTGTTGACCAATGGCCAGTAATTATTTTATATCTATTATAAATATCACTATCAAAATCATACCAAGGTAGGATCGAATCAGATTTATTATCATCTGGGCATATTTTTGTTTCAAATTCGAGAGATAAGTTTTCTTTTCTCAAATATCTCATTCTAGTAAATACATTTGTAGAAAATACCATTTTTTCTTTAATACTTAAATTTTTGTTCCACGTAAGGGGATTGTTACTCCATAATGTTTCTATAAAATCTTTACACTCTTCTCCACGTAATTTTTCTTCTATTAATGAAGCCATGGATAAGATCTCTTTAATACCCCACTTGGGATAAATTCCTGCATGTACTAAAATATATCCTAGTTTTGAATCTTCGAAGACTATTTTCCTATGTCTTAACCAATTTATTATTTCATCACAATTCTTATTTGAAAGAATATCTTCAAAATTATTTTTTTGATAGGGCCAAGGGGCAGCTTTAAAATAAGATGCTAGTAAATAAAAGTCGTGATTTCCTAATACCGATATTGCTTTTGAATCTAAATCCATAATATATTTAATTACATCTAAAGAATTTGGTCCTCTATTTACCAAGTCGCCAGCTAACCATAAAGTATCTTTATTTTTGTTAAATTTTATTTCTTTTAGAAGTTTTTTAAATTCTTTATAACAGCCTTGAATATCGCCTATAGCATAGGTAGACATTTTAATTTAAAATTTTAGGAATATTTAGTGAGAATAAAGGTATTTGGGCGTCAAACTCGTATCCATTGTCTGCAATCATTGAATATTTTCCATGCATTGTTCCAACAGGTGTATTTATTATGGTACCACTTGAATATTCAAATGATTCACCCATTAATAATCTAGGTTGTTCTCCTATAACTCCTAGTCCTTTAACTTCTTCAATTTTTCCGTTTGCATCGGTAATTACCCAATGTCTGCTAATTAGTTTTGCCGGTATTTTTCCAGCATTTGTAATATTTACAGTGTAAGAAAAAACAAACCTGTCCTCACTAGGCACAGATTGATATTCTATATATTCAGTCTTAACACTAATATCAATTTTGTATAAACTTTCCATCATCTTTTATTTATATCTCGAAATAGTTTGATCATCTCATTTATTGTTAGTTGCTCAGCTCTTTTATCCATATTATCATATAAATCAAAACACTCTATATCTAAGCTGTTTTTAATTTTCTTTCTTCTTTTGCTAAATATAGATTTCGTAAAAGATAAAAATCCATCGATTTCTTTTTTATTTAATAAGTTCTCTTTTCTAGGCGTTAGTTTCAGGAATGAAGAATATACTTTTGGAGATGGATAGAAATCTGATGGATTAATATCAATAAATTTTTCGCAAACAAAGAATAATTGCATCAAAACTGACAATCTTCCGTAAGTTTTATTACCACAATTTGATATAATTCTATCCACAAATTCTTTCTGCATCATAAAATGAATATTTATAATATTATCTTTATTTTCAATGCATTTTAGTAATAATTTAGTTGATATATTGTATGGGATATTTCCAACTATTCTATATTTTTCTTTATAAATTTTACTAAAATCAGTCTTTAGTACATCTTCATTTCTAATATTTAATTTCTTTGCACTAATTTTCTCGAGTACTTTACAAAGTTTCTTGTCTTTTTCTATCCCAATATAATTATTAGTTTTTTTTAAAATTTCCTTAGTTAGAGCTCCTTGGCCAGGACCTATTTCGATAATTAGATCATTCTTAGAAATATCAATTATTTCTAAAAGGGTATTAATTGTATATTTATTTATAAGAAAATTTTGACCTAATCTTTTATTAGGTATAATTTTTTCTGTCATTTTTGTAATTTACAATATTTATTGATGAATTGATTGCTGCTAGCAAACTAGTAGAATTTGCTTTACCTGTTCCAGCAATGTCTAGAGCAGTTCCGTGATCAACGGATGTTCTTATTATAGGAAGCCCTAAAGTTGTATTTACAATATTTCCAAAGCCTAGGGTTTTTATAACTGGCAAAGCTTGGTCGTGAAACATTGCTAAAATAATATCCTGATTTTCTTTTGTAAAAATTGTATCTGCAGAAAATGGCCCATCAAGATTAAAGCCTTCTTTTTTCATATCTTCTACTAGCGGAATAATGATATTTTTTTCTTCATTTCCAATATAGCCATCTTCGCCAGCATGTGGATTTAGCCCGCATATACTTATTCGTGGATTATCTATAGAAAACTTATTTTTTAATTCACTACTAATAATTTTTATGTACATTTTTAGTCTTTCTTTAGTAATAAGTTTAGGTACATCTAATAATGGTATATGTGTTGTCAATAAAGCTACTTTTAAATTATCTGTGTGCAGCATCATTATTGGCTCACCACCTGTTTTTGATGCAATATACTCTGTATGCCCAGAAAAGTTTGTTCCATGTTTCATGATAATACTTTTCTGAACAGGACCAGTTACAACCGCATTAGCAATATTTTTAAGGCATGCTTCTACTGCCAAATTAAGTGATTTAAGTATCAAAGGAACATGTTTAATATTAGGTTTTCCAATTTGAACTTTACATGTATTTTTTAAATCATGAACCAAAATATCATTTTTTGATATTTTTGGAAAATTTAGGTCATTTATATCTATTTTTATAAAGTTTATTTTTTTTTCTAATAAATCTGCTCTTTCTTTCAAAATTTCAATACTAGCTATAGTAATTATATTTGCTTTAAAGTTTTTTTTTGGAAGATCAAGAAGAATATCGTAACCAATACCTGCAGGCTCTCCAGGAGTTACTAATATTTTTGGAATATTTTTCATTAGGAAAATGGGTCCCAAGATTTTTTTATTTTTTTATTATTTTTTTTATTTATAGATTTTTTCTGAGTGTTTTCTGTTACATATTTAATATAATTTTTTTCTTTTAGCTTTATTAGCCAGGCATCAACAACTTCATCTGCTCTACTAGAAGTAATGTATCTTTTTGCAAGATTCATTTTTACAGTTTCGGTATTATCTTGGTTTCGTTTATCTAAAACTTCTAAAATATGCCAACCAAATTGAGTCAAAAATGGTTCACTAACTTTGTTTAACTCTAAAGTATCTATTTTATCTTCAAACTCTGGAACATATGATCCTGATGCAGCCCAATCTAAGTCCCCACCAGACGATGCAGAAATTGTATCTTCTGAATGAGCCCTGGCAATATCAGAAAAAGGCTCACCATTCTCTATTCTATTTTTTAGCTCTACTAATAAGTTTTCAGCCATTTCATCGGAAACAATGGCATTAGTTTTGATTAATATATGCCTTACTTTTCTTTCCTCTATTTTTATATTTTCCACTACTTTTTTATCTTCTAGATAAAAAATATAATATCCATTATTATTTTCAATCATATTACTTATTTTTCCAGAATTTACATTTTCTAATTCTTCTAAGAACATTTGTGGTACTTCAGTAATTCTTCTCCATCCAAGGTCACCACCTGAAAGTGCATTTCCACTATCAGAATAATTTCTAGCTAAATCAGAGAATTTTTCACCATTAGAAAATTTATCTCTTACCATTTTGATTTTATTTTTTGCATCTGTTTTTTCTTGAATTGATGGATTTTCAGAAATAGAAGCAAGAATCATTGAGATTTTATATTGATTATTTTCCTTGAAAACATGTGATTGGTGTTTAATAAATTCTTGTATTTCTTTTTTACTTACCTTGACTTGTTGGGAAACAACTCTTCTTTTTACTTCTCTAATAATAAGATCTTCTTTCAATAAATTTCTATACATATTGTAATCAACGCCTTCACTTATAATCTTTTCTCTAAATTCCGTGAGCGAAACACCTGATCTTTTAGCCATATTCTCCATAGCTTTATCAATCATCCATTCCTCTATATTTAAACCAAATTGCTTTGCGTAATTAACCTGTAGTCTAATATTTATCATGCCATCTAAGATTTGCTGCCTAAAAGAACTTCTATCATTTGGGAGAGGGTTACCGCTAATTCTATATTGATTGATAATAAACTTTAGCTTATCTTGAAATTCAGACTGAGTAATAACGTCATCCTCAATTATTACAATTACTTGGTCTAACATTTTTGCAAATGAATTAGAAAAAAATAATAACGTTATTATTATAAATGTAGGAAATTTCATATTTAATATTCTTTGTCGACATACCCTTTAATGCTTGAGGCAATAGTGTCACCCAAAGGAGTTCCAACATCTGTAAAGCCTTTTAACATTATTTGAAATTGTATTTCTTTTTCATACTCTTCAGCACTGATTTTATATCTTCTTTGAATCAATCTAGCTTTCCAACAACAGCTTTCATACTCTAAGCCAGCTAAGGTCTCTATATCGTTTCCTGAAGTATTATTACTTAAATTGTTTTTAAAATCATAATTCCATCGTCCAAGTACTTTTAAATTATCCATTATTGACCAAGCAAAACTCATGTCTCCTTGAGCTATGTCATTTTTTGAATACCTGTAGCTTGCATTAATTATGTTATTTTTCTCTCCCCTGAATTGGAATGTATGATTATTAATTTGTGTTTTCTGGTCATCAGCATTTGTGTCGTATAAAAAAGTAGAAATGAGACTTATATTATCAGTTGGTTTAAACTCCATTTCGGCAATTAAATTTGAATTAGCTTTAGTGTAGGTTGTGTTGTTATCGATAGATATATCCCTATCTTCAAAATAAACTATTTTTCCAATACTAATATTAAAAATATTCCTAAAATTTTCTAAATCATAAAAATTTGATGAAAGCGAAATTGATAATTGATTTGCATCACTTGTTCTATCAACACCAGAAAACCTATTATCTCTAAACATTTGAGCATAGGAAAACGTATTTAATCCTGTATCAAATATTGGAATGTCATCTTGATTTTGTTTTTGTGCATATAAATAAAATAATCTAGGTTTAATTTGGTGCGCTAGATCAGTACCCTGAATCTTTTTTGAAAAGACCATCTCACTATTTAAACTAAATATTGGTATAGTTTTACTCGGACTTGATGATAAGCCTGCAGTTTGATTATCTAAATTATAATGTGTATGTTGTAACTTTAATCTAGGCATTATTTCTATACCTTTCATTAAAAAAGTTCTGTCAATACCAAATTGAATATCTGCTCTAGTGCCATCAACTTTTGTTTTATAATCATGATCCCATTTCGCTATGGATGTTCTAATATCAAAATTGGCAATATCTCTATCCCATCTTTTAGTAATTTTTAATTTAGGTAAAATATCATAAGGTTCTGATTCTGCTGATATTGATTTATCGAATGTTTGATACCCTAAGAAAATTCCTTCTACATTCCAATCATTATATTTATATATTGTTTCAAAATATCTAGTGCCATAAGTTGTGCTTACGCCAGCAATTCCTGCCCCAAAATCATCATAGTAATCTTTATCAGATATCTTTTCATAGTGTGCGCCTATAAATAAGTTTTGATTTACTTGGTGTTTATGATCAATTAAAACTCTATATCTATCATCCACATATTCAGAATCGTCACCTAAATATGAAATATGAACTGCACCATCAAATTTATTTTCTAAATATCTGAAAGTAGTTTCTATTTGACTTCCTCTATCTTGAATATATGACGGCTCAATCAACATATCCATATTTGGAGCTATATTCCAATAAAAAGGTGTGAATACATCAGGGCCTTTTGTCCAGCTACCTGACCATTCTGGAACGAGAAAACCTGTTTTTCTTTGTTCATCAAGAGAAAATCTCATGTAGGGAGTGAAAAAAACTGGAACCCCTCGCACTGTGACAAAAACATTTTTGCCGGTTCCAACACCTTTTTCAAAATCTAATTCGGTAGTTTTACTAATTAAATTCCAATCAGGATTAATAAGATCACATGTTGTGTAACTAGAGTTTTTTAAGAACATTTTCTTATTTTTTAACCTAACACCATACCGAGCTTTTCCTGTTATATTTAAAGATGAATACTTATATTTTGGCGAAATAAAATCTGTTCTTGCTTCTTTTGTATCGTACTCTGCATAAGGTGCATTTACTTCTATTCCATCAGCATTGTATTGAACATTACCGCTTAATCTAGCCCTATTTTCATTTTGTAAGTAATTAGTTAACTCACTTTTTATGGTTTCATTTCCTCTGATAATTTTTGTATCACCTTGAAGTATTGTTAGCTGTTTTTTTTCGTGCCAATAAGATTCATCAGCTTCAACTTCAATATGGTCTTGAGATTTTTTAGAAAAAATATTATTTTCTGTTTTTTGTTGATCGTTTACTATATTGTTTTCTTCATCAAAAGGTTTAACTGTACTATTTATTATATCTATTTCATTTGCACTAGTTTTACTAATTTTTATATCTTCAATTTTACTCTTATCTTCAATTTTACTCTTAGTAGAGAAAATATCTTTTTTGATAGTTTTATTATTATTTTTTGTAGAATCGGTTTTGTATAGGTCATATATAGAGCAACAGAAGAAATCTCTCTCTTCAAGTTTATCAGTGTTTTCGGCATAAGAACTACTATTTAGTAGCACAAAAACACAAAATATAATCTTAATCGAATTTTTCATATAACATATATTATATAGTAAAAATTTGAGATAATGACTGAATATATTAACCTAAAAGAGGATATTTTGGCCAAATTTAAGAGTTATAAATACTTTAGGAATCAAGCACAACTAAGTATGTTGGCGCTAGGGGTATTTATTTCTATTTCTATTTTTTTAGTTATTTTTCAACCGGAACCAGAAGCTAACGTAAATAGGCCAATACCAGTAGTCGTAGATGTAATGAAGCTAAAAATTGAAGATATAGCCCCTGTCGTTAATTATACTGGGAGACTAGAGCCATCTAAAAAAGCAGAATTAAAATTTGAAATTAATGGCAGGCTAGCCAAAAAGCTTATTCAGCCTGGAGAATTAGTAAAATCAGGGCAAACAATTCTTATTTTAGAAGAATATTATATATATAAAAAATTATATGAATTAGCTAAAAAAAATTATGAGTTACAAACAAAAGAAGTTGAAAGAATGGCAATTTTAGACAAAAAATCTTTACTATCCAAGTCACAATATGACAAAACAATACAAAAACAAATAGAATTAGAATCATCAATGTATAGAAGCCAACAGGATTATCAGAAAACATTTATAAAAGCAAAATTTTCTGGAGTAATTAACGAATTAAATATCGAAGAAGGAGATACTGTTAGTCCAAATATAGTTGTGGCCAATCTAATTGACGCATCAAGCCTTGATCTATATGTAGAGGTTAGGGGAGATGTAATTGATGCATTAAAATTAAATATGATTATAGAAGTAACCTCAAATAATTTTATATCAGAGGGAAAACTAATATCATTTCAAACAAGCCCAAGTTTACAAACTTATACTCATTTATTGAGAATAAGAATAAAAGATGAAAAATTAAGATCAGGAATGCTTGCAAGTGCAAAATTTGTGTTACCAAAAATTAACAAAAGTTTTGGAGTTCCTGTTTCGTCAGTTTTGAGCGATAATGGAAAAAAATTTATTTTTATTGTTAATAATAAAAAATTAGAAAAAAGAGAGGTAAAACTTTTAGCAAGATTTGACGAAATCTATGTTATAGGTGGTAATGTAAAGTCAAATGATTTAATTGTTACAAAAGATATTTCTTCTTTAGCCGAAGGCCAAGATATTTTAATATCTAAATAATTTTAAAACTATGATTGATTATTCAATAAAAAACCCATTGGTTGTAAATTTATTTTTATTTTTAGTCATTGTTATTGGAATACTATCTTGGCAGTCTATGCCAGAAGAAATGTTTCCTGTTGTAGAAAAAGACTCTATTAAAATTATTACACAATACGATGGAGCCTCTCCTGAAGAAGTAGAAAAACAAGTAACAATTCCTTTAGAAGATACTTTAGATAATCTTCAAGATATTGATTTTTATTACTCTAAGAGTTCAGAAGGAGTTTCGGCTATTACTCTTAGGTTAAAACCACAAGCAGATGTTGATGAATTATTAAGAACAGTAAGAGATCTTGCTGACGCTATTGATGGATTTCCTGAAGAGGCTGAAGAGCCAGAAATATCAAGAGTAAAAACTAGATTTCCTGTTATCAGTGTAAGTGTATATGGTGAAACAAGACAAAGTCTTTTATTTAACAACGCAAAAAATATAAAACAAAAGATAATGCAGCTCGATGGTGTTGCTGGTGTGGGTATTGCAGGAAATAGAGATGACGAAATCTGGGTTATAATTGATCCTTCAGTAATTTCTGCAAAAAATATTTCTACAAAAGAGATTGTTTATGCTTTAAAAAATAATATAAGAGATCTTCCTGGCGGATCTGTAAAGGCAACGGAAGGTGATATTCTTTTAAGAGGTTTAGGCTCTTCGTCAATTAATTCGATAGAAAATATTACATTAAGAAATAATGAAATTGGCGGACAACTTTTATTAAAAGAAGTTGCTTCTGTTGAGCAAAGGTTAGAAGAAGAAGATTCTTTAGGGAGATTTAACGGAAAAAAAGCCGTTAACATGTCTGTAACTAAAACTGCAGATGCTTCAGTATTTGATGTCTCTAAAAATGTTAGAAAAATTGTACAGAATTATTCTTTACCATCAGGTTTAGAAGTAAGAGCTTTTAGTGATTTTTCATTAAATGTAAAAACTAGACTTGATACTGTCAAATCTTCAGGAGTTATAGGTCTATCTTTATTACTCCTTTCATTGTATTTTTTTCTAAATTCTAGAGTTGCTTTTATTACAGCATTTGGAATCCCTGTGTCGTTTTTGGTTGCAGCATTTGGTATGTTTATTTTTGGCTTCACTATAAATATGGTTTCATTATTCGCATTCCTAGTTGCTTTAGGAATGGTGGTAGATGATGCAATCATTGTTACAGAAAATACATATAGACATATAGAGAATGGTATGGAGCCAATTGCAGCATCAAAAATTGGCGCAAGAGAAGTTTTTTGGCCAATTGTTGCATCAACGTTTACTACAATAGCGGCATTTCTGCCTATGCTTAGTATTTCTGGAACTCTTGGAAAGTTTATTGAAGTTATTCCACTAGTTGTAACTGTTGCTTTATTAGGTTCATTGATGGAAGCATTCATAATCTTACCTTCGCATTGTGCTAGCTTCCTAAGAAAATCAAAAAAAACTAATGCTAACAAAGAAAAATGGAAAAAAGTCTTATTTTTTTATGATAAGTATCTAAGTATTTGCATTAAAAATAGATATTTAGTGTCTAGTATTACAGTAGGAATTTTATGCGTCATTATTACCTTTGCAGTTACAAGAATACCTTACTATCAATTTGGTAAAGTTGATAGCGGGGCTTTTTTCATAAATGCTGAAGCATCTGTCACGAGTAGCGTAAAAGATAGTGAAAGATTAGCTATCAAGATGGAAGAAATTATCTTGTCAGAATTAAAAGATTCCGAGTTAGAGTCCCTTTATACAAATGTTGGTGTAAGTTTTAAGGACTTTAGTAGATTTGATTTAGGAAGTCAGTATATACAAATAGTTGTTAGCTTAAAGAAAGAAAGTCCACAAGGTTTTGTGGATTATGTAGTAACGCCACTATTTAATATGTCTTTTGATAGCTATGGTGAAAGAGATAGGAGCGAACAAGAGATAATTAATTCCTTAAGAGATAAACTTCCTTCAATACCCGGGATGCAAAAATTATCAATTAAGAAGGTTTCAGGTGGGCCAGGAGGATCAGATATAGTTGTTGGTGTAACTGGACAGGACCAAAGAATACTAACAAAATACGCAAAAGAAATAGAAGGCTTTCTATCTAGTATCGAGGGAGTAAAAGATGTTGAGCAAGATCAAGATCCCGGAAAAGTTGAATTCAAATATAAAATAAATAATCGAGGTAAAGAGTTAGGCTTGAGTCAAGCAGATATTGCTGAATCTGTAAGAACAGGTTTCTTAGGTTTAGAAACAGCTTACTTTAATTTAGAAGGTGAGAGGGTACCAGTAAGATTAATATATTCAGAAAAATATAGAAATGATAGTAGTAAACTTTATCAACTGCCTATAGTTTTGGAATCTGGAAAAACTATCTATTTGGCTGAAGTAGCAGATATAGAGGTGTCGCGTGGAATGAATACAGTTAGAAGAAGAGACGGTCAAAGGCTAGCCAAAATAAGTGCTGATGTAGATCCTAACATTATAACCCCACTTGAAGTTACTGACATATTTGATAGAAAATATGGAGAAATTTTTAATCAAGACCCTAATTATGATTATATGTATCTTGGTAGCAAGAAAAGAAGTAGAGAAAATTTTGCTGATATGAAGAAAACAGCATTTATATCTTTAGCTATTATATTTTTTATACTAGCTGTATTATTTAAAACTATTATTGATCCACTTGTAGTAATTTTTTCTATACCATTTGCTGTAGTAGGTGTAATTTTAGGACATATATTATTTGGTTATAATTTACAATTTTTGTCAGTAATAGGACTTCTAGCATTAATAGGTATAGTTGTTAATGACTCTTTAATATTGATAGATTTTTTAAAAAAGTTGAGATCTGATGGAAAAGATAGAATAAAAGCTACACTAGAGGCATGTAATGTAAGAGCTAGACCAATTATTTTGACTTCGGTCACTACATTTTTAGGTATCTCACCACTAATATTTTTTGCTACTGGACAAACAAAGTTTCTTTCCCCTATGGCAGTTAGCCTAGGTTTTGGTCTGTTATTTGCTACAATATTAATATTAATAGTTTTACCATGTTTTTACTTAATTATGGATGATTTAAAAGAGTTGGTTATTAAAAAAATAAAAAATTAATTTTTAATAATTTCGTATAATTGATAGAGGTAATATATTGAGAAAATCATTTTTAGATCTAAGCAGAGTAAGTTCCGAAAAGCTACTCCACAGACGATTACATATTTTAATAATTATTTTTTCCATATTAACAGTACTTTTAATTGTTCGTTTATATTTCCTGCAAGTTGTAAGTTTTGATCATTTTGATACATTGTCAGAAACTAATAGAATAAAATATATAGAGACACCTCCAAGAAGAGGGATAATTTATGATAGAAATAATACTGTTCTAGCAGACAATTCTTCTTTATATTCCATAGAAATAAATATAAAAGACGCAAAGAACATAAAAAAAATTATTTCCGGTATTCAAAAAGAAATTTCTTTATCTAAGCAAGAGATTGAAAGTTTTTATAATAAAAAATTAAATTATTCTCATCGTAATTCACTTATTTTAAAAACAAATTTAACAGATGTTGAAGTCGCAAAAGTTTTATCAATTAGATATAAATATGATGGATTAGACGTCACCGCAAGTTTATTAAGAAAATATCCTTATAAAGAAGTTACAAGCCATGTAATAGGAAACATTGGTTACATCGATACTAATGACTTAGCTTCAATAGATAAAAAAAAATATAAAAGCATTAAATATATTGGGAAAACTGGTATAGAAAAGTATTATGAAAATATTCTTTTTGGGCAAAAAGGATATAAGACTGTTGAAATAAATGCTAAAGGTAGACAAATTAGAGACATAAGCGAAAAACGTTCTATCCCAGGTAATGATGTTCATTTAACAATTGACATTAAATTGCAAAAATATATGTATTCAAAATTAATGGGTTATTCAGGATCATCTATAGCTATGGATCCTAAAACTGGAGAAATATTAGGCATGATAAGTGTTCCTGCAATTGATCCTAACAAAAGATTGAGGAATTATAATAGTTATAATAATGAAATAAAAAAACTTAAAAGTCCTATGTTCAATAGGGCTATCAATGGTTTGTATTCTCCGGGCTCAACCATAAAACCTTTAATAGCATTAAATGGACTTCAAAATAAGATTATCAAGCCAGAAACAGAGTTTTATGCCGGACCTTTTTTTAAATTACCAAGTAGCACTAGAAGATATAGAGATTGGAAGCCGGAAGGACACGGTGTAGTAAATTTAGAAAAAGCAATAGTGCAATCTTGCGATGTATATTTTTATATGCTGGCTAAAAATCTTGGCATAAATGAAATATCTTCATTTTTTAGAAAATTTTCTTTTGGGCAAAGAACTGGAATTGATATGCCTTTTGAATCAAAAGGAGTATTGCCTTCACCAAAATGGAAATTAAAAAATGTAGGAAATAAATGGACCGAGGGTGATACAGTAATAACTGGAATTGGGCAAGGTTATTTTTTGACAACACCAATTCAACTATTATATGCAGCCAGTATAATTGCAAATAAAGGGTTAATAGTAATACCAAAATTAAATAAGAATATAGGAAGGGAAAAAGATGAGAAATTATTAGAAAAAGAAAATTTTCTAAAAAATGATATTGATGATGATTGGTGGGAAGTAATTAATGAAAGTATGTATAAAGTAGTAAATGAGAAAAATGGAACTGCTTTTTGGACAACAAAAAATAAAAAAAATAATATTTCAGGGAAAACTGGAACAGTTCAAGTTTATTCACTGTCGCAGGAGACCGACGAAAGAGAAAAAGAAAATTTACCAGATCATTTAAAAGATCATTCGCTTTATATTGGTTTTGCACCAAAAGACGATCCGAAGATTGTTATAATAACTGTACTTGAGAATGTTGGAAGCGGTAGTAAGTATGCTGCTCCTATTAGTAACGAAATTATTAATTATTATTTGGATGAAATAAGAAAAGAATATTGATTATGAGTAAAATTTTTGCAATAACAGATAATACATTATTTATATTTATCACATTTTTATCCTTATTTGGTCTAGTATTGCTTTATAGTGCTACTAATCAAGATATAGATTTGTTATTCAGACAAAGTATAAGATTATTTTTTTGTTTTTCTTTAATGCTTGTTATTAGTTACATTGATATTAATAAGCTAAAAAGTTTGTCCCCGTATTTATATATATTGTGTCTTTTGTTTTTAGTCTTTACTCTATTATGGGGCAAAGATATAAAAGGAGCTCAAAGATGGATTGTTATAATGGGATTTTCTTTTCAAGTATCCGAAGTCGTAAAAATTATAGTACCAATGATGCTAGCTTGGTATTTATCTTTATCCGATGAAAAAGAAATTAATCTTAAAAAAATTTTAGTATGTTTTTCTATTATATTATTACCAATTCTATTCGTTATTAAGCAACCCGATCTTGGTACCTCTTTAATAATATTACTTTGCGGAGTAGTAACAATTTTTTTAGGGGGAATTAGCCAAAAATATATTATTTATATTTTTAGCTCATTTTTTATTGCAGTTCCAATAATGTGGAAGTTTCTTTTACTGCCATATCAGAAGCAAAGAATCATGACTTTAATTGACCCATCATTAGATCCACTTGGTACGGGGTATCATATCATTCAATCAAAAATTGCTGTGGGTTCAGGAGGTTTTTTTGGTAAAGGTTTTTTAAATGGCACACAATCCCAATTAGAGTTTCTGCCAGAGAGAGGAACAGATTTTATATTTGCAGTTTTCTCGGAAGAATTTGGTTTTTTTGGTGTTATGATTTTATTATTAGCATATTCAATAATTGTATTACGTTGTTTACACATAACTTATAAAGCGAAAAACTATTTCTCAAAAATTCTTGCTGGAAGTATAACTATGATATTTATGTTATTAATAATTACAAATATATCTATGGCTATTGGACTTTTGCCAGTAGTTGGAGTAACACTTCCTCTAATAAGCTTAGGCGGAAGTTCTTTATTATCAATTTTTATAGCTTTTGGTATAATATTCTCAATAAATAGGAGAAGCTAAATGATTCAAAATTTGCTCAAGAATTTTATCTTACTTTTTTTTATATTTTCATTAGCTGAACCTGTTTTATCCAATAATAATCCTGTCTTAGCTAAATATTCCAAAGAAATTAAAGAGATTAAATCAATTTTAATAAATAAATATAACGTAGACCATAAATATGCAAGTGAGGTCCTAAATTCAATTAAGTTTAGACAAAAAACGTTAGATTCAATGAGCAACGCGGTTGAAAGGAAAGCTACATGGGAAAGATATAGAAGTATTTTTATTACAAAAAGTAGGGTTAATGCAGGTATAAAATATCATAAAAAAAATCATAAAATATTAAAAGAAATAGAGAATAAATATGGCATACCCTCAGAAGTTATAGTTGCATTTTTAGGCGTTGAGACAAATTATGGAAAAGGCACCGGGAAAGTTAAAGTTTTAGATTCACTAGGTACATTAGCATTAAAGCATCCAAGAAGATCTAAATTCTTCAAAGCACAATTAATTTATTTCATACTGCTAACATATGATAACAATCTCAACTATCAAAATTTATATGGGTCGTATGCTGGTGCTATGGGTGCGCCGCAATTTATGCCTGAAAGCTATATAAAACTTGGTGTTGATTATAATGAAGATGGAAAAGTAGACTTATGGAATGATAAATATGATATATACGCAAGTATAGCAAATTACCTAATTAGAAAAGGCTGGCAAAAGAGTAGAAATATATATTCAAATATAAAAATAAAAGGTTCGTATGAGGATGAAATTTTTAAAAATGGGGATGTTAAAACAGTCCCAATAACTGACAGTAAATTAAAAAAAATTATTATTAAAAAAGAATTAGAAACAGGTAAAAAATACTTAATTCTTCTTAGTAAAAAAAATAAAAAATATAAATTAGGATATAAAAATTTTAAAGTAATTATGTCATATAATCCTAGTACATTTTACGCAATGGTTGTCTCTCAATTAAGTGAAAGAATTGCTGAAGAAAATGAAATTTTTTAATATAATTCTAGTATTTTCGCTAGTATTAGCCAGTTGCACTGTAATTAAAAAAGATGTTAGAAATAAATATAAAAAAAAATATCAAGTTCAAGAAGTAATACCAAAAAAAGAAAAATATAGTAAATATGGGAATCCTAAATCTTATAAAGTTTTTGGTATAAAATACTATACATTAAAAACCCATATAGGTTATTCAGAGGAAGGAATAGCGTCTTGGTATGGGAAAAAGTTTCATGGTAAGTTAACCTCAACAAGAGAAGTCTATGATATGTACGGCATTACCGCAGCACATAAAAGCTTGCCAATACCATGTTATGTAAGAGTTACAAACTTAAGTAATAATAAGTCTTTAATAGTTAGAGTTAATGATAGGGGGCCATTTAAAAAAGGTAGAATTATAGATTTATCATATGCGGCAGCAAAAGAACTTAATATCGTAGATAAAGGAATTGCAACTGTACTTGTTGAATCTATTAACGTTAAATAATTTTACTATCGAATATTAATTTATAATTGATATTCAAAATGATACAATAATTTTGAATAAAAAAATCATCAAGGAAAAGCAATGAAAAAAAATATAATATTATTAATTTTTATATTATTCTTATTCAATAAATTTGCGTACGCTGAAAATCAATACTCTTTTGCAGTACCAAGCTTGGAAGTGTCTAGTTATGCACTTATGGATGTAAAAACAGGTTCAATTATAGCTGGGAAAAATCTTGATAAAAAAGTTGAACCAGCAAGCCTTACCAAAATCGCAACATTGTATTTAGTTTTTAAGTCATTGAAATCTAAGTATATTAGTGAAGATGACTACACCACGGTAAGTAAAAAAGCATGGAAGATGATTGGATCTAGAATGTTCATTGAAGTTGGAAAAAAAGTTCAAATAAAAGATCTAATTCAAGGGGTAATTGTTCAATCAGGAAATGATGCTAGTGTTGCTTTAGCAGAACATATAGCAGGTGGTGAGGAGTTTTTTGTAACAATGTTAAATAAGTTAGCTAAAGATATGGGACTAAGTAATACAAATTTTACAAACGTTACAGGGATGCCTAACAAGGATCATTACACAACCGCAAGAGACCTTGCAATTTTATCTCAGAATTTAATTAACGATTTTCCTCAGCAGTATAAAAGATTCTCGCAAGATACTTTTACATACAACAATATCAGGCAGCCAAATAGAAATAGGCTATTAAAAACTTATGATTATGCAGATGGAATAAAAACTGGACATACAAGTTCAGCAGGTTACTGTCTTTCAGCTTCAGCAGAAAAAGATGGAACAAGATTAGTTTCCGTAATTTTTGGTGCCAACAGTTCTAAATTAAGGTTTAAATATACGAAAACACTATTTAAATACGGTTTTAGAAATTTTATTACAGAAGTATATTTTAAGAAAAATAAGATAATAGCTAAGGAAAGAATATGGAATGGAGAAGAAAAATACATTGATATAGGTTTTAATAAAGATATATTTATAACTACACTAAAACATGACGATAGTAAAATCACTCCAAAGTTAAACTTATTAGCTAAAATAGAAGCTCCAATTCGTTTAAATCAAGTTTTAGGCACAATTGATTTTATTAAAAATGACAAAGTCATTTCAACAGAAAAGATATATGCTCTCAAGAGAATCGAAGAAGGAAATTTATATAGAAAAACATATGATTTCATCGCAAACTTTTTTATAGAAGAGTAAATTGAAAAATAAAGTTTATATAAATGAAAAAATCTATGACGCTGAAAATGCTAAAGTTTCTATATTTGACAGAGGGTACCTTTTCTCTGATGGAATTTATGAATTAATACCTTATTTTGATAAAAAACCATTCTTATTTGACGATCATTATTCTAGATTGCAGAAAAGTCTAAGAATGGTCGAAATTAATAATCCATATAGCGAAGATAAATGGGTTAATGATATTGAGAACTTTGTAAAAACTTGTATATTTGAAAATTTTTATTTATATATTCAGGTAACAAGAGGCATCCCCGAAAATTTTGATGATAATATTTTACGAGAACATGCTGCTACAAAAAATTATAAAACATGTGTAACTATGTTTTATTCAAAAATAAAAAATCTCAAGGATAATAATATAATAGGTAAAAAATCAATTATCATGGATGATAAAAGATGGATGAATTGTGATATAAAATCAATATCCTTACTGTATAATTCTTATGCTAAGACTATAGCTCATAAGCAAGGTGCCTTTGAAGCTATATTGTTGAGGGATGGTATTGTCACCGAGGGATGTTCAAGTAATGTTTTTATAATAAAAAATAACACCATTAAAACATCACCAGAAAGTAATCTTATTTTACCAGGGGTCACAAGATCTTTTGTAATAAATAGTGTCATTAAAGACAGTGATTATGACGTCAGAGAAGAAAATTTTAGCGAAGAAGAATTGTTAGATGCTGATGAAATATTTATTACGAACTCAACTCAAGGCATACTTCCTATCACACATATAAATAATAAAGAAATTAACAATGCAGAATGTGGTTATATTACAAGTAAACTCTATAAAATCTTCACTGAAAAAATAAATTAAGTGGAAGTTCTAATTCAACACCAACAAAATCTTATTAAATGCAGCAACTGTAAAGATATGGTTGGGAAACCTATCATTGGCAATCCTGTAAAATCTAAAATAATTTTAATTGGACAAGCGCCAGGAATTAAAGAAGGAGAGATAAAAAAACCATTTGCATGGACAGCAGGAAAAAATATGTTTAAGTGGTTTTATTCAATCGGGGTTGACGAGGAAAAATTTAGAGAGAATGTATATATGGCCGCAGTATGCAGATGCTATCCTGGGAAAAATCCGTCAGGAGCTGGGGATAGAGTTCCATCTGATTATGAAATAAAAAAATGTTCTAAATGGTTAGATTATGAGCTAAATTTTCTTAAGCCAAAGTTAATTATACCCGTTGGCAAACTAGCAATTTCCCAATTTATAACATTTTCAAAATTAAATGATGTTGTGGGAAAAAAAATAAAGTATCAATTAAATGGTGTGAATTCAGATATAGTTGCCTTACCTCATCCTTCTGGTTTATCTACATGGTATAAAAAAGAACCAGGAAAGAAATTATTGAAAGATGCCTTAAATATTATAAAAAAAAGTAGTAGCTGGAAATTAATTATCAAAAAATAAATTTTTTACTTCTTTTAATTTTTCAACGTCGCCAACATCATGCCATATACCTTTATGAAAATATCCCGAAACTTTGTCATTTTTTATATGTCCAATTAATATATCTATTAATTTACACTTTTTAACACTGCAATCTTTAAAAAATTCTGGTTTAAAAATACCAATTCCAGAATATGTCATATTATCTTTATTATTTAATACTATTCTGTTTTTTAGGATTGAAAAATCTCCTTTGATATTATGTTGTGGATTAGTAACCATGATTAAGGATGCAAAATCACTATCACTTATTTTAATTTTTGATAATTTGCAGTCTGTATAAATATCTGCATTAATAACAAGGAATGGTTTATTTTCAAAAAACTGCAAAGCTTTTATTATTCCACCACCTGTTTCAAGTGGTTCTGGCTTCTCAACGGAGTAACTAATATTTACTCCGTACTTTGAACCATTACCTAAAAAATCAATTATTAAATCTGAAAGGTGCGAAACATTAATAATTATCTCATTAAATCCATTTTTTTTTAAAAGTAAAATATTGTGTTCTATGAGAGTAATATCTCCAAGTTTTATCAAAGGCTTTGGGGTAATTTTTGTTATTTCTCCAAAACGTTTTCCTTTACCAGCGGCGAGAATAATTGCTTTCATCTAATAAATTTAAAACCTCTTTAACGTAAGTATTAATAATATCTAGACTACCATAATAGGATGAAGCATTAACTATATAATTTAATGTTCTCTCTAGATGTTGCAAATAATTATGTCTTTTGTTTCTGACACTTAATCTACAAAATATACCTGATGCTTTTAAATGTCTCTGAGCAGTAAGTAAATAAAAGTTATGTAAGAATTCATCCATGGAGAAAGTAAAAGAATTATTTTCATTGAATTTATTAAAGAAAATCTCAATTAATTTATTTTTACTCTTAACATCAATATCTTTATAACAATCATTTAATAGAGAAACAAGGTCATATAATGGAGAGCCGTAAACACTATCTTGATAATCAATAATGGTAATCTTTTTATTCTTATAAAATATATTTTTTGAGTGATAATCTCTATGCACAAGGACATTAGTATTATGATTCATATTATCTATGATAAATTTTATAGATTTTTTTAGTTTTTTATTATCAGCATTTGAAATATTCATTTTTAAAAATTCTTTAAGGACCCAATCTATAAATAAATAACTTTCATCAAGGTACTTCTTATGTAGATAATTTTTTATATTCTTTTCTCGTATTTTTTGAATATTTAATATATTAAGAATTGATTTTTCATATATTTTAAAAGAACTTTTTGTATTAATTTTATTAAATATTAAATTTTCTCCTAAATCTTCTAAAAAAATAATTTTTTTATTCAAATCTTTTTTAAAAATTTTTGGAATTAGTATCTTGTTCTTGGAATAAATACTTGAAAATTTTAAAAAATTATTAAAATTTCTTTTTTCTAAGCTACTATCCATCAAAATAAATTTTCTTTTTCCTGATTTTGCTCTATAGTATTTTCTATTGCTAGCATCTCCTTTAATTTCTTCTATTTTAAAATTTTCATTTTTATTAAATTTATTATTAATATAATTTTCAATATTATTATTTTTCATCATTTTTTATTTTTGTGGAGATATTATTATTTTCTATGTCCCTTTTGCCAACATTTTGGTCGCAAGATATTATGAAACATGCACACATAATTATCAGCAGTAAGTTGTTTATTTTTTTGTTCATATTAATCATAAATTCATTATACTATATGTAACCTTTTTATATATTATGGATGAATATGAAGACTTCTGATTTATTTGTAAAGTGTCTTGAAAACGAAGGTATTGAGTATATTTTTGGTGTTCCCGGAGAGGAAAATGCAGATTTTCTAATGTCTCTTCATGAATCAAAGAAAATTAAATTTATATTAACAAGGCATGAGCAGGGCGCGGCTTTTATGGCCGAATCTTATGGTAAATTAACAGGAAAGTTGTCATGTTGTCTCAGCACCCTAGGTCCTGGTGCTACAAATCTGCTAACTGGAGTAGCAGATGCGAATATGGATCATTCTCCAGTTTTAGTTATAACTGGGCAGGGTTCATCAGACAGACTTCACAAAGAGTCTCACCAAATCATGGATGTATGTAATATGTTTAAGTCTGTCACGAAATGGACTACATCAGTTAGAAATCCTAACACAATACCTGAAATTGTAAGGAAAGCTGTAAGGCTTGCTACTTTGGAAAAACCAGGAGCAGTTCACATTGAATTACCTGAAGATATAGCAAAGTTAAATGTTAAGGTTAAACCACTGAAATCTTATCCTTATAGAAGATCTATCGCTGAAGATGATGTTATATACAAAGCATTTAAACTTATGACGGAAGCAAAATCCCCAATACTTATCGCTGGCAATGGAGCCATAAGGAAGAGATCTTCTCGACAGCTAAGAGAATTTTGTGAAAGAACAAATATACCAGTAGTTACCACATTCATGGGGAAGGGAGCAGTTGATTGCAATTCTGACTATTGTTTGTCAACAGTAGGATTAGGAGCGATTGACTATGGAGATATCGCAATAAAAAACTCTGATTTAGTTATAACTTTGGGCTATGACATGGTCGAGTATCACCCTAAGTTATGGAATAGAAATTCAAAGGCAAAGCTAATACATATAGATTTCGAAGCAGCTGAAATAGATGAATATTATATACCGAATGTAGAAATAGTTGGAGATTTAGCAAATTCTTTATCAGTATTAAATAAAATAATTGATAAGGAGGGAATAAAAGCTTACGACTTAAAATATGTAAAGAAATTAAGAGAAAATCTAAAAATAGATAATGAAAAATTTAGGGATGATAATCAAAAAGGCCTCATTAAACCGCAAAAATTTCTTTATGACTTGAGAAATTTTCTGGACAAAGATGATATTTTGATATCTGATGTAGGTGCTCATAAAATGTGGATAGCTAGAAATTACCCATGTTATGAACCAAATACTTGCATAATTCCGAATGGATTTTGTTCCATGGGTTATGCCTTGCCAGCATTAATATCAGCTTCACTAATAAATAAAAAGAAAAAAATATTTTCTATTTGCGGTGATGCTGGATTTCTAATGAATCTTCAGGAAATGGAAACTGCAAAGCGATTGAATTCAAATTTTGTAGTAATAATATGGGAAGATAAATCGTATGGACTAATAAAATGGAAACAAGAAGCACAGTTTGGAAAATCTACAGAACTTGATTTCGATAATCCTGATTGGGAGAACTTAGCTAAATCATTTGATTGGAATTATATATATGAAGACGATAGTATAAATATAACAAAAAGATTAAATGAAACTAATGATCTTGAAGGTCCTACACTGTTTGTTATCCCAATAGATTATTCAGAAAATGGAAAACTGACAAATTTTCTGGATACATTAGAGAAAACATATGACATCTAAAGAAATTAAAAATATTTCGCCTGTAAAAATAACTAATCCAAAGTACGTCGATTTGATCTCTCCGTGGGATTTAAAGAAAATAGGGAAGATAGAGTGTATTGGAAAAAAAGAAATTAATAATATTCTAAATATTTCATCAAATGCTTTTTTGAGCAGTGAAAAATACCTAAGCAAAATTCAAAGATTAAAAATTTTAGCAAAATGTCGAAAAAAGCTTTCACAAAATTCTAAAAAATTCTCAGATATTATTGCATTAGAAGGAGGAAAGCCTCTAAAGGACGCAAAAATAGAAGTAGAAAGAGCAATAAATGGTCTTGAATTATGCGCAGAAGCATTAAAAAAATCTCATGGAACCGAAATTCCAATGAATCTTAATAATGCTTCGGTTAAAAAGATAGCGTTTACAAGAAAGTTCCCAATTGGCCCGGTGTTTGCAATTAGTGCTTTTAATCACCCACTAAATTTAATTGTACATCAAGTAGGACCAGCCGTCGCAGCAGGATGTCCTGTTATTATAAAACCATCTTTAGATACACCCGCAACTTGTTATGAATTTATAAAATTATTATTAGAATCTGGACTCCCAGAAGAATTTTGCCAAATGATTAATATTGAGAATCATTTAATTACACAAAAAATAGTTGGTGATCCAAGAATTTCTTTTTTTTCTTTTATTGGAAGTTCAAATGTTGGTTGGAAATTAAAGTCCATGCTGCCTCCAGGCGCAAAGTGTGCGATGGAGCATGGAGGTATTGGATCCGTAATAATAGATAAAGGTACAAATCTAAAAAAATTTTTACCATCCATATTACGTGGTGCTTTTTATCATGCTGGCCAAGTTTGCGTGTCAGTACAAAAAGTAATTATTCACGAAGATTTAATTGATGAATTTATAGGTCTTGCAAAAAAATCAATTTCAAAAATAAAAGTTGGTAACCCAAGCAGTATAAATACAGATGTCGGACCTTTGATAAGACCATCAGAGGTAAAAAGAATTGACAAAATTATCAAGAACGCTATTAAAGATGGTGCTGAATTAGTATGCGGCGGTATTTCTAAAAGTAAAACTACTTATGAGTGCACAGTTCTGAAAAATCCAAAAGAAAGCTCAGAAGTTAGCTGTAAAGAAATATTTGGTCCAGTTCTCTGTGTTTATAGTTACAAATCTATAGATCACGCA
>CAJWIN010000001.1 GCA_913042035.1 uncultured Gammaproteobacteria bacterium | reverse complement strand
AACCGTTGAGCCGAAAGGTTCCGGGGGTTCGAATCCCTCACTCTCCGCCATTATTTTAGATAGACTGGAGGAATAAATGATGTTGATAATCTTAACCATAATTTGCATAGTAATTATGTTAATTTTGTTTTCTATAAGTAAAAGTTTAGACTCGTTAAATGAACAATTAGATCAAATCGTTGAGACTAATAAAAAATTAGTTGAAAATACAAAAAGCAACACTGAAGATTAAATTTTTAGAATCATTCCATTAATTGTGTTTTATTGTCTTGCAGAAGAAGCTAGATATGATCGTCGATTATTCCAACTTTTTTCATCCATTCTTTAAACCCACCTTTTATGTGCATTACTTTAGAGTAACCCATATCTTTAAGTGTTTTCGAAGCAAGGGCAGATCTTGCGCCAGAATGGCAATATAAAACTAGATTTTTATTTTTGTCAAAAAAATCTTTATAGTACTCACATTTAGGGTCAGCAAAAAACTCTAAGTGCCCCCTAGAAGTATGCATAGAACCTGGAATTATGCCGTTTTCGATTAATTCAGACGTATCTCTGAGATCAATTATATTAGTATCATTTGAATTAAGCATTTCTTTAACTTCTTCAACTTTCAGTTCATCAAGACCAATTTTTGCTTTTTTAACCATTTCTTTGACAGTGATATCACTCATAAGTTAATACCTTAGTGTTTTAAACTAATATGTATTATATAATCTTTAATGTAATAGATGAATATTTTTTACATAATTTTATTGATTTAAATTAATTTAAATCTATTTATTACGGAAAAACATATTATGAAATTAGGGCAATTAATAGTTGATATTGATGGAACGGAGCTAACGGAAGAAGATATCGACTTATTAACTCATCCTTACATTGGAGGAGTTATTTTATTTTCGAGAAACTTTGATTCTGTAGAGCAAATTATAGAACTCACGCAAAAAATTAAATCATTAAGATCACCATCGTTATTAATATATGCTGATCAAGAGGGTGGTAGAGTTCAAAGATTTAAAAAAGGAATGTCCATGCTTCCGTCAATCGAACTGTTAGGAAAAAAATATAAATTTGATCTAAATGAAGCACTTAGTCTTTCAAAAAAACTTGGGTGGCTAATAGGATATGAGCTAAGAAATATTGGAGTTAATGTAAATACAGCTCCAGTCTTAGATATAAATTATGAACGAAGTAATGTTATGGAAAAAAGATGTTTTTCTGATAAACCTAAAGAAGTTGCTATTTTGTCACGATTATTTATAGAGGGTGCAAAAGAAAGCGGTATTTCAAGTATATGCAAGCACTATCCCGGTCACGGATATGCTAAGACGGATTCCCATTTAGAACTACCAATAGATAACAGAGATATTAAAACTATATTTAAGGACGATTTAATGCCTTATAAGGGCGCAATAGACTCAAAAATTGAGGGCATAATGACTTCGCATGTTTTATATAAAAATATTGATAGTTTTCCGCCCACACTTTCTAAAAAATGGTTACAAATATTGAGAAATGACTTAAGATTTAAAGGTGTTATATTTTCAGATGATTTAAATATGTTGGCATTAAACGAATTTGGCGAAATAGAGGATAATGTATTAAAATCAATCGAAGTAGGTTGTGATTGTGTTTTTATTTGTAACAATAGAAATAAAGTGATAAGTATTTTAGATAATTTAATTATTGAAAATAATATTGAAGCAAGCGATAAGCTGATGAAATTTAATAATGGTAATGAAATAGAAGGTGATTTTCAGAAAAATAAAAGAAGATTATCTATATTAGAAAGTCTAAATAGAATAACAGAAAAAAAACAAATAGAAATTAATTTATAAAAAATGGAAAATTTTCTTCAAGAATATAGCTTAGATCATTGGCTGATTAAATTTATACTTATAATATCAATAATTATTGTTATTAATATATCCACTAGAATAATACTAAATACATTAAAAAGACACTCAAGCAAGACTAGTAATATATGGGATGATTGTGTAATTAATTCTTTATATAGGCCTATTACAATATTAGTTTGGGTTTTAGGTATTGTGTTTACACTCGAAGCTTTTAACAATGATTTCAAGGTTATAAATATTTCATATGATTTTTTAAATAATTTAAAAAGAGCTGGAATAATATTCTCTATTGCACTTTTTTTAAATAATATTTCTAAAAATTTTCAAACAGCTATCATTGAAAATAACAAAAATAACGCAATTGATGTTGATGAAGCTACTTATGAGGCTATAGCAAAAATAGTTAGGCTTTCTATAATCATTACATCGGGCCTGATAATCTTGCAAACATTTGGTTTTAGTATTTCGGGAGTGTTGGCTTTCGGCGGAATTGGTGGAGTAGCCGTAGGCTTCGCGGCTAAAGACATGTTGGCTAATTTCTTTGGTGGTTTGATGATTTATTTGGATAGACCTTTTAGAAAAGGTGACTGGATAAGATCGCCAGATAGAGAACTAGAAGGCACAGTTGAGAATATTGGATGGAGACAGACCTCAATAAGAAATTTTAGAAAAAATGTTATTTATATACCAAATTCTGTTTTTATGAATATAATTGTAGAGAATCCATCAAGAATGACTCATAGAAGAATTCGTGAAGTTATAGGTTTAAGGTATAAAGATTTTCCTAAAATGCTAAAGATTGTTGAGGATGTAAAATTAATGATTTCAAATCATAAAAACATAGATCATGACCAAACAACGATCGTAAACTTTGACTCTTACAATGATAGCTCAATAGATTTTTTTATTATAACTTACGCAAATACAACAGAATGGGTTAAATATCATCAAATTAAAAAAGATGATTTAATTAAAATAGGTGAAATAATAGAAAATAATAATGCTGAAATAGCTTTCCCAACCAGAGTTGAGATTAATGAATAATATTTAGTTGCTGCTGATTTTGATAGCTTTAACAATTAAACCAAAATTATCTCTATCAATATAAGTCATTTTATTTATTTTGATTTTTTGAGAAATATTATATTCTTTCAAAATTAATTGATCATCTGAAAATAACCTTTCAGATTTAACTTTAACTCTTTCAAATAATTTTAAGTTTAGAGTATAAAACTTATTTTTAGTAATATTTATAAAGCCTTCGTATTTTGTAATCTTTCCTGAACTTAATATATCAATATCATTTATTTGAAGATTATTTTCAAAAACTTCATTACTATAATCATAACCTCCTTTTATTTTTATATTATATTCACCAGTAATTTTTTGAACCCATTCTAAGTGGGAGATAATACTAATATCTTTCTCTTTAGATAAAATTTCTATATAGCTATTAAAAGTTTCAAGTTTGTATTCATTATCATATTTTATGCACGTATTATCATTATCTACTAAACAATTATTATTTGACAAATTTACATGTTTTTTTTCGAGATACTTGCTTTTCATTTGCATATCATTATTTTCTGTATAGTTTGATGCATTATGCGATACAAGAATCATTTTTATTTGATATAGAGTTTCGTTTTCTTTATTATTTTGTTCAGCATGTGAGTAAGCCATAAAAATTACGTATATAATAAATATTTTATTTATCAATAATCTTATTTTATTAATTTTAGGCGTCATTTTATCTTATTTATTATGTCTGCAATTATAATTCTTTTTTCCCTTATATCGTTAAATTGTTTTTTATAAACCAGGGTATCATCTTTAGTAAATGATACATTATTACTACTCATTTTGATAAAATTAATTAATTTCCCATGATTTATTTTTGTATCTTTTTGGAATGATATTTTTAAAGAGTTTTTACTTACAAGTAATTTTTTTATTCCAATTTTTGAGTATTTTATTTTCATTTTAGTTATATCAATCAGATTATTCACTTCTTCTGGTGTATTCCCAAATCTGTTTATTAGCTCTAGAACGAGATCATCAAGCTGTTCAGGCTTTTCAGTACTAGCAATTTTCTTGTACATTATAAGTCTTTGGTTTACATCATTTATATATTCACTTGGAATTATTGCTACTTCATTTATATCCACTTCTGTTACTGAATCTAGGGGATTATCTAAGTTTGGTATTTTGCCTGTCTTAAGTGAGGATATTGCTTTTGCCAATATTCTGTTGTAAAGAGAAAATCCTATTTCTTGAATTTCTCCACTTTGTGATTCTCCCAAAAGCGCTCCTGCTCCTCTTATCTCAAGATCTCTAGACGCTATAGAAAAGCCTGAACCCAAATCTTCCATGTTCTCTAGTGCTAATAATCTTTTTTTAGCATTATCAGTTATGTGATTCTTGTCTTGAACCATTAAATAGCAGAATGCTTGTTTGTCACTTCTTCCAACTCTTCCTCGGATCTGATGAAGCTGCGACAAGCCAAATTTATCGGCTCTATTAATTATTATAGTATTTGCGTTTGCAACATCAATTCCATTCTCTATAATTGTTGTTGATAATAGAATATTAAATTTTTTGTTATAAAATTCTAATATAATTTTTTCTAGTTGCGAAGAGCTCATTTGTGCATGAGCAATTTTAATCGAGCCTAAAGGCAGAATTTCCTGAATCTGATTGTATATAAGATTTATATCATTTACTCTATTGTGTAAGAAAAATATTTGGCCACCGCGATTAATCTCTCTATCACACGCTTCTTTAATAACTGAATTTTTCCAATTTGTAACATATGTCTTAATTGGCATTCTGTTTTCAGGCGAGGTTGCTATAATACTTAAATCTCTTAAGCCACCTAGAGACATGTTTAAGGTTCTAGGAATAGGAGTCGCTGTCAAAGTTAAAACATTAACTTCATCTTTTAACTTTTTTAAAAACTCTTTATGTTTTACCCCAAATTTTTGTTCTTCGTCAATTATTAGCAGTCCAAGACATTTATATTTTATATCTTTTTGAATAACTCTGTGTGTTCCAATTATAATATTACAATCACCAGAATTTATCTCTGATATTATATCTTCCTGCTCTTTTTTTGATTTAAATCTTGATAGACATCTAATTTTAAATGGCCAATTTTTAAATCTTTCAGAAAACGTTTTTTCATGCTGTTCAGCTAGTAGTGTTGTAGGTGTAAGAATCACTACTTGTTTAAAGTTTGATGCGCAAATAAAAGCTGCTCTAAGAGCAATTTCAGTTTTTCCGAATCCTACATCTCCGCAGACAAGCCTATCCATTATCTTTTCAGAAGTTAAGTCATCAATGACATCTTCAATAGCTTTCTGCTGATCCTCTGTCTCATCATAAATAAATTCATTTGAAAACTGATTATATTCAAATTCATTTATATTATATTTAGCTATTTTTTTTGCAGCTCTTTTAGCGTTAATTTCTAAAAGTTCTGCAGCTATATCGTATGCTTTTTTTGTAGCTTTTTTTTTGGCTTTAGACCAAGAGAAACCTCCAAGTTTATGGAGTGGAGCGGTTTCATTTTCAATTGTATTATATTTGTTAACCAAATGAAGAGCAGATACTGGAACATAAAGTTTGTCGTTCTCTTCATAAACTATTGTTAGATATTCATTAGATAATCCGTTAGTTTTTAAATGTTTAAGCCCACCATATCTTCCAATACCATGAATTTCGTGAACAACTGGCATTCCTAAATCTAAATTCTTAAGTTGGTCTATAAAAAAAGAACTTTTTGAGCTATTCCTACTACTCCTTTGCTTTGGCTTACTTTTAATTATACTTTCGCTATTAATGAACGATATTTTCAATTCATTAATTTTGAAAGATTCGTAGATAAATCCTCGAATAATATATAATTCATTTCCAGAAAATGGTATTTCCGAGATATCATTAACGGTCTTATAAGTTAAACTATGAGCTTTAAATATATCAGTATACTGGGTAATTTTTTTGGCATCATCGCAACATAAAATAGTACAGGACATATTGGCAATAAAATTTTGTAAATCATTAGTTGGTTTATCTAAATATGGCTTAAAAGATATGTCTGGTACAGCAGATATATTGAAATTATAAGAATTTTTATCGAGTATTTTATTTTTATTAATTTCAAATAATTTTTTTTTATCAAATTCTTTAAACAAGAACTCGTTATCTAAAAATAAAAATTCGGGACTTAAATAACTTTCTTCATTACTCGAATAATCTAGAAACTTTTTTTTAATTTCTTCATAATGTTCATTTAATTTAGTTTTTGCATCATCAAATATGTATACATTGTCAATATCAGTAAAATAATCAAGTAAACACCCAATTTCATCGTACAATAATGGAAAAAAACTATTTATGCCTTGAGGAGTAATGCCATTACTTACATTAGTGTAAATTGCATTATTATTTGGGTTCCCGGAAAATATTTCTCTAAATTTCTTTCTAAAATTTATAATATTATTTTCATTAATAATTATATTATTCATAGGAACAATATAAGCACTATCATCATTAAAAGAATTAAATGTTATCTGTGTTTGTACATCAAATAATTTAATAGTTTCAATTTTTATATCGTCTAAATCTATTCTAATTGGATTATCAAATCCGCCAGGGAATATATCAATTATAGATCCTCTTATAGAAAATTCTCCATGAAAATTTACTTGTGGACTGTTTACATAGCCAATACATATTAAATTTTTTCTCACATCGCTAATATCTAAAGAACTATTTTTTTTAATAACTAATTTATTATCTTTTAATGTTTTTTTAGATAATAATTTCTTGCTAAAATTTTTAACAGTAGTTATTACGGTAATATTTTTTTGATTATTTTTTATATATTTAAATAAATTATAATTTTTGCTTGAACTTAAAAATTTATCAGAGTCAACCATATCATATGGCATTTCTTCAGTGCCTGGGATTAGAATTATACTCTTACTAGACTCTTTTGATAAAAAGCATAATTCGTTATATATTCTTTTGGCACTTAAATTATCTTTAGTTATTATAATTTTTTTGCTTTTTCCTATACTGTTTAAAAATAACGAGTCTGATGAGTAGCTCAAGCCATCCAATAGCTCAGATTCTGAACTATTGAAATATGCTTCAAGTCTATTTTTGAATGATATTGTGCTCATAAATATACTTTTTTTTATTTAGGTTGGCCATTTTACATTAAAATTTTTAAAAATGTTCTAACAAGTACAATTTATATAGGCTTTATCATATGTTATTATTTAGCTTATAAACTTTATATGTGGAAAATATTTAAAATAGCATGGAAATTTCAGTTAATTCAGCTAGTTGTTACAAGAATGATAATCTTATCTTCAGGGATATAAACTTAACACTAAAAAATAGTGACATTGCTTTAATATCAGGATCAAATGGCTCTGGTAAAACAACTTTAATAAAATCCATATGCGGAATTCAGGCCTTAGAATCCGGAAATGTTTCAATTAATGATGTAGATATAGAAAATAAAAATAGTACTTACATAGAAAATATCATTTATGTTGGACATAAAAATAGTTTAAACAATGATTTGACGGTATATGAAAATCTTGAATACCTCAGTGCTTTAGATTTATCAATTAATTCTAATAATAAATTAAAGATAGAAGAGGCTATGAACTATTTTAATATATATAAATATAAAGATTATCCAGTTAAAAATCTTTCAGAAGGGAATAAAAAAAAGACATCATTAGCTAGATTAGTTATGACAAAAAAAAAGATATGGGTACTAGATGAGCCATTAAGTTTTTTAGATGATAAGTCTACAGATATTTTTATTAATCTTATGATTAAAAATCAAAAAAATAAAGGCATCACAATTTTATCTTCACATATCGATTTGTCAAAAAATATTGAAAATATTAAGCACTTGAGGATGTAAATTTTAAATAATGCTAAAAATAATAGTTCAAAAAGAATTAAGTGTTTATTTTAGAAATTTAAATAATATATTTCTCCCATTAATTTTCTTTTTTTTAATTATCTCAATATTTCCTTTAGTTTTAGGGCCTGAGAAAAAATTATTTGATAAAATCATACCTGGCATTATATGGATTACTACTATTCTAACAACAATACTCACATCAAATAATTTTTTTAAAGATGATTTTAATAATGGAATTATAGAAATATATCTTACTTCTGATTCTTCAATAGAGCTCATTCTTTTTTTAAAAATTATTTCATCTTGGTTTTTTACATGCCTACCAATTATTGTTTTCATACCTTTAGTATCGGTACTTTTTAATATCTCATTTGATAGCGCACTAGTTATATTAGCTACTTTGATAATTGGCACTCCCGTTTTAATATCAATAGGTATATTTGGTTCTGCCTTAACAATGGGCTTGTCAAAAAATAATATTTTAATACCGGTTATAGTTGTGCCTTTTTATATACCCGTCTTAATATTTTCTGCAAGTGCTATTGAAGCCGTATCAATTGGCCTCTCTTACGAGATGCAAATATATATATTACTTGCTCTTTTATTACTTACGCTACCTATTATGCCCTATTTACTTAAATATACATTGAGGCTTAGTATAAACAATTAATCATGAATATTTCTAAAATTGCAAATTTGAAGTTTTTTTATACTAAAACAGAAAAGATAATATCTTTTTTATCTATTTTAACACTATTTTTATTTATAGCAGGCATATATTGGGGTTTGTTTGTTGCACCCGAGGATTATTTACAAGGAAATAGCTATAGAATTATGTACATCCATGTTCCTGCAGCTTGGCTGTCACTTCAAACATATATATTTATGGCTATTGCAGGATTTATCGCGTTGGTATGGAAAATTAAAATCATGGAGATTGCAAGTGTTCAAAGCGCTTCTATAGGAGCTTTTTTTACAATTATTGCACTCGTTACAGGTATGATTTGGGGTAAGCCAACTTGGGGCACATATTGGGTATGGGATGCCAGATTAACATCAGAATTAATTTTATTATTTTTATATATTGGAGTAATCGTTCTTTATGCGTCGTTTAGCGATAAAAGACAGGCCGTTAAGATTACCTCATTATTAGCAATAATTGGTCTTGTAAATATTCCAATTATTCATTATTCCGTTGAATGGTGGAACACACTTCATCAAGGCCCAACTGTAACGAAATTTGATAAACCCTCGGCTCACATATCAATGCTATTACCGCTTTTATATATGTTTCTTGTTTTTAATTTATACTTTATAACGGTTATTATGAAAAGAATACGATTAGGCATATATATGAGGGAAAGAAATAGTAAATGGATGAAGGAATATACTAATGATTGAATTTTTTGATATGGGCAAACATACAGCATTTGTTTATATAGCTTATATATTTTCAATAGTAGTATTATTGATTGGATATTTAATACCACATTATAGATTAAAAAAAGAAATAAATAGTAAAAATGATAAAGTTAACGAAAACAAGTAAAAAAAGAATTGTTAAGATTTGCATTTTCTTTTTTGCTTTTTCAAGTTTTAGTGCTCTTTTAATATATGCATTTAGTAAAAATTCTGTGTATTTTTATACTCCTACTCAAATAATAAATAAGGAAGCTCCGGTAGAAAAATATATAAGAATTGGAGGCATGGTTAAGAAGAAATCTTTTAAAAGAAAAGATAACAGCCTAAAAGTTTCTTTTATTATTCATGATTTAGACAAGAGCATAAGTGTTAATTATGAGGGAATACTTCCTGATTTATTTGCAGAAGGACAGGGGGTTGTAATGACAGGAAGACTAATTAATTTTAATACATTTGTTGCTGATGAAGTACTTGCAAAGCACGATGAAAACTATATGCCTCCTGAAGTTGCAGATATGATGAAAAAAAAAGAGGATTTGAAGGAAAAAAATGATAAATGAAATAGGAAATATTTTTCTAAGTATTTCAGCAACGCTATCTTTATGCATGTTTGCTGTTATTTTTTTTAAAAAATCTTTAGCGACAAATATAAGATTTACTTTTTGTAAATATTTTTCTATTTCTATTTCTATTCTAATAACCTTATCATTTTTAATATTAGCTTATGCTTTCTTAACCGATGATTTTTCTTTAAGATATGTTGCTAATAATTCTAATATTGACTTAGAAAATGTATATAAATTTTCAGCTGTGTGGGGAGCTCATGAGGGTTCAATATTACTGTGGGTTCTTGTTATGTCAATCTGGTGTTCATTGATTATTCTGCTCTCCAAAAATATGCCAAAAACTATAATTATAGATATGATTTCTGTAATGGGTTTATTATTGCTATTTTTTCTTGTATTTATATTATTTAGTTCAAATCCCTTTGATAGAGTTTTTCCAGTACCTTTAAATGGTAGAGATCTTAACCCTTTATTACAGGATCCAGGTTTAATAATACATCCCCCTATGTTGTATATTGGTTATGTTGGAACCAGTGTGCCTTTTGTTTTTGCTATCTCAGTTTTAATAAATGGAAGTATTAAACTCGAATGGATTGCTTGGTTGAGAAAATGGGTAATAGCTTCATGGATGTTTTTGACCATTGGGATTTCACTAGGAAGTTGGTGGGCTTATCATGAATTAGGCTGGGGAGGTTGGTGGTTTTGGGATCCTGTTGAAAACGCATCTTTTATGCCTTGGCTTGCTATAACCGCTTTGCTACATTCTTTAATAGTTTCAGAAAAAAGAGGAATATTTATCAATTGGAGTATTCTTTTGTCAATATTAACATTTTCATTAAGTTTGCTCGGAACATTTCTTGTTAGATCTGGAATTTTAGTTTCAGTACATGCTTTTGCAAATGACCCAGAAAGAGGTTTATATATATTATTATTCTTAACATTAATTATTGGTTCTTCATTAACTTTATATTTTCTAAAATCAAATATATTGATTTTCCATAAACAATACTCCGTATCATCAAAAGAATTTGCTTTATTGCTTAATAATTTATTTTTAACAATTACAACATTTGCAATATTGCTAGGTACTTTATACCCACTTATAAGTAGTTCACTAGATTTAGGAAAAATTTCTGTTGGTGCACCATATTTTAATTTCATATTTTCAGCACTAATGTTACCTATAGTTTTTCTAATGTCTCCAGCTATATATAGTAGTTGGAAAAAAACTAATTACAAAAGTCTTACTAAAAAACTTGTGTTTGTTTTATTTTATTCATTAATTTTAACTTATATTATCCTGAATATATTTTTTGAGACTGATGTCTTTGTTGTGTTTTTAGCAATGTTTTTAGCAATATTTACTATTTTTTCTTCATTATTAAAAATTTATCAAGTTTCAAAAACAAACAAAGGGATGATTATAAAAAAAATATTAAACATACCCTCGTCTTCTTTCTCGAACTTATTTTCCCATATTGGTATAGGAATACTTATTATTGGAATTACCATAAGTAATTATTATTCAGTCCAAAAAGAAATTATCATGCAAAAAAACTCGGAAATTATTATTAAAAATATTTCAATAAAATTTGTTGGTGTGCAAAATAAATTATCAAAAAATTATTCTTCGCAAGTTGGGATTTTTGATGCATATTCAGATAATAATTATTTTGTATCTTTTTTTCCAGAAAAGAGAACATACAATATTCAAAAAAATATTATGACTGAAGCTGCTATAGACTCTAGTTTATTTAGAGACATATACGTTGCTCTTGGAGAAAATGTTTCTGAAGACTCTTGGGTGGTGAGAATTTACTACAAACCTTATATCCAGTTTCTTTGGTATGGTGTTGGTTTAATGATTTTGGGAGGATTGTTTGGTATATTTGGTAGACGAAAAATTGAAAAAAAACTTGCCAATGCTATATAGACTTTCTTTTATACCAATATTAATTTTTATAGCGATACTTTTTTTCCTTTATAGCGGGTTAAACAAAGATCCTACACTTATTCCTTCTCCATTAATTGGAAAGCCTATGCCTGAATTTTCCTCACCGACCTTATTTGACGACAACGAAATAACTAACCAAGATTTAATAGGTGAAATATACATCCTTAATGTATGGGGAAGTTGGTGTTATGCATGTAGTTTAGAACATAATCATTTAATTGATATATATTCTAGAGGTACAATTAAAATCTATGGTTTAAATTATAAAGATGATAAAAATTCTGCAATAAACTGGTTAAAAGAGAGAGGTAACCCTTATAAAAAAAATATATTTGATAATAACGGAAATACCGCTATAAATCTTGGCGTCTATGGAGCCCCTGAAACTTTCTTAATTAATGAAAAGGGTATAATAATACATAAATATGTTGGGCCAATAGATGAAAATTATTATAATGATGTAATATTACCGATTATAAATAATGAATAAATTTTTTTTATACATACTAGTTATATTTTTCATGCAAAATATTTCACATGCTTTTGATGAGAAAAAATATAATGTAATTATTGAAAACCTTAGATGTTTAGTTTGCCAAAACCAGTCACTTTCAGAATCAGATTCTAACCTTGCTAAAGATTTGCGCGCTAAAGTTAAGAGTATGTTAAATTCTGGAAAATCTGAAGACGACATATATAAGTTTATGTCGGATAGATATACTGATTATGTCTTATATAATCCACCCATAAAAAAATCAACTTTTTTTCTATGGTTTAGCCCATTCTTAATCCTATTTTTGTCTTTAATATATTTGTTCTTTAATTTCAGAAAAGATGGGAAAAAAATAGCTAAGGATAAAAAACTTATTAATAAAAAAAATACTTTATCTTTTGTTTCGAGAAGTATTTTAGATTTAAAAAAAATTTACATAGTTTTAATTATTTTTATACCAGTTCTAACTCTTTCAATATATTCCTATTCAAGTGAGTATTTGCGATATAAAATTTCATATTATTTTCAAACTAAAGAGCCTATCATTGATATTACGGTTTCTATACATGAAGATATTTTATCTAAAATCAATGGAAATGAGATTTTATTTGTTTATGCTAGAAATAGTAATGGTATGCGAGTTCCTCTTGCAATAGATATTTTTGATGTTTTTAAATCAAAAAAAAACTATACTATTAGACTAGATAATACAATGAGCATGATTGAATCACATACTCTATCTTCAGCTAAAGAAGTTATTGTTGAAGCTAGAATATCAAAGCATAAAAAAGCTATGATAATGGCTGGAGATTTTATTGGGAGTTCAAATGTCATTGTTTTAGATTCTTCAAATTATGTTTTATTAAGTATTAATTCAATAGTGAATGAGGAATAATGAATTACGTATCCTTTTATATAGCCTATAAATTCCTTAGGTCAAAAAAAAATAGTAGATTTACATCCATAATATCTAAATCCTCTGTTATTGGCATTTCTTTAGGTATAGCAGCAATTATAGTTGTAATGTCTATTATGAATGGTTTTCATAGTGAAATGAGGAATAAAATTTTAAGCATGGTTTCACATGTTATTGTTACTGAAGAAAATTACACTTTAAAAAATTGGAAAGAGCTTAAATATAAAATTGATAAAAATAATTTGGTTTATAGCTCGGCACCATATGTTGAAGGCCAAGCTATGATAAGTTTTGGAAATAATGTTCACGGTATTCAAGTAAAGGGAATAATACCGAAGTATGAAAAAGATGTTACAAGTTTAAAAGATAATATTATAGAAGGAAGCCTTAATGAAATTGGAAATAAACCATATCAAATATCTATTGGAAAAGATTTAGCAAGAAAAATGAACTTAGATATTGGTGATAAAATTACCTTAGTTATTCCAAGAGCAAATTCTACTATAATTGGAATTGTTCCAAGAATTAAAAGATTTGAAGTTTCCTCAATATTTAATTTTGGAATGCAGCAGTACGATAAAAATTTAGTGTTTATTGATATTGAAGAGGCGCAATTATTATATGGTACTGGAAATAAAATAACTGGATTAAGATTAAAGCTTCATGACCTTTTTAAGTCTCAAGAAATGTCAGGAATTATAAAATCCAACTACAAACCTAATTATATTGTCATAGATTGGACAATGATGAATAAGAATTTTTTTAATGCATTGCAGATGGAAAAAACCATGCTTATGCTTCTAATGCTTTTAATAGTACTAGTAGCGACTTTTAATATAATATCTTCTTTGTTTATGGTTGTCTCAGAAAAAAAGTCTGATATTGCAATCTTAAAGACTATTGGTATGACTTCTAGAAATATAATGCAAATATTTATTTTACAGGGAACGTTCTTAGGAATTTGTGGAATTATTTTGGGTCTATTATTAGGATTAATAATATCATTTAATTTAGATTATATTGTTAAATTTATAGAATATTTCTTAGGCCAAAGCATACTAGATGCAGATATCTATATGATTAGTTCAGTGCCAGCTAAGGTTGAGCTGCTAGACTTACTGTTCGTCTCAACAGCATCATTTGTTCTTGCCGTATTGGCAACTATTTATCCTTCCTTGAATGCAGCCAAAACAAGACCAGCCGAAACGCTTAAAGGTAATTAAATTATGTTGATATGTAAAAATTTAAAAAAATCATATTCAGATGGAAATAACAGAATAAATATATTGTCTAATATAAATTTAAATATTTCCTCAGGAGAAACTGTCTCAATTACTGGCGCATCTGGAAGTGGTAAAAGTACTCTTTTACATATTCTATCAACTTTGGATAAGGCAGATTCTGGGGAAATTGAGCTAGATGGACATTTAGTTTCTGATTTAGAAGATAATAACCTTAGTAAAATAAGACTAACTAAAATAGGTTTTATTTATCAATTTCATCATTTGATAAAAGAATTATCTGTTAAAGAAAATATATCTTTGCCTCTTCGTATCGCAAAAAAAAGTAATACTGATATAGAGAAGATAGTCAATGAAGTTATTGATCAAGTTGATATGACAAAAAGAAAAAATTTTCAGCTTGATAAACTTTCTGGCGGAGAGCGACAAAGAGTTGCAATCGCAAGATCTATTGTCAATAATCCTAAAATTATCTTTGCTGATGAACCTACTGGTAATCTGGATAAAAATAATGCTAATAATATTTTTGCCTTGCTAAATGATCTAGTTAAAAATAATAAATCAAGTTTAATAATGGCCACACATGATTTAGAAATTGCATTAAAGCTTAATAGAAATTTTAAAATAGATAATGGTCAGTTAAAAGACATATAGATTTGTTACTTTTTTCTTTTAGACCAAATTTTAATAACGTAGTATCTCCAATATGTTCTAATAATTATATAAGCAATTGTTGAGCCTATTATTGAAAGTATAATCGACCCTAGTAGCAAAGGTTCCCATATATACATAATATTTGAAAGTATATCTATTTCTTTCTCACCAACATTGTAATTAATTGTGCCATCGAAAACCATTCTTCCTATTTTATATGCAAAATAAAATATAGGTGTAAAAGTTATAGGATTTGTTATCCATGTTAAAATTACTGCTATTGGTATATTTGCAGCAAATGTTATGGATAGGAATGCGGCAAGAATCATTTGTCCAGGTATGGGTAAAAAAGCACAAAAAGCTCCTATTGCAAAACCTCTAGAGACTGATTTTTTGTTTATATGCCATAGATTGGGCTGCAAAACTGCAGGACCAAAAATTTTTAAAATTTTTTCTTCTTTTACCGTGTCAAGCTTAGGGAAGAATCTTTTGATTACATTTTTAATCATTTCTGTAAAATAAGTGTTTCTATCAATTAAATTAAGTATATAAGAATTTGAAAGAAAGTAATCAAAAAAATGGTTGGGCGGTATATAAGAGGCTAATAAAAATAGCTTTGAAAAACAATAGCGGACCTTTATCCATTGCAATATTCGGCATGGTTATAACTGCATTAAGTGATCCAGCTTTATCAGCCATAATGAAACCGATCCTTGATGGTGGCTTTATTCAAAGAGATCAATCTGTTATTAACTTATTACCATTAGGTTTATTTTCTATATTCCTATTAAGATCAATTGGTATATTTTTAACTATATATTATATGGCAAAAGTTGGAAGAACACTTGTTTATAGATTAAGAGAAATGATGTTTAAAAAAATACTAAATCTACCAATATCTTTTTATGATAAATCTTCTTCAGGTGATTTAATGTCTCGTATATCACATAATGTTGAATTATTATCTTCCGTAGCATCAAGAAGTTTAATAATTTTAATCAGAGATACTCTAACAATTATAGGATTATTAATATGGATGTTTTATTTGAGCTGGGAGTTAACTCTATTTTTTATAACTGCCGCACCATTTATAGTTTTTCTTGTTAGTATATTAAATAAAAGATTTAGAAAATTGACCCATGACGCTCAAAATTCAGTTGGTAGCATTATTCATACAGCTCAAGAAGTTATTCAAGGAAATAAGATAGTGAAAATTTTTAAAGGATATGAAAAAGAGATAGATAGATTTAAGGATACAAATACTTTTAATAAAAATAGTCATATGAGGCTTGCATTTACAGAGGGCATTAATAGCGCAGTAATCATGCTAATAGTTGGGTCGTCTTTATCAGGAATAATATTATTGTCTACGTTTGATTTTGTCATAGAATCAATTACTGTTGGCTCCTTTGTTTCATTTATGTTTGCTATGTTCATGATTCTAGGACCTGCTAGAGGATTAGCTAGTATAAACGCGAGGCTTCAACAAGGTATAGCTGCGGGTGAAAATGTTTTCGAGCTTATTGATGAGCAATCAGAGTATGACACTGGTTTAATTGATAATATAGATATAAATAACGATATTATTTTAAGTAAAGTAAATTTTAAATACGATGGATCCGATTCATTAACATTAGATAATGTTGATTTAGAAATTGAATCTGGTAAATTTGTTGCCATAGTTGGTATGTCCGGATGCGGCAAATCAACACTTGTTAATTTAATTCCAAGACTATATAACGTTTCTTCAGGAAAAATAACCATAAATAATACAAATATAAATGACTTAAAGATAAATTTTTTAAGACAAAATATAAGCTATGTTGGTCAAGATACAATTTTATTTAACGATACGATAAAAAATAATATTTCCTACGGAAAGAAAAATGTCAGTGACGAACAAATAAATAATGTATTAAAACAATCATATTCACAAGAATTTATAAAAGACATGCCAGAAGGAATTAACACTGAAATAGGAGAAAATGGTGTCTTATTATCTGGCGGACAAAGACAAAGGCTAGCAATTGCACGAGCTTTTTTAAAAGATGCAAAGATTTTAATTTTTGACGAAGCAACATCTTCTTTAGATACTGTATCTGAAAAATTTATACAAAAAGCTCTTGATAGTCTTAAAGAGGGTAGAACAACAATTGTAATAGCTCATAGACTTTCAACGGTTGAAAGTGCAAACAAAATAATTGTAATGGATAATGGAAAAATAGTTGAAGTTGGAAATCACAAAGATTTAATAAAAAGGGAGGGTTTCTATTATAAACTTTATAACTCACAAATTTTTAAATAGTGTCTAATAAATCAAAATTACCTTTTTTAAAGAAATTTTATATATATTCATTTGATAATATATATATATTAAATATTCTTTTGATTCCTTTATCACTGCTTTATCTTGGGATCAATTTTTTAAGAAAATATTTATTTACAAATAAAAAAAGAAACACGGTCCCTGTAATTGTGGTTGGTAATTTAACCGTAGGCGGAACAGGAAAAACTTCTTTAGTTATATGGCTATGTAATTATCTGCATTCAAGAAAATATAATATTGGCGTTATTTCCGGTGGATACAAAACTTTAGAGCCAAGAAAGATTGAAATAGTTAATGAAAGTTCAGTAGCTCAAAATGTAGGTGATGAAGCTATCCTAATAGCTAGTAAAACCAATGCGACTGTATGTAAGTCTAAAAATAGAAGAAAAGCATATGAATATTTAGTTAAAAATTTTAATCTTGATATTATAATTTCTGATGATGGTCTTATTCATTATAGTTTAAAGAGAGATATTAATATTGTTATTGTAAAAGAAAGCAAACCTTTTGGTAACGGTTTGCCTATACCTTCAGGGCCTTTAAGAGAGCTTCCATATAACATAAAGAAATATGAAAATATTATTTTTAATAAAAGACCGAATTCTGGTTTACCTGGGTTTTCTTATCAAATATCTCAATTAATAGCTTTTAATAAGAACAAAAAAATTGATATTTCCGAATTAAGTGGAACGAGCGTCCATCTTGTTACCGCCATTGCAAATCCAGATTTTCTTATTCATAATCTTAAGAGTTTTAATATTGATGTTTTACCTCATATATATCCTGACCATCAGCTCTTAAGCTCAGATGATTTTTATTTTAACGATGAACACATAGTAATTATGACTGAAAAAGATTTTGTAAAATGTGGAAATTTTGAATTAAAAAATACATACTATATACCAACAAAAATTATTGTTGATAATGATATTAAAATCATGTTGAATGATAAAATATCTGATTTATTAAGGATTTAAAATTGATGAACAAAAATCTTCTAAATATGCTTGTATGCCCAGTTACTAAAAGTAAACTTTATTATAATAAAGATACAAATGAATTGGTTTCTTTGCCAGCTAGGTTGGCTTTTAAGATTGAAGATGATATTCCAGTTATGCTTGAGTCAGAAGCCAGGCAAATAAATAGCGATGAATATGAAAAGTATAAAAAAATATTTTATAAGAAATAAGAGATTATTATATGAAATTTTATGTAGTTATTCCTGCAAGATATGACTCCACTAGATTTCCAGGAAAAGTATTAGCAAATATAAATAACATAACAATGCTTGAACGTGTTTTCAATAATGCCAAAGAATCAAGTGCCACTGAAGTCTTTATTGCTACAGATAGTGATAAAGTCTTTAAAAGTGCAAAAAAATATACCAAAAATGTGTTTATGACATCTAATGAAAATGTAAATGGCACCGAAAGAGTTGCAGAGCTTGCGAATATTCTCAAATGGAAAGCTGATACTTTAGTAATTAACTTACAAGCAGATATGCCAGAACTTCAGCATGATAATATTAATTTGCTTGCAGAAAAATCTATAAATAATGACGGTTTATCAACACTTTATTATGACCTTGAAAACCCCAAATTGAAGATGAGTAAAAATACTGTAAAAATTTGCATAAATGAAGAAAATATTAACTTTTGCAGGACAGTAGAAGACAATATTAGCGATAAAATTTACAAACATATTGGAATATATGGTTACTATGTTAAAGATTTAATTAGCTATAAGTTGCTTCCTCGGTCAGAAAACGAAAAAGATTTAAGTCTTGAACAGTTTAGATTTGTTGATAATGGATATAATATATCAGCTTATTACGCTGTTAGTGATCCTGGTATAAGTGTTGATTCTAGTGATAATTTAAATGAAATAAGAAAGGTATAGTATTGAATATTAACAAAAAATCTCTACTTGTAGTCGCTCATGGTAGCCGCAAAAAGATTTCTAATATTGAGATTCATCAATTAGCAAATAATATATCAATGAAACTTCAAACGTTCTCTATAGTTGAAGCTTGTTTTTTAGAAATAGCTGAGCCTTCAATTCCGCAAGGGATAGAGTCATGCGTGAGGCAAGGCGCCTCAGAAGTTCTTATACTACCTTATTTTCTTGCTGCTGGAAGGCATGTTATTGAGGATATACCTAATATTGTGGAAGAAGAGAAAACTAAGTATCCAGATATTTCAATTACTTCTTTGCCATATTTTGGTTCAAGCCCCGTGATTGTTGACATACTTAAGACTCTAGCGGAAAATAACAGTTAGAAGGTCATTAAATTACATTACATGGAGTAAGGAGATAAAGATGTTTAACGAAGATATGACAATACAAAGCTTTGATCCAGAACTATCAAAAGCAATAGAAAATGAGATTAAAAGACAAGAAGAACACATAGAACTTATTGCGTCTGAAAACTATGCTAGCCCAAGAGTTATTGAAGCCCAAGGCTCAGTACTTACTAATAAGTATGCTGAGGGTTATCCTGGTAAAAGATATTATGGTGGTTGCGAATATGTAGATGTCGCTGAACAACTTGCAATAGATCGCTTAAAAGAACTTTATGGCGCTGACTATGCGAATGTTCAACCGCACTCTGGTTCTCAAGCCAATGCTGCTGTTTTTATGGCTCTTCTTCAGCCACACGATACAATTTTAGGTATGAGTTTGGCTCATGGAGGCCACTTGACCCACGGATCTAAAGTAAATTTTTCAGGAAAAATTTATAATGCGGTGCAATATGGATTAAACCCTGAAACTGGCGAAATAGATTACGACCAAGTTGAGGCTTTAGCGAAGGAACATAAACCAAAAATGATAATTGCTGGTTTTTCAGCTTACTCTAGAGTTTTGGATTGGAAAAGATTCAGAGATATTGCTGATTCTATTGGAGCTTACTTTTTTGTAGACATGGCTCATGTTTCTGGCCTAGTTGCAGGAGGTGTTTATCCAAGTCCGGTACCTTATGCTGACATTGTAACCTCTACTACACATAAAAGTTTAAGAGGACCTCGTGGAGGAATAATAATTTGTAAATCAAACCCTGAGATTGAAAAAAAGATAAATTCAATGGTATTTCCCGGAACCCAAGGTGGTCCTTTAATGCATGTAATTGCAGCAAAAGCTGTAGCATTTAAAGAGGCGCTACAACCTGAGTTTAAAGAATACCAGCAACAAATTTTAAAAAATGCTTCTGCAATGGCGGATCAGTTTATAAAAAGAGGTTTCAAAGTTGTTTCTGGTGGAACAGACGATCACTTATTTCTAGTAGATTTTATTGAGAAAGGTATAACAGGAAAAGATGTTGATGCTGCTCTAGGAAGAGCAAATATCACAGTTAACAAAAATTCTGTTCCTAATGATCCGCAATCTCCTTTTGTAACGAGTGGAATTAGAGTTGGAACCCCAGCTCCTACTACAAGAGGTTTTAAAGAAGCTGAGTGTATAGAGCTTACTAATTGGATGTGCGATGTTATAGAAAATCTTGATAACGAAGATGTCATTAATTCTGTAAAATCAAAAGTAATTGAATTATGTAGAAAGCATCCAGTTTACGCAAAATCAGTTGCATTAAATGCTGCTTCGGCTGCATAACTAACATTTTTAATGCATTGTCCGTTTTGTAATTTTGCTGATACTAAAGTTGTAGATTCAAGGTTAAGTGGTAATGATTCTCAAGTAAGAAGAAGAAGAGAATGTCTTAACTGTGGAAGTAGGTGGTCAACGATAGAAAGTGCTGAATTAAATCTTCCTAGAGTTATTAAGAAAGATAATTCTAGGGAGGATTTTTCCGAAAAAAAAGTTGAACTTGGAATTCTGAGAGCTTTAAATAAAAGGTCAGTAGACAAAGATTCTATAGATACAGCCATTCAAAATATAATTAATAAATTAAAATCTTTAACGGATAAAGAAATAATTTCTTCCCAAATTGGCATATTAGTAATGCAAGAATTAAGAGAGTTAGATCAAGTTGCATATATAAGATTCGCTTCCGTGTATCATAGTTTCGAAGATCTTCAGGCATTTCAAGATATCATTAATATTATAGAAAAAGACTTAACTCCTGAAATGATAAAAACGCAATTGAAATTAATTGATGAAGAAAATACAGTTAACAAAAAAAAATGAAATCAGAAATACACTTTATGGAGCGTGCTATTGAGTTAGCAAAAAAAGGCATATATACAACTTCGCCAAATCCATCTGTAGGCTGTGTTATAAGCGAAGGAAATAAAATACTTAGTGAATCGTTTCATCTTAGATCAGGATCAGATCACGCTGAGGTTATCGCACTTAAAAAATTAAATAAAAAAATTAATAGTAAAATGAACATGTATGTAACCCTAGAACCATGTTGTCATTTTGGTAAAACAGGACCATGCACAAAAGCCATCATAGAATCTGGTATAAAAAATATTTTTATATCAGTTTTAGATCCAAATCCAAAAGTTAAAGGAAAAGGAGTTAGGGAACTAAGATCACATGGCATAAATGTAAATATCGGCTTATGCAGAAGTTTATCTGAGGATATTAACAGGGGTTTTTTTAGCAGAATAATAAGAAAAATACCTTTTGTGATAGCAAAGCAAGCAATAAGTATGGATTTAAAAATCACAAGTCCAAAAAGTAAATGGATCAGTAGTAAAGATTCAAGAAAAGATGTTCAGTATTACAGAGCAAAATCATGCGCTATTTTAGTTAGCTCAAAAACAATAAAATCTGACAATCCATCTTTAAAAGCAAAATTAACAAAAAAAGATTTAGATTCGAAAATCTTAATTAACCAGCCGATAAGAGTAGTATTAGATTCAAATTTAAGTTTAAGACCAGATAAATATAAATTTTTTTGTGGCTCTGATAAAAAAATTGTATTTAATTCTACGAAAAATTTCTTTCACAAAGAGAAAAATATTGATTTTGTAAAAGTCAAAACAGATAAAAGCGGCCTTAACCTTAAAGAGATATTAAAGATTTTAGCTTCAAGATATGAAATTAATAATTTATTTATTGAGCCTGGAGCAAGACTTCTGAATACGCTTTTATCAAAAAACCTAGTTGACGAATTAATTTTATATAAAAGTCCAGATATCATTGGTAAATCTGGATTACAATCTTTTGGCAACTTTGATCAAATACCAAAGAATACAAATATTTTTGTGCAATCTCTTATGAAATTATCTAATGATGTTAGAATAATATATAAAATTTTGAGAAAATAATGTTTACAGGATTAATACAAAGAATTGCTAAGGTAGAATCTATAAATAGTCATCATGGAGATCTTCAGGTTGTGCTAGAGTTGGACCACGATTATATATCCTCTATATCTGATGGCGACAGTTTGGCAATTAATGGTGTTTGTTTGACTGCATATAATGTAGATACAAACAAAAATTGTTTCTCCGTAGATATATCAAATGAAACTTTGGATGTAACAACTTTGACACAGATAAGCACAGGTTATAAAGTAAATATTGAAAGTGCTTTATGCCTCAGTGACAAACTTGGCGGGCACATCGTTAGCGGCCATGTTGATTGCATTGCTCAAATTTTTGAGATATACAAAGACGCAAGATCATATAGAATTGGTTTTATTCTAAGTAACTCAGATTATTCAAAGTATATCGTAAAAAAAGGTTCAATATGTGTTGATGGCATAAGCCTTACTGTTAACAAAGACGTAGAGAATAAATTTTTTGTAAATATTATTCCATTTACATGGGATAATACAATTATGCAATATTATGAAGAAGGAAATATGGTTAATATTGAAATTGATAGAATGGCCCTACATATTGAAAAACTAATAAATAATAAAGATTGAGAAAATTTAATGTTATCAAAAACTGAAGATATACTTGAAGACCTAAAAAAAGGAAAAATGGTTTTAATTGTTGACGATGAAAGCAGAGAAAATGAAGGAGACTTCATTATGGCTGCCTCAAAAGTTACGCCTGATGATATTAATTTTATGAGTAAATATGCTAGAGGCTTAATTTGTTTAACCCTAACAAGAGAAAGATGCAAGCAATTAAACTTACCATTAATGAAGACTGACACTGACTCAAAGCACGAAACTAATTTCACGATTTCTATCGAGGCTTCTGAAGGAGTAACAACAGGAATATCTGCATATGACAGAGCACATACTATTCGAACTGCTGTAATGCCAGACGCGACTTCTAATCATATTTCTAGGCCAGGTCATATATTTCCACTTATGGCACAACCTGGGGGCGTCCTAACAAGAGCTGGGCACACAGAAGCCGGATGCGATCTTACTAGACTTGCCGGTTTTGAGCCTGCAGCAGTTATTGTTGAAATAATGAGTGATGATGGCTCGATGGCAAGATTGCCAGAGTTAGAAAAAATTGCGAGAGATCACGAAATCAAAATCGGAACAATTGAAGATTTAATAAAATACAGAACTAAGCATGAAAAAACTGTAATTAGAGAAAATGAATCGCTTATAAATACTGAATATGGCGAATTTAATTTAGTTTCTTACGAAGATATTTTATCTAAAACTGCTCATATAGCACTAATTAAAGGCAATATACAAAAAAATAAATCAACTTTTGTAAGAGTTCACATACAAAATACTATCAAAGATATTTTGCACTCATCTCATCATTCTGGATGGCCTTTAAAAAATGCAATGCAAAGGATAAATAAGGAGGGAAATGGAGTTGTGCTTATACTAAGATGGAATGAAACTGTTGATGATATAATTAAGGATATCGAGAAAATAAAAGATCCTGACGTTGTTCTTTCGCAAGATTTTGATAGAAGAACTTTGGGTGTTGGAGGGCAGATTTTATCTGATTTAGGTGTAACAAAGATGAAGTTACTAAGCTCTCCTAAAACTTTTTATGGCCTTGGTGGTTATGGCCTTGAAATTGAAGAATATATTACGGACTAGAAACGATGCGTTATAATAATTTTAATAATAAATTAAATATTGTAGTAATAAGATCTCAATTTAACTCAGATATTGTAAGTAACTTATATTTAGGTGTTGAGAAATGTTTTGAAGATAGGAAAATTCAAATTAATCCCATAGAACAAATTGAAGTTCCTGGAGCCTTTGAATTACCTTATATGACACAGCAGGTTTTAAATAAAAATTTTAAAGATGAACATTCTAATATATTAGTTAATCCTGATTGTATAATTACGCTTGGATGTGTAATCAAAGGAGAAACAGCTCATTTTGAATACATTTCAAATGCTTGTGCTAACACTTTATCTCAATTAACAATTAATAATTGTGGTGTGCCAATAATGTTTGGAGTAATAACAGCGTATACTATGGAACAAGCATTAAAAAGATCAGAAGTTAATTTTGATAACCAAGAAAATTTGAATATTGGGTATAACGTAACTAATGCTGCTATAGAAACATTATTATCTCTAGAAAAACACTTTTTTTAAAAATGAAAATTAATAATGCCATGCGAAGTAATAATCGTAATATTTGGTCACGCAGATTAGCATTTCAAGCCATTTATTCATGGTCTATTAATAATTGTAATACTGATGAGCTTTATTCAATCTTCAAAGAAGATGAAAATTTTAAAAAATCTGATATTGATTATTTTAAAAATATTATACAAGGCGTAATTGATAATATTTCTGAAATAAATAAATATATTTCTGCTTCTTCAGAAATAGATATCAAAAATATAAATTATGTCGAGCTCAGTATATTAAGATGTTTTATATATGAGCTTAGTTTTAATAGTAAATTTCCTAATGAGGTACTTTTGGCAGAGTCAGTTAAACTTGCTAGTAAGTTTGGCGGGCAAGATAGCTATAAATTTGTTAATGCGTTCCTAGAAAAGCACATTAAAAAATTAACTTAATGAAAATAACAGAAAAAGATATTATCGATATTGTATCTAAAAATTATATTTTTAGAGAAGAGGTTTTGACCCCAATTGGCGAAGATGCCTGTACTTTATTTCCAAAACAAGATTCAAATCTCGTAGTAACAACAGATACGATGGTACAAAACACTCATTTTAAGGACGATATAAGCCCATATGAGCTTGGCTATATATCTGCAGCCTCAAATATAAGCGATTTATCTGCAATGGGTGCAATACCAGCATTTGCTCTAATTAATCTTACAATTGAGAGACCAGAAAAGGCTTATATAGAAGATATTGTAAAGGGTTATAACAAAATTTTTAGCACATTCCCAGTAGCGGTAGTAGGGGGTGATACAACATATGGCCCAACTAGCATCACGATGACTCTAATAGGATATTCAACAAATAACAACTTCATGTTAACTAGCAACGCAAAAAATGGAGATACAGTATTTATTTCGGGGGCAGTCGGAGATAGTCTTCTTGCAAGAAAGAAAAATAAATATCACATGCCAGAAAGTAGGAATAATCTAGGTAATATATTAGCTGAATACGCAAATAGCTGTACAGATATGTCTGATGGACTGCTAGATTCTTTAAAAAGGATCACAAAAAAAAGTAATCTAGGAGCTGATATTTCAGTCGACAAAATAAAAATTACAGAAGAATTACAAAAAAAAATTGTAGAAGGTATTTTTTCTTGGCAACAACTACTTAGCTATGGTGATGATTATGAGCTTTTTTTCACAGTAAGCAAAGAAAAAACTACTGCACTAAAGAAGTTGTGCAAAAGTATAAATATAGAAATTTTGGAAATTGGAACTCTTTTAAAAGAGAGCAATGGTATAAATTTTACATATAATAAAGATTTATTAGATATCAATATTAACAAAAAATATGAGCATTTTAATAAATGAAAAATACAATAATTGAATTTTTAGTAACTGGGCTTTACTTTGGAAAAATAAAATATATGCCAGGAACTTTTGGCACTATAATTGGTGTTTTAGTTTTTCAATTAATATCAAATAATACTTTAGTTGATAATATTTTTTTTCTAATAATACTCTTTTTTATCGCTTTGTTGATGTTGAATTATTGTTACAAAAAAAATATTTTCTTAGATACTGATGATAAGTCTATTGTAATAGACGAAATATTAGGATATTTAGCATTTATGATATTCTTTGAAAATACTATACTTAACATTACAGTTGGTTTTATTTTTTTTAGATTTTTTGATATCTTAAAACCTTTTCCGATTTATTTAATTGATAAAAAAATTAAAAATAGTTTTGGTGTTATGTTAGATGATATAGTTGCCGGTTTATTTGCAGGAATTATGCTTCTTTTAATTAATTATGTTGTTTAGCAGTATGTTTTTAAAATGGCTTTATTTCTCAATATTAGTTTTTCTATTTGGCAGCGCTTTTCTTTTGATTGAGATTTCGTTAAAGACTTTCTCTCCTTCATATATAGCGTTTTTTAGAGTTTCAATTGCAGCTCTTATATTGTTTATCTATTCTAAATTTATTGGTTGTACATATGAATTTGTTAAAAATAATTTTAAATTACTCTTTATTCTAGGTTTAACTGGTACCACAATACCATTCTATCTAATTAGTTACGCTCAAGTTACTATTAATAGCGGAGAAACTGGAATTCTTGTAGGATTTATGCCAATTTTTACTATCATAGGCTCACACTACTATTTCAAATATGAAAAACTAAATCTAAGAAAAATCTTCGGATTTATTTTAGGATTTATTGGTTTATTTGTATTATTAATTAATAATGAAAATAGTATAAATTTGCATAGCAATATATTTGCGAAATTGTTAGTCATATTTGCTGCGTTTTTTTATGCTTTAAACGCTCTTCTAGTTAAAAAACTAAGCGCAATTAAAGTAATACCATTGTCTTCATGTGTAATGATAATTTCAGCTATACAATTATTTTTTATTCTAATTTTTTCACATGATGAATATTTAGATTTTAAAAATTTTCATACAGACTCAGTACTATCATTACTATTTATGGCAATATTTTCTACGGCTATGGCGACAGTTATTTATTATAAAATCATTCAAGATTATGGCCCAAGTTTTCTTAGCTTAGTAAATTATCCTATACCAATATTTGCTTTTTTTGCAGGCGTTTTTATTTTAGATGAAAGTTTTAATATATATTCAATATTATCTTTATGCTTAGTTGTAATGGCAATCTATATATCGCAAAAAAATTAAATTATAGAAGTTTTATAAATACACTAAAGTTTTTATTTGTTAAGTTTAAAATTAGAATATTTTTCCCTTGATTTTTTTTTATATGCCCCATCCCCTCGTAGAATCCATCAGATACTCCGCAGGACGATATTTCTAGTTTCACATTATATATCTTTTGATTTAATTTTTTTATGTCACCGTAATAGTTACAACCATTTATATCTAAACCAGATAGTTTATAATTTTCAACGGTAAGTAAATGTGTATTGCTACCATCATATGAAGCCCATTTTTTATTTATAATTTCACCAGTATTTACAACTTCTCTAATTTTTTTTATTAGATATATGTTTCCATAATCTTTTGCTGGCTCTGTAACCCATTTACCACTCATTACTTCATTATTAATAATTTTTCCTTTTATTTCCGCTGTTCCAAAACTACTACCATCTTGTAAATACATTAATAGATTCCACTTAAACTTATTTTTTTCGGTTTTAATTTTTCCGTTATATACAACTTTTGCTTTTTCAGTATATGCTGTCGCTACGTTGCTACTTATTAATCCTGTAAAATCATATTCTCCATGTCCATTAATATCAAATATACCTTCCCAAATACCATTTATATTACTAGCTAATGAAATACTAGATAAAGAGAATACTGTTATAAAAATTATTATTTTAATTTGTTTCATGAATATAAAGTTTAAGCATCATATTTTAATAGGTGTTAATATACTATTATAGCTATTGACATACAATTGCTTTACCTTAAGATTTTGGTAATGGGGCTATAGCTCAGCTGGTAGAGCATTTGCATGGCATGCAAAGGGTCGGCGGTTCGAAACCGCCTAGCTCCACATTATAAATAATTATGAATATAACTGATAAATTTTCGAGAAAACTAAGAGATGTTAGAATATCTGTAACTGATAGGTGCAATTTTAGATGTGCTTATTGTATGCCAAAAGAAATCTACAATTCAGAATACCAATTTTTTAAAAAAAACGAAATCCTTAGTTTCGAAGAAATAATTAGACTATCTAAAATTTTTTCATCATTAGGTACAAAAAAAATTCGTCTTACTGGTGGTGAGCCATTACTAAGAAAGAATATACATGTTTTAATTAAGTATTTAAAAGAAATTAAAAACATAAGTGACATTAGTATGACAACAAACGGTGTTCTCCTGTCTGAAAAAAAAGCAATGCTACTAAAAGAATCTGGTTTGAATAGGTTAACAGTAAGTCTTGATACATTAAATTCAGAGAATTTTAGTGAAATAAGTGGAAGTAAGTATTCTCCTGAAAATGTTCTTGAGGGAATTAATAATGCAATAAATGCTGGTTTTGAAAATATTAAAATAAATATGGTTGTAAAGAAAAATGTTAATCATAAAGATATTATTCCATTGCTTGAGAAATTTAGTGGTACTGGTTGTATTGTGCGATTCATTGAATTTATGGACGTGGGCAATGTTAATCTCTGGTCAAAAAATGATGTTTTTTCACTTGAAGATATTTTAGGTACCATTTCAAAAAAATACCATATCATGCCGCTAGAAAAAAATTATTCAAGTGAAGTTGCAAAAAGATGGTCCTATAATGGTGGCGAATTTGGAGTAATAAGTTCTATCTCTAATCCTTTTTGCGGTGATTGTTCAAGATTAAGATTAACAGCTGAAGGAAAAATATTTACATGTTTGTTTACAAATAAATCACATGACATTAAAAATTTATTGAGACGCTCAGAATCAAACGAAATCGTAAAAAATTATTTAATAGATATGTGGTCAAATAGAGCTGATAAATATTCTGAAGATAGAGTATCTGGTAACAATTATAAAGTTATAAAAAAAGCTGAAATGTCTTACATAGGTGGCTAATCTTTTAATCTTGGAATTAATTCTGTTAAATTGCAAGGCTTATGATCTGAATCAAGTTGGTGCTGTATAATATCTACCCATGCATCTTTGCAAGCTCCTGGAGATCCCGGTAAGCAGAAAATATAAGTAGAATTTGCTACTCCTGAAATTGCTCTGGACTGTATAGTAGATGTTTTTATTTTATCATAAGATATGCTTCTAAATATTTCACCAAATCCGTCAATCTTTTTGTCAAATAAAATCTCAACTGCCTCTGGAGTACCATCTGTCCCAGTAACACCAGTTCCTCCTGTGGTTATAATTACATCGATATTTTTATCTTCGATCCAGGTGGAAACAATGCTCCTAATAGAATATATATTGTCCTTAACAATAGATCTGTCAATCACACTATGATGAGACTCTTTAATTAGCTTTGTTAGTATATCTCCAGATTTATCGTTTTCTAGCGTTCTTGAATCAGATACTGTCAAAATCGAAATATTTAGTTTTATTTTTTCTATCATAAAGTGATAATATTATTTATTAGTCAATTATACAATAAAAGTTAATAAGATAGAATTATGGAATCAGTTATATTATTTTCAAAAAATAAAGACCCACATGAAATGATTCGTGATTACGAAACAAAAAATTGTAGTATTAGTTTATCAGGAGCTTTAAGTACATTTGTTGGTTATATGAGAAAAACTAATAGCACAAGAGAAGATATAGTATCAATGACTTTAGAATTTTATCCTGCAATGACAAAACCATATCTTGAAAAATTAATACTTAAAGTAAAGAAAAAATATAAAGTTGACAATGTTTTTATTGCTCATAGAGTAGGGGATGTTTGTGTTAAAGATTGTCTAGTTGTAATTGCTTGTTGGGCGAAACATAGAAAACAGAGTATTGGAGCAGTGGAGTATATTTTAGAAGAATTAAAACATAATGCTCCATTATGGAAAAAAGAGTTTTATAAAGACAATACTTCAAGATGGGTTGAAAATAATACTTAAATATAGTCTTTAAATTTTATAATCTCGACAGTATCATTTATTTTGGATTTACCTTTTTCTACTGGAAGATAAATTAAGCAGTTTGCTTTAGCCATAGAGCTCAAAATTCCAGATCCTTGCTCACCTACGCTTTTTACATACATTTTGTTTTTTTCTAAATAAAAAATACCTCTTTGTAATTCAGCCCTACCTTGTCTTTTCCTCAAACTTGATTTGAGAATTGCATTTTCAGTTTTGAGCTGATATTTTTTACCAGCCATCATATTTATCGTTGGTAATACAAATAATAGGAAGGTAACCATTACGGACACTGGATTGCCTGGAAGCCCAAAAAATATTGTATTATTTAGTTTCCCAAATGCAAGAGGTCTTCCTGGTTTAACAGCAACTTTCCAAAAATTTATATTTCCTAACGATTTTACAACATCTTTAATATAATCAGCGTCACCTACTGAAACTCCTCCTGTTGATATTACCAAGTCAGATTCTTTTATTGCTTTTTTGAATTTTCTTTTAATATCTGTAACATTATCTTTAGCATGACCTAAATCAATTACATCTACATTATTTTTTTTAAGCATCCCGGTTAATGTAAACCTATTACTGTCATGAACCTTTCCATATGGAAGTTTTTTATTCACAGCAACAACCTCATCACCAGAAGTAAAAAAGGAAATTTTAGGGTTCTTGTAAACTTTTAATTTATTTATACCTTGAGATGCAAGAAGACCCATTGAGGATGAATCCATAACATGAAGTTTCTTTAGCAATACTATATTAGGTTTTATGTCTTCTCCAGAAAATCTAATATTCTGATATTTTTTAATATTTTTTGAATGAATTTTTATTGTTTCTCTATCAATATCTTCTATTTCTTCTTTCATAATAACGACGTTACAGTTTTTTGGTAAAACTGCACCTGTCATTATTTTTACACACTCATTTTTTTTTATTTTACCTTTGTATGAGATTCCTGCCAAGGAAGACCCTGCAACCTTAAAAATATTATTATTTTTTGTATCATTGATATTTAATGCATACCCATCCATTGCTGAATTATCATAATTAGGAACTTTTATCTTAGATTTAATATTTTCATAGAGAACTCTATTATGCGATCTAATTAAATCAACATATTCGTAAGAACTTATCTTTTTTGTTAATTTTGTTATTTTATTTAATGCATCTTCAATGAAAATTGAATTAGGATCATAGTCATCCATACAGGTATATACTTTATTTTTTTTCATAATATATTAATTGATTTTCTTTAGTTGAATATATACTGCACCAGTTCCACCGTCTTTCTGTTGAGCAGAATGGTAGGCTAGTATATTTGGATTATATTGCAAATATTGATCTACAAAGTTTTTTAGCTTTGGACCTTCGGGGCCTGAGCCGTAGCCTTTACCATGAATAATAATTCCTACTAAATTATCCTCCATTTGAAGCTTTGGAAGCCATATATCGAGAAAATTTTCTGCTTCAATAAGGTTTTTTCCGTGCAAATCTATTTCAAAAGCAATATTAAGTTCACCTTTTTTTAATTTTTGAAACCTTTTTTTCTGAAAACCAGGTTTACAGTTTCCTATTGTACTATTTTTGATCATAACGCTTCATCTAATAATTATTTTAAGTATAATCATCACATATGAAAATATTATTGTCCAATGATGATGGTTACTATGCAGTCGGTATACAAGAGCTGATCAAACAACTAGAAAAAAATCATGAAATATATGTTGCAGCACCATCAAAAAATCATAGTGCTGGAAGTAGTGCACTTACAGTGAGAAGAGATATTAAAGTTAATAATGTTATGAAAAATCATTATGCTATTGACGGTACACCTGCTGATTGTGTTCATATTGCCCTTACATGCTTAATTAAAGATAAAATTGATTTAGTAGTTTCTGGGATTAATTTAGGCGCAAATCTTGGAGATGATGTTATATATTCAGGCACAGTTGCCGCAGCTTTGGAGGGAAGGCATTTGGAAATGTCTCCTATAGCAATATCTTTAGTTTCGCATGATAACATTAGTATAACTAATGCGGCTATTTTAAGTTCGAAAATCATTCATGAAATTACTAATAATCAAAAAATTTCAGAAAAAACTTTATTAAACGTTAATATCCCCGATCACGATACGAATAACATCACTTATCAGTTTACTAGACTTGGGACAAGGGGGCTGCCTTTGGCAGCAACAAAAACAAAAGTTAAAGATCATTATAGAATTGGTGCCGCAGGTCCTGCAGTAGATAGCTCTGAAGACACAGATTTTTTCTCCATAAAAGATAATAAAATTTCAATTACTCCATTGACTTATGATTTAACAAATAAAGATTTATTAAATAAAATAAAATGAGTATAGATTTTAAAAAGTTTTCAGGTATTGGAATGACATCAGATTCATCTAGAGAAAAGCTTGTTTCAATGCTTAAATCTGAGGGTATCAAAAATTCGGATGTATTAAGATCGATGCGTTCAATTCCAAGACATATTTTTGTTGATGAAGCAATTGCAAGTAAAGCCTATGACAATACGGCTTTGCCAATTGGAAAATCTCAAACAATATCTCATCCTTTAATAGTTGCAAAAATGACTGAAATAATTATGAAATATAAGCCCAAAAGAGTTTTAGAAATTGGAACAGGTTCTGGTTATCAAGCTTCAGTTTTATCCTTATTAGTTGATAAAGTTTATACAATTGAGCGAATTGAATACCTACATAAAAAATCAAAAAAAATATTTCAAAAAATTGGTTTTAAAAATATATATACTAAATATGCAGATGGAAATATAGGGTGGACTCAGAAGTCTCCTTTTGATGCAATCATTGTTACAGCAGGCGCAATTAATATCCCTGACGCGCTAATGAATCAATTATCAAATAATAACGGAATTTTAGTTTCCCCAGTAGAAAATAGCGGAAAACAGTACTTAAAATCAATAACTAAAAATAATGATCACTATAAAGAAGAGATACACGGTATTGTAAAGTTTGTTCCATTATTAAGTGGTATTTCATAATGAAGATATTTACAACTACTTATGAATATATTTTAAATTTTTCTAATAAAGAAAAAGCTACAAAGTATTTATATAGTTTAAGTTTTATTGAATCCTTTATTTTTCCAATACCTCCCGATGTACTATTAGCACCAATTGCTCTTACTAAAAAACACAGTTGGCTTAAAATTGCTTTCAATACAACAGTATTTTCTGTTTTAGGGGGATTAGTTGGCTATATAATTGGTTTGTATCTTTACGAATTGTCTTTTTTAAATAAAATAATTGATGAAAAAGTATTTCTTGAAGTTAAGAAGCTTTTCAATGAACATGGAATTATTATTATTATTATAGCAGGATTTACACCTTTACCTTTTAAAGCATTTACTATCACAGCAGGTTACATGTCATTATCAATATTACCTTTCTTATTGGCTTCATTTATTGGACGGGCGCTAAGATTTTTTCTCGTTGCTGGTTTGTTTCATTATTTTGGAATAAAAGTTGCAAATAAAATTAAAAATTATTTTGAATATCTAGGCTGGATTATTATTTTAATTTTAATATATTTTATTTACTTAAAGTTTTTTTAAAATATTATGAATTATAAAATTACCTTCATAAGTTGTATTTTAATTTCTTTGATTACATTATCATGTACAAAAATACACAATCATTCAACTAAGCAATCTCTACCAGATAAGGAGCCTAGAAAAGAAAGAGTTTACTTTACTTATGGTCTAAAATCGAAAAAAGGCTCTGAAAGTGGAGACATATATATCGTACAAAAAGGTGATAGTTTGTATTCAATATCTTTATTATATGATGTCAATTATTTAAAAATTGCAAGCTGGAATAACATAAATTCACCATACAGGTTAATGGTTGGTGATAAAATAGTTATAAAATCTAATAAGTATAGAAAAGAAGTTGGTAATAATAAAAAAGTCAGTAAGAATAATAAAAAAATAAAATATACAAAAAACGTAAAATGGGTTAGACCACATAATGGAAAAGTCTCAAAAGAATTTTCATATAGTGATGTTGGAAAAAAAGGAATCGATATTTCTGGAGTACTTGGTGACAATATTTATTCAACAGGAGATGGAATGGTTGTTTATACAGGTAATGGTATTAAGGGCTATGGAAACTTAATTATTATTAAGCACAATGAAACTTTTCTTTCAGCCTATGCGCATACAAGCAAAATTTTAGTTGAGGAAAACAATATTGTTAAAAAAGGACAAATAATTGCAAACCTAGGTGATACTGATTCTATAAAGCCAATATTACATTTTCAAATTAGAAAAAACGGTAAACCTGTAGACCCAGAGAAATATCTCCCTTGACTAGTTAAAAATAAAGAAACTTGCAAAATCTCTTTTTTCGGATATTAAAATATTATGACAACTGCAAGCTGAGCTTAAATTCATCACCTCTGCTCCAATATTTAGTTTGTTCAACTCCAAAATAATTGGTGTTTTATCTATGCAAGCTGTATTATTTATTGCTATGATTACAAAATCTGCATTTTTGGGCAAGTTCTTAACAACAAATTCATTTGTGAAATCTTTTGCTGTTATATCACATTTAATTACAGATTTTTCGGGAGGAACTATTAAATTATAGTTATATTCTTTATCTAGCACGGTTATAGATGAATTCGTGTAAGATTTAATAATATTAGAATTTTTTTCTAAAATTTGTTCATTAAATTCCATTTAAATAATATAACATAAATTAATTTTAATTAGTTAGATAAAATGTCAGAAGAATTTTATAAAATAAATAGGTTGCCTCCATATATTTTTAATATTGTAAACGAGCTTAAGATTTTAGCTAGAAAGAATGGTGATGATATTATAGATTTTGGAATGGGAAATCCAGATCAAAAAACACCTGATCATATTATCAATAAGATGCAGGAATGTGCGAATAAAGATAATGTTCACAGATACTCTACATCTAAAGGAATCCCTAGACTTAGAAAGGCTATATCAAACTGGTACGAGGAAAAATATAGTGTGAATATTGACCCAGAGGAAGAGGCAATAGTTACAATTGGATCTAAAGAGGGCCTTGCGCATTTAGCTTTAGCAACATTAAATCAAGGTGACTCAGTAATTGTCCCAAGTCCCGCATACCCAATTCATCCTTATGGTGCAGTAATTGCTGGAGCAGAAATTATTTATATTAATGTTCAAGATGATAGCGAGTCATTTTTTAAATCCTTAGATGATTCAATTAATAATTCATGGCCAACCCCAAAAATGATTATTGCAAATTTTCCATCAAATCCTACAACTAGATGTGTCGATCTAGAATTTTTAAAAGAGTTAGTAAGAATTGCAAAAAAATACAATATATATTTAGTTCACGATATTGCTTATGCGGATTTAGTTTTTGATGGATACAAAGCTCCATCCGTGCTTGAGGTGAAGGGCGCTAAAGATATTGCAGTTGAATTTTTTACGCTCTCTAAATCTTATAATATGCCAGGATGGAGAATAGGTTTTATGTGTGGAAATAAAAAATTAGTGAATGCATTGTCTAGAATAAAATCATATTTGGATTATGGAACATATACACCTCTTCAAGTTGGAGCAATTGCTGCATTAGAGGGGCCTCAAGATTGCGTTGAAAATATCAGGGTTATGTATAAAAATCGTAGAGATGCTTTATGTAAAGGTTTAAATGATATTGGTTGGTTTGTTGAGCCTCCTAAAGCAACAATGTTTGTTTGGTCAGAAATTCCTGAAAAATATAAAGATATTGGCTCATTAGAGTTTAGTAAAATGATTTTAAAAAAAGCTAATGTCGCTGTCTCTCCTGGAATAGGTTTTGGTAAACATGGAGATAATTTTGTTAGATTTAGTTTAATAGAAAATGAACAAAGGACTAAGCAAGCTGTAAGAAGCCTTAAAAATATTATATAATAAAAAATATGGAAAATAGAGTAATAAAAATTGGCATAGCAGGCTTAGGTACTGTTGGTAGTGGCGTTCTTAATCTTTTAAAAAAAAATAATGAAGAGATTTCAAAAAGAAGTGGATTTGAAATTAAAATAGAATGTATTTCTGCGAGTGATAAAACTAAAAAAAGAGATTGCGATATAAGCGGATTAAGGTTTTATTCAGACCCATTAGAAATGATAGATAAAGAATCTATTGATATTCTTGTAGAGCTTATTGGTGGAGAAACAACCGCAAAAGATTTAGTCATAAAAGCACTGAAAAATAATATTCATGTAGTGTCTGCTAACAAAGCCTTAGTAGCTCTTCATGGAAATGAAATTTCTAAAATATCTAATCATAATAATTCTGATATTTACTATGAAGCCTCAGTTGCCGGCGCTGTTCCAATTATCAGGATTATAAGAGAATCTTTAAACGCTAATGATATTAATTGGATCGCTGGTATTATTAATGGAACTACAAACTATATTTTAACAGAGATGTTAAAATCAAAAAAAGATTTTAATATGGTTTTGAAGGAGGCTCAAGATCTTGGTTATGCTGAAGCTGATCCATCGTTTGATGTTGGCGGTATAGATGCTGCACATAAATTAACAATTTTGTCCTCTTTATGCTTTGGCATACCTTTGGATTTTAATTCAATTCACGTTGAAGGAATAGAAGATATTGAGTTAGATGATTTAAATTATGCTAGGGAACTTGGATACTCGATAAAACATTTAGCTATAGGTAGAAAAAACAAAGATGGAATTGAGCTAAGAGTTCACTCATGTTTAATACCCGAAAAAAGATTACTAGCAAATGTAGATGGTGTTAAAAACGCTGTTGTTGTATCTTCTGATGCTGCTGGCCCAACACTGTATTATGGAGCTGGTGCTGGAAGTTTAGCCACAGCCTCATCAGTTGCTTCAGATATAATCGACATAGGAAGAAAAATAATATCCAAGTCAAGTAATAGTATTCCATTTTTAAGTTATCATAACGATGAATTGAAAAATAAAAGAATTCTAGATATTAACGAAATAGTTTCTAGGTATTATTTAAGAATAAGGGTTACAAATAAGCCCGGTGTTCTTGCAGATATTACAAAAATTTTTGGTAAAAAATCTATAAGTATAGAATCAATTCTTCAAAAAGAAGATTTAATCAATGATACAAATGTTCCTATTGTGTTAGTGACACATGAAGTTTTAGAGAAAAATATTATTGATGCACTTAAAGACATCGAGAATTTAGAAGTTGTAAAAGGAAAAATAGTAAAAATCAGAATAGAGGAATTAGATTCGTAGTTTAGATTAGATTCTCAACTATGTATTCTTTAACTTCACTCAAATTATTATCTAAATTAATGTACTTCTCTTTCGAATCAAGAATTTTTTTCAAATTCTTAGGCTGTTCAGGTAAAATCCCAATTGATTTTTCAATAGAATCAGGGAATTTTGAAGGATGAGCACACGCTAAAGCAATATTTATGTCTTGATTATTAAGTTCGCTTAAAATATTTAAGCTTGTAGCTGTATGTGGGTCAGAAATATAATTATACTTATCATAGAAAATTTTAATAGTTTCAGATGTAATACTGTCATTAACTCCTTTTGATTTGTAGTATAATTTTAAATTATTATGAATTTTTCCTTGAAGATCATATTTTTTATTCTTGGTAAATGAAAGCATTAATTGATTTAATTCCGTTGAGTTATAGTTCATAGATTCAAATAGTTGCCTTTCAAAGTTACTTGATATTTGTATATCCATACTAGGACTAATTGTGCTTTTTACATCTTTTAAAGACATATCGCCATTAGAGATAGTTCTATGCATAATATCATTAGAATTTGTAGCAACATATAATTTTTCGATTGGTAAGCCCATAGTCCCAGAAATATGAGCTGCGTATACGTTGCCAAAGTTTCCTGTAGGAACAATGAAATTAACTTTTTTATTGTATTGAGCGGCCTGAATGTATGCCCAAAAAAAATAAACTGATTGAGATATTATTCGAGCCCAATTTATAGAATTTATCGCAGATAAAGTTGTTTTTGACCTTAGATCATCAGAAACAAATAACTTTTTAATAATGTTTTGACAATCATCAAAGGTTCCATTAATTGCTATATTGTAAACATTGCTAGATTTAATTGTAGTCATTTGTTTTCTTTGGATATCAGAAGTTTTATTTTTTGGATGCAATATAAAAATTTTTATATTTTCTTTGTCTTTGCAAGCATCTATAGCAGCAGATCCAGTATCTCCTGATGTAGCACCAATCACTGTAATACTTTTATCTTTTTGATTTAAATAATACTGAAATAGATTTCCAAGCATTTGTAATGGATAGTCTTTAAAAGCATATGTTGGCCCATGAAATAGCTCTAGGATAAACTTATTATTTTCAATATTAATTAATGGAGCTATTTTTTTATGTGAGAATACTTCGTATGTATTTTCAGCAATTTCTAAAAGTTCTGAATCCTTTATTGTGTTACCAACATAGTTTTTAATAATTATTTTAGCAAGTTCTGGGTATGTAATAGATTTATTATTTAAAATCTTGTTTAGATCTATTTTTGGCCACTCTTTTGGCATATATAAACCACCATCTTGAGCTAGGCCCTCTATAATTATTTCATCAAATGATTTTTCTAAATTTGAATTTCTTGTACTACAGTACTTCATTTTAATTATTCTTCAATGCAAGTTTTTTTGCTAAGCCAATATATTCGTTTGGTTTAAGGTTTAATAACTTCTTTTTAACATTATTATCAAGATCACACTCATTGATTATTTCTACTATAGAATCGTGATCTATAGTTCTGCCACGAGTTTTTTCTTTTAAAATATCATAACTATTTTCTATATTATAATATCTCATTACTGTTTGTATTGGTTCTGCTAGAACTTCCCAGCTTTCATTTAAATCACAATCAATTTTTTTAATATTTAAATCTATTTTATTCATTCCTTTTATAAGAGATGTTAAAGATAAATAAAAATGTGAGTATATTACGCCTAAATTTCTTAGAACTGTAGAATCAGTTAAATCTCTTTGAAGTCTTGAAATCATAAGTTTTTTGCTTATTGATTGGGATAGAGCGATCGTTATTTCAAGATTACCTTCAGCATTTTCAAAATCTATAGGATTTACTTTATGTGGCATGGTTGATGAGCCAACTTCAGAATTAATTTTTTTTTGTTTGATGTAATCTAGCATAATGTAGATCCAAATATCTTTAGAAAAATCTAAAAGAATAGTCGATATCATACTTATATCGTTCAGTGCCTCTGAAAGCCAGTCATGGTTTTCTATTTGAGTTGTATGAATATTTTGTTTTAATCCTAAACTAGATAAAAATTTCTTGGTTTCAGCGTCCCATTTAATTTCAGGTAAAACCATATGATGAGCATTAAAGTTTCCAACTGCACCGTTTATTTTCGCATAAACAAATCTTTTTTCCATGAACGTAGATTGTTTTTTAAGCCTAGAAGAAAATACTTTTAACTCCTTACCAAAAGTTGTCGGCGAAGCTTTTTGACCGTGAGTCCTAGATAACATTGCAGTATTAGCATATTTTTTTTCATATTTTTTTAATATACTAAAAACTTCATTTAGTTTTTTTAGAAGAATTTTTCTAGAATCAATATACATTAATGCGTAAGAAATATTATTTATATCTTCAGAAGTTGCGCAAAAGTGAATTAATTCTTTTTTATTTTTTAATGTTTTATGTTTATCGAACTTACTTTTTAAAAAATATTCTACTGATTTAACGTCATGATTTATTTTTTTCTCTATCTCTTTAATCTCAAGAGCATCTTTCAAGCTAAAATTTTTACTAATTTTTATTAAATAATTTTTTTCGTTTTTATCAATACCAAACTTTTTTTTTATTGGAGCTAGTGATAATAAAAATATAAACCAGCTAACTTCAACATGGACTCTATATTTTATTAATCCGAACTCACTGTTTATCTTCTTAATTTCTGGATCAATTTGATGTGAATATCTACCATCTATTGGCGATATTGACATTAATGTGAATTCATTGTTTTTATTCATTATTTCGTAATTTTACTGTAGTAATGTACGAATAGATTATACTATAATTAAATAAATAATGTTTAAATATGAGAATATTCAATATGAAGAAATCAAAAAATAACTGTAGAACTGAAAGTGATAGCATGGGTAAAGTAAAAATACCTAAAAGTGCACTTTATGGGCCACAAACACAAAGAGCTATTGATAACTTTGATATTAGCGACCTAGTCATGCCTAAAGAATTTATTATTAGCGCTTTATTAATTAAGAAGGCTGCTGCTAAAGCTAATTTTAAATTAAAATTAATAGACAAGAAAATTTCTACTGCCATTACTAATAGTGCTGAATATTTAATATCTAATTATAACCAAGAAAATTTTCCTGTAGATGTTTTTCAGACTGGTTCAGGAACAAGTACAAATATGAATATAAATGAAGTTATTTCGAATGTAGCTAAAACTAAATTTAAGATTAATGTTCATCCAAATGATCATGTAAATATGTCACAAAGTTCAAACGATGTTATTCCAACAGCTATAAATCATTGTGCATATTTTTTAGCAATATCAAAATTATTACCGTCATTAACTATTTTGTCTAAAGATATAGGCATAAAATCTAAAAAACTAAATAAAATAGTTAAGACAGGAAGAACACACTTAATGGATGCTATGCCAATAACATTTGGCCAAGAGCTATCAGGCTGGAAAGCGCAAATTGATGATAATATTTCTAGCTTAAAGAATTGTTTAAGTAGATTAAAAAGGCTACCAATTGGTGGAACTGCTGTAGGAACTGGAATTAATGCGCACAAATTATTTGCAAAAGAATTTTTAACAGCTATTAATAAAGAAAGCAGAGTTAAATATGTTGGTAAAAAAAATAAATTTGAGGGTCTAAGTTCACAAGATGATGCAGTTTTATATAGTTCACATCTTAAATCTATAGCAGTATCTTTAATTAAGATAGCAAATGATTTGAGATGGATGAATTCAGGACCCGACTCGGGAATTTCAGATATTAAATTAAAAGCATTACAACCTGGTAGTAGTATTATGCCAGGCAAAGTTAATCCAGTTATTTCAGAATCTTCAATAATGGCTTGCTCACAAGTTATTGGTAATGATACAACCATAATGATTTGCGGGCAGTCCGGTAATTTTCAGCTTAATGTCACCTTGCCAATAATTGCATATAATATTATTCAAAGCACAAACTTAATATCAAATACAGCAATAAGTATTTCAAAAAAAGCAATTTTAAGTTTTGAAGTTAATAAATCTGAAATTGAAAAATCAGTGCATACAAACCCTATTCTTGTAACAGCTTTAAATAGGATAATTGGATATGAAAAGGGCGCTTATATAGCAAAAAAGGCATATAAGCTTGGCGTGCCTATTATTGATGTAGCAATAGAAGAAACAAATATTCCAGAAAAGGAACTTAAGAAAATTTTGGACCCATTAGAATTAACAAAAGGCGGAATAAAATAAATTAAGCTGCAATTTGCTTTAATACATATTGTAAAATTCCTCCACTTTTGAAGTATTTAACTTCTTGAGGAGTGTCTATTCTTACGTTAACTTCAAATGATTTCTTTTCTATTCCATTATCTGCAGTAATTTTTACAGTTTTAGCTTCACCGCTTTTGATTCCACTAATTGTAAATTCTTCAGTACCATTAATATTGTATGTATCTGCATTCTCGCCATCTTTAAATTGCAAGGGCAGTATTCCCATTCCTACAAGATTAGACCTATGAATTCTTTCAAAGCTTTCAGTTAGTACAGCTGCTACACCTTGAAGCTTTGGTCCTTTCGCAGCCCAATCTCTCGAAGAGCCACTTCCATATTCTTTGCCGGCAATAATAATTGTTGGTACAGATTCTTTTTTATATTCCGTAGCTGCATCGAATATTGGCATTTCTATATTTGATGGCATATGAATTGTGTAACCACCTTCAATATGCGGAACTAATTTATTTTTTAATCTAATGTTAGCAAATGTACCTCTCATCATGACTTGATGATTTCCTCTTCTAGAACCATAGGAATTAAATTGATTTGGTTTTACGTTTTTACTAATAAGATATCTTCCCGCAGGGCTATCCTCTTTAATATTACCCGCTGGAGATATATGATCAGTTGTTACAGAGTCGCCCAAATAAGCAAGTACTCTCGCTGATTTAATCTCGTCTAAAACAATATCTTCTTGAGACATATTTTCAAAATAAGGAGGGTTCGCTATATATGTTGATTCATCCCATTCGTATTGATTATTTTTTGTGACATTTATTTCTTTCCATTCTTTTTCACCATCGTAAATATTCTCATACGATTTTCTAAATTGTTCAGACGTTAGTGAAGATTTTAATATTTCATTAATTTCAGAATTAGATGGCCATATATCTTTTAAAAATATTTCTTTTCCGTTATCAGTTACTGAAATAGGTTCTGAAGTGATATCAATATTCATAGAGCCAGCTATCGCATAGGCTATTACTAATGGAGGCGATGCCAAATAGTTTAATTTTACTTCAGCATGAACTCTACCTTCAAAGTTTCTATTTCCTGAAAGTACTGAAGCAGCAACTATGTCATTCTCTTTTATTCCGTCACTAATTTCTTTAATTAATGGCCCTGAATTCCCAATACATGTAGCACATCCATACCCAACATTATGAAAGCCAAGTTCTTCCATGGGTGTTAAGAGATTAGAATTTTTTAGATATTCAGTAACTACCATTGACCCTGGAGCTAATGACGTTTTCACCCAAGGTTTTCTTTTTAACCCAAGAGCTCTAGCTTTTTTTGCTACAAGCCCCGCAGCAATCATAACCCCTGGATTAGAAGTATTCGTGCAAGAGGTAATTGCCGCTATTACAATATCCCCATTATTTATAGTAAAGTTTTCATCTTCAATAGTAATTTCTGATCCTTTATTTTTTGGGTCAAGTACAGCAAGTTCTTTTTCAAAAGAAGCCTTGGCATCTTTTAAATTAATTCTATCTTGAGGCCTTTTTGGACCTGCGATTGATGGTAAGACCGTTGATACATCTAACTCGATACTTTCAGAATATATTGCGTCATTGCAGTCATTTCTAGTTAGGCCTACTTCTTCAGAATATTTTTTGATTAAGTCAATTTGAGATTCGTCTCTATTTGATAATTTCATATAGTCTAGAGTTTCATCATCTATCGGAAATATCCCACAAGTTGCACCGTATTCTGGAGCCATATTTGCAATTGTTGCTCTATCACCCAATGATAAGTTATCTAATCCATCTCCATAAAATTCAACAAATTTACCAACAACTCCGTGTGCTCTAAGCATTTCTACAATATTCAAAACAAGATCGGTTGCCGTTACGCCTTCTGAAACTTTTCCAGTTAATTTAAAGCCAACTACTTTTGGAATTAACATAGAAATAGGCTGACCTAACATTGAAGCTTCTGCTTCAATCCCACCTACACCCCATCCAAGAACTCCAATACCATTTATCATTGTAGTATGAGAATCAGTTCCAACAACTGTATCAGGATATGCATACTCATTCCCTTCTATATTTTTTGTAAAAATACACCTTGCTAGAAACTCAATATTTATTTGGTGAACTATGCCAGTATCTGGCGGAACAACTTTAAAATTTGAAAATGCTGATTGTCCCCACTTTAAAAATTTGTATCTTTCAAAGTTTCTTTCATATTCAAGTTTTGCATTTAAGCCAAACGCTTTATTTGAGCCAAAATTATCTACCTGTACAGAGTGATCAATTACTAATTCGGCTGGCTGCAAAGGATTAATGTCACTAGGGCTTTTACCAAGTTTTTTAATTGCGTCTCGCATGGCTGCTAAGTCAACAACAGCTGGAACACCAGTAAAATCTTGCATTAAAACTCTTGCTGGCCTATAAGCTATCTCTTTTTTTGTGGCATGATTATGCCAATCTATAATTGATAAAATATCGTCCTTTGTTACTGTTTGATCATCTTCGTTTCTAACTAAATTTTCTAAAAGTATTTTTATAGAGTAGGGGAGCTTTTCTGAGCCGTTAATTTTTGAGATATCAAATATTGTATATTTTTTATTCCCACACTTAATTTCTCTTTTTGTATTGAAACTATTTTTCATTAGAATTTATCCTTGTTTAAATTAAATAAAATAATTTTCACATTTATTTAAAATTTCTTTTCTTCTAAACATGAGGTGCCACTTTGAACCACCATGGTAATCCCATAAAAAGGCAGCTCTTATTCCACTCAAAAGTAAGGCCCTTATTAAAGAAGAATTTTTATTCAAATATTCTTTTTTCCCAGAAATCACAACCCTTGGTCTTATGATGCCGACATATTCTTTGTATATTTCCTCTGAGTACGCAATCTGGTCATTTAAATTTGTAGCTATCATACTATTATCTTGGTAATTATCAATTTTTTTTCCAATCATATTTTTTAAATCACTGATTTTATTTATATTTTTTTGAATTAAAATTATGTTCAAAGCATATTTTTGCATTGTAAGAACTGAAATATCGTTTTTACCGCGAAGAATATCTTTCAATAGCTTACAACCTTCTACAAGAGATGTTTTTTGTGGATAAATTTTATCTGCATCAAATGTATTTTTTGTATAAATACTTTGAATTAAAAAATCTGATTCATTTGTTGCGTCATGATCTGTTGTGGCAATTCTGTCTACAATATAAACACTCTGTAGCATAGCTATCAAAGACGTTATGTAATCATTGCTAATTTTAACCATCTGTAATGATACCTCCGCCTAAACATTTATTATCTTCAAAGATCACTAGGGATTGGCCTTGCGCTGGAGCTCTAATTAATTTTTTAGATTTAACAGAAAATAAATTTTCTTTTAAAATATCTATAGAGCATTTGTATTTTTCACCTAAATGTCTCACTTGGCACAAAATGTTTTTATTTGAAATATCTTTAATATCTGAACTAGTGATATCTAAGTCTTTAATAAAAATAGTTTCATGAAATAATAGCTCATTGTCATTTCCTTGACAAACAAACAGTTTATTATTTTCAATATCTTTCTTATAGACATACCATGGAAGATTTTTAGAATTTTTCATTCCCCCAATACCTATTCCTTCTCTTTGTCCAATAGTCGTATAAAATATACCATTGTGTTTTCCAATAATTTCATTATTCTCGTTAACAATATCACCAGGTTTATTTTTTATGTATTTGCCAATAAATCTTTTAAATTTTTTGTTGCCAATAAAACAAATACCCATACTTTCTTTTTTATCGTAGGATCTGAAACCTGATTTTTTTGCGATATTTTTAACTTCAGATTTTTTTATATCAGAAAGAGGAAATAATGTTTTAGAAAGCTGGTTTTGATTAAGGGTATGAAGAAAATATGTTTGATCTTTTTCAATATCTTTAGGTGTTGTTAGAAAATATGAGGAATTTTCTTTAATTATTTTAGCATAATGACCAGTAGCTATTTTTTGCGCTCCTAGATTTTTTGCATGGTCGATAAATACTTTAAACTTTATATATTTATTGCATAGTACATCAGGGTTTGGAGTTAAGCCGTTTTTATAGCAATCAATAAAATCTAAGAAGATATTATTCCAGTACTGATCTGAGAAATTTGCGGTGTGAAGCTTTACATTTAATTTTTGAGTCACATCTAAAGCATATTCAAGATCTTCTTCAGCATTACAGCCACTTTCAGCATCATCTTCGTCCCAGTTTTTCATATACAAAGCTTCAACATCATAACCTTGATCATACAAAATTTTTAGTGAAACCGCAGAATCTACGCCACCAGAAATACCAACTATTATTTTTTTATTCATCTTTCCAACATATCGTTAATAATACTTTTTGGATATTTTTTTTCATTCTCATAGTCATTTATGCATCTTAAAACCATGCTACTTCTTAATCTAATATTTGAACCAATAATATTGCTTTTAGAAAGCCATAGTTTTCTTAAAATATTTTTATCAAGATTTTGTTCTGGAAATTCCTTGATTATGCTGCATTTAAAACAAAATCTTAGCCACATGTCTAGAGAGCCTTTTCTTCTTTCCTGATATATCCCAATTAAGTAATCAACTTCAACTTTATATGCGGTTTCTTCTAGAGTTTCTCTTACACAACCTTCCTCTAGTGTTTCATTCTCTTCAAGATGACCTGCTGGTTGATTTAAAACTTTTTTATTTTCAACAAGCTCTTCTACAAAAAGATATTTTCCGTCTTTTTCAATAATTGATGCAACTGTAATGTGAGGTACCCAGGACATAAAAATATTTTTAGTTTTCTATCTATCTCTAAAAGTAATTCTTCCTTTTGTTAAATCATAAGGAGTTAACGCAACCGTAACCTTGTCTCCTGTTAAAATCCTAATATAATTTTTTCTCATTTTTCCTGAGATATGTGCTGTTACAACATGACCGTTTTCTAACTCCACTCTAAACATAGTATTTGGCAAAGTATCAATAACTGTTCCTTCCATCTCTATGTGTTCTTCTTTTGCCATATTACTTTAATGAAATTAAATATTGTATTATTTATGTTTTTAAGATAAAAACTTAATAGAAAGTATAGCAGAATTTTATTTTTATTAGTACATGTGCTTTTAAGATTTTATTTAGTTATTAATATTTGCTTTAAGGAGATTTGTTCATGAGTTTAGGTATATTATTTCCAGGTCAAGGATCTCAAAGTATTGGGATGCTGAAAGACTTAAAATCTTCGTACAACATAGTTTCTGAAGTTTTTGAAGAGGCCTCAGATATACTTTCGTGTGATCTATGGAAAATTGCTAAAAATGGACCTGAGTCAAAAATAAATGATACAGAGTTTACTCAGCCAATTATGCTTTGTGCATCATATTCTGTATGGAGAATATGGAACGAAGAGGGCGGAGAAAATCCAATTTATATGGCTGGACATAGTTTTGGTGAGTATACAAGCCTATGTGCGGCAGGCTCTCTTAAATTTAAAGACGCGGTTAATCTTGTAAAAAATAGGGCTTTATGTATGAAAAAAGCACCCAAGGGGAAAATGGCAGCAATAATTGGCATTGATTATCAATTACTTAAAAAACTATATGATGAAAATACCTTAAGCGAAGTAAGTATAGCTAATATAAACGCTCCAGGTCAGATTGTAATATCTGGATCAATTGATGGTGTTGACCAACTATCAGATATAGCTCTATCAAACAATGCTAAAAAAGTAATACCATTACCAGTAAGTGTGGCAGCACACTCTTCTTTAATGCTTGATCAATCAAAAGTTTTTAAAAGTTTCGTAGATAAAGTTATATTTAAAAAACCAATCGTTCCAGTTGTAAATAATGTTGATGTAAAAATAGAGGAAGATGAAAATCTAATTAAAGACGCATTAGTAAGACAACTTTTTTCATCTGTCCGCTGGGTTGAGACTATAGAGTTTATGGAGCAACAAGGCGTTGATACAATGCTAGAATTAGGGCCCGGCAAAGTTTTAACATCTTTCAACAAAAGAATTGATAATAGTATAAAATCATTATCTGTATCTGATCCAAACAGTTTAGAAAACGCATTGGAGACGCTAAGTAGCTTATGAGTGAAAAAAAAATAGTGCTCATTACAGGAGCAACTCGGGGAATAGGTTTGGCAATTTTAAAAGAAATGTCAAATCACAACTATATTGTTCTAGGTACTGGCACAAATGAGAATTCAGTTAATATTCTAAAGAATGAATTAAAAGTTAATAAAATTGAAGGCAAAGCTTACTTGTTAGATATTAAAAATCAAGAATCGATTAATAACTTACTTGAAAATATAAAAAAAGATTATACCAATACTCCCGATATTTTAGTGAATAATGCAGGCGTTACCAATGATAATTTATTGATTCGTATGGATGACGATCAATGGTTAGACACCATAGAAACTAATATTAATTCTTTATACAAAATATCAAAATTATTTATTAAACCAATGATAAAAAAGAGAAATGGTAGAATAATTTGTATTTCTTCGGTAGTTGCAAATACTGGTAATGCAGGACAAACAAATTACGTTACATCAAAAGCAGGAATGATTGGATTTTGTAAATCTCTAGCAAAAGAAGTTGCCACAAGAGGAATTACTGTAAATTGTGTTTCGCCTGGCTTTATAGAAACTGACATGACAGAAAAACTTAATGACTCTCAAAAAGAGCAGATTTTTAAGAATATTCCTACAAATAAGATGGGTAGCCCAGAAGATATAGCTTATGCAGTATCTTTTTTGGCATCTGAAAAAGCGTCATATATAACTGGAGAGACAATCCATGTTAATGGGGGCTTATTTATGCCATAGTAATCATTTCTGGATTATCTTGCATATATTTAATAGAATGAGCTGGTTTTACAAGCATCACAACCAATAGGGGACATAATGAGTAATAAAGATAGGGTAAAAAAAGTAATAATGGAGCAATTAGGCGTTAAGGAAGATCAAATCACAGAAAATGCTTCTTTTGTAGACGACTTAGGCGCGGATTCTCTTGATACAGTAGAATTAGTTATGGCCTTAGAAGAAGAGTTTGATTGTGAAATTCCAGATGAAGAGGCTGAAAAAATTACAACGGTAGCTCAAGCAAATGCTTATGTTGAAGCTAACAGCAAGTAGAGAGTAAGTATAATTTTATTCATAAATTTATAAATTTAAAATGACAGAAAATACCAGACGTGTAGTAGTAACAGGATTAGGTTTAGTTTCACCTGTTGGATCAACTGTGACTAAAGCTTGGGATAATATTAAAAATGGCGTTAGCGGCATAAGAAAAATTACTTCATTTGACGCATCGTCCTTTTCTGTTCAGATATCTGGATCTGTAGTTGATTTTAACGCAGATGATTTCATTACGCCAAAAGACCAAAAAAAAATGGATACATTTATCCATTATGGTATTGGCGCAAGCGTTATGGCAATCAATGATGCAGGCTTAGAAATATCAGAAGAAAATAGCGACAGAATAGGAATATCAATTGGGTCTGGAATCGGCGGGTTACCTTATATTGAAAAGAATTATGGTAATTTTCTGCAAAATGGTCCAAGAAAAATTTCTCCTTTTTTTGTGCCAAGCTCTATTATTAACATGGTGTCAGGAAATTTATCAATTATGTACGGTATTACCGGACCTAATTTATCATTAGTTTCGGCATGCGCTACAGGAACTCATAGTATAGGTGATGCTGCAAGGCTAATAAAACATGGTTATGTCGACTGCATGATAGCTGGTGGAGCAGAGATGGCTACATGCCCATTAGGTATTGGAGGGTTTGCATCTGCAAAGGCTCTTTGTTCTTCAAATAATGATGACCCAGAAACTGCAAGTAAGCCTTGGGATATTAATAGAAACGGTTTTGTGCTTGGAGATGGTGCTGGCATCTTAGTACTTGAAGATTATGAACATGCAAAAAAACGCGGAGCAAATATTTATTGTGAAATTGCAGGTTTTGGTATAAATAGCGATGCTCATCATATGACACAACCTGCTGCTGGTGGAGCAGGCGCTGCAAAGTGCATGAAGTTAGCTTTAAAAGAAGCAAAACTTAACGAAAGTGAAGTTGATTATATTAATGCACATGGAACTTCTACACCTGCAGGAGATAAAGCAGAGACTGATGCAATAAAAACAGCTTTAGGCACAGAAAATGCAAAAAACACACCTATTAGCTCAACCAAATCAATGATAGGTCATTTACTAGGGGCTGCAGGGGGTGTAGAGGCAGCATTTTCAGTGTTAGCTATTAAAGATAACATAATACCTCCAACAATAAATTTAAATACACAAGATCCAGATTGTGATCTAGATTACGTCCCAAAAACTGCAAGAGAGAAAGAAATAAAGGTTGCAATGTCAAATTCATTTGGATTTGGTGGCACAAATGGCACACTAATATTTAAGCGCATGTAACTATGAATCTTGTAAATGGAAAAGTTAGCTCAAGTATTTCAATATTTGACAGAGGTTTTCTATATGGCGATTCAGTATTTGAGACGATTCTAGTATTAAATAAAAATCCGCAAAATATCAAACTTCATTTAAGTAGGTTAAAAAAAGGATGCAACCATCTTAAAATAAAAAATTTAGATTTTAAATTACTTCAAAGAAATATTAATAAAGCATTAAGTGATGAAAAAGATTGTGTGTTAAATATTAATATTACTAGAGGAACAGTAATAAACAGGGGATACAATATAAAATTAGCACCAAAAAAACCCAATATTATTCTCACAACAGGATTAATACCAAAGTTTCCAAAAGAATATGTAAATAGCGGAATAAATACAAAATTTTCAAGTTCTAAGATCATTGATAATGAAGGTTTATCAAAAATCAAGCATTCAAACAGAATCGATCAAGTAATTGCCACAAAAGAAATTTCAAAAAATTTTCCAGAATTAATCATGTGCGACCAAAAAAATAATATAATAGAAGGCATATCTAGTAATATTTTCTTTGTCAAAGGCAAAGTATTTTATACTCCAAAAATTTCTAGGTCAGGTGTAGAAGGCGTAATGAAATCATTTATAATAAAAAATTTAAAAAAAAATAAATATAAAATTATAGAGAAAATTATTAATAGAAAAGAAATAAAAAATTATGATGGTGCATTTTTCTGTAATTCTGTGAGATTAATTTGGAATATTAAATCTATTAAAAATTTTAGATACAAAAAAAATATACATATAAGTAAACTAACGAAAATAATAAATAATGAAATTTTCAAATAAAACATTCTTATTAAAAACTTTTTTTTTAATTTTTTTTATTATTATATTATTTTTTTTAGCTTACTTAAATTTTTCTTTAAATAAAAAAATTCACAATGAAGGTAATATTTTTTTTACAATTAATACTGGCGAAAGTATATCTAAAACATTGAGTAAACTAAATTCTAAGAATATAATTAGTTCAGAAATAAGAGCAAAAATTATCCTCTATCTTTACAAAGCAAAGCCAACTTTTATAAATGGAAAGTATGTGATTGGTGAATATGAGACAGAATATTCTCTTTTAAAGAAGTTTTTAAATGGCGATTCTGTTCAAGATTCAATAATAATTTATGAGGGTATGACTCATAATCAAATCATTAAATCTTTAAAAGATAGTAATCTTGTAACATATGATGATACTTCAGACTATACAGCTAAAATTTTTAAATCTAAAATTAAATATTTGTCTCCTGAGGGGACATGCTTCCCAGATACTTATAGGTTTTCTGCCGGAATTTCCTTAGATAAATTTATAGAAAATTGTTCAAAAAAAATGGAGCGCACGGTTATGAAGTATTGGAGAAATCGAGATTATTCATTACCATATAAATCACCTTATGAAATGTTAATTATGGCATCAATAATTGAAAAAGAAACGTCAGTAGACAGTGAAAAACCAACAATATCAAGTGTGTTTATTAATAGATTAAATAAAAATATGAGATTGCAGGCAGACCCTACAGTAATATACGGTATGAAAAATTATAAAGGCAATATTACAAAAAAAGACTTAAGGGAAAATAATGAATATAATACTTATAGAATTAAAGGTTTGCCTAAAACTCCTATTTGCTCACCAGGAGAAGTTTCAATAATTGCTGCTAGCAAGCCTGAAGTAAGCGACTACTTATACTTTGTAGCAAATAAAAAAGGAAAACATGTGTTTTCTAATAATTATAAAGATCATGTTAATGCTGTAAATAAATATCAAAAATAAATTATGAATAATGGAAAATTAATTAGTTTTGAAGGAATAGAAGGAGTTGGAAAATCTACCACAATTAATTATATAAAAAAATTTTTAGAAAAAAATAATATAGACGTTTACTGCACACGTGAGCCTGGTGGTACAAGATTTGGAGAGTCTATAAGAGATATCTTGCTTAGTAATAAGTCAGTAATATCTCCTGAAGCAGAATTACTACTAATTTTTGCAATAAGAAATCAACACATAGAGGATATTATTATTCCAAAGCTAAAAGCTGGAACATGGGTGTTGTGTGATAGATTCATAGATGCTTCTTTCGCATATCAAGGGTATGGGAAAAAAGTAAATTTAAAAAAAATTGAATCTTTGGTTGATAATTTTACAAAAAAAGTATTACCAGATCTAACAATTTTTTTTAATCTTCCTTATAATCTAGCAAAAAAAAGATTTCCCAGAAATAAAAATAAGGATAGATTTGAGAATTTAAACGATATATTTTTTAATGATGTTTATAATGGATACATGAAATTAGCAAACGAGAACAAAAAAAGAATTAAATCGATAGATGCAAATCAAAGTAAAGATAGCGTGCAAAAACAAATTATTAGGGAATTAACAGCAGCCTTTGAAGAAATAGAGCAGTAGGTTTTTTTAGTAAGTAATATTATCCTCTAGTAGAGCTGTTAGTAGCATGATCTCTGAAATTTTATTTGCTTTTGCAGTCATAATATCATCGTTGCTACCTATTCCACCTGATAAAATTATTGAAGAATAGGGGTAAATTTTTTTAATTTTTTTGACATTGTTAATATTAGCTCCAGACTTTTTACCAATATTATCAATATCCATTGCTATAACTTTGTTAGGTTTAATAGTTTTATAGCCACAGTTTTTTGAGTACAATTTTCCATTAACAAAATCTGCAGATAAAATATAGTCATTATAGTTATTATTTATAATCTTAGAGTATTCAACAAAGGTTTCTGTGGCAATTACTTGAATAAAATTACTATTTTTGTATTGATTTATTTCAGAGAATAATCTTACCCCATTATCTACCATGAAATTAATATTACTGTGTTCAAGTAAAATATTTTCAATAATATCATTATTTACTTTAAAATTTGCAATCGAGTCTAAATCTGCTAAATATATTGTGTTAAAATCATTTAGAGAAAGAATATACTCAATAAATTCTATAGGGTCAGAAGTGGGTGATAAATCAGCTGGAATCAGTTTATATTCACGATTCTTTCCTTTAGTTGATATTACAACTTTATTGTTTTTTAAATCTATAGCAGGTATTAATTTCATATAATTATGGACATTTTGATTTACGAATATTTTTTAGGTGAGGATTTTAAAATAAATACGTCACCACTAATACTAAATGAGGCCAAATTAATCACAAACTTTCTAATTGAAGACCTAAAATCAGAATATACTGAATCTAAGATATCATTATTAATAAATAAAAAAAATAAAAATTTTTTGGAAAAAAAAAGATGTATTTTCAGAAATTATGAAAACAATTTAATAGTAGATTTATGTAAAAATTTAAAAGAAAATGACAAAGTTTTTATTTTAGCCCCAGAAGAAAATTTGAATTTATATAATATTGTAAAAGCTCTTGAAGAAAAAAAAATAAGTAATTTTAACTGTAAAAGTAATTTTATTTATGAAACAACATGTAAATTACGCACACAGAATTTATTAAAAAATTCAAGAAAGCATCAAATTAAAATACATAAAAAGTATCAAAATATTGATAAACATAAAAAAATTGTAGCTAAAATTTCTGATGGATTAGCTTCTGAAAATCTACTTATATTCAATGATAGAAATGATCTTGAAAAGAATAATTACAAACTAAATAAAAATCATGTTTTTCAAGAATATATTGAAGGAAAGATTATAGGTATTAATTTATTGATAAACTCTAGTGGAATTAAGATTTTATCGATTAATGAACAAATCTATAAAAATTCTTCTGAGCATGAAATATTTCTTTATAAGATAAATATTGGGAAATTTAATTATATGCTATCTGAAATCGAGTCTTTTATAAAAATTATTTTCAAAAACCTAGATGGTTATTTTGGTTTTATAGGTGTTGACGCTATAATAACAGATAGTAATATTTTCTTTCTAGAAATTAATCCAAGACTAACAACCTCTTATATTGGTTTGAGAAAAACTTTGGGTATAAATCCTTTTAGATTTTTTAATGATAATATAATAGACTATGATATTACACAGAATAGTCTTTTCACGTTAAGTATTACTAATGAAAAATAAAGTATATATAGGCTGGGATATTGGCGGCGCTAATACAAAAATCTGTGTTTTTGATTCTACCCTTAATATTACTCGTATCGAATGTATTAATATTAATATATGGAGTAATTTCAAAGAACTAAATAATTTATTTGATAAAATATCAAAAGAGTATTCAGTTTATGTAATTTTTAATTACATCACTATAACAGCAGAATCATGCGATAATTTTAAAGATAGAAAAACTGGCATTTTATCGATATTAAAAAACTGTAATTCTTTTATTTTAGGGCATAAATTATTTTATACAAATCAAGATAGGTATATTGATTTTGATAGTGCTAAAAATAACCCAGAAAACCTATACTCAACAAATTGGATATTGACATCAAAATTTGTCAATAAATCAAAAAATATACATTTAATTATTGATATAGGCTCGACAACCACTGATTTTATATATAAAAATATGGATGTAAAAGAAAATATAAATGATCATTTAAGACTTATAAATAATTCGTTACTTTATGCAGGCGTTATACGAACGCCAATATCAATGTTGCTAAACGAGGTTAATTATTTTTCTAAAAATATACCACTTATTAATGAGTTTTTTTCAACTACAGGAGATGTTTTTAATCTAACAAATGATATAAATTTTGAAAAATTAGACTATTTTGGAGCTGATAACCTAGAATACAGTAAAGAAAATTCTTTTAAAAGATTAGCAAGATCAATTGGTCTAGATTATCAAAAGGAAATGCAAAGTGAAATTATCAAGATTAGCCATATGATTAAAAAAGAATTTGCTAATATTATTTTTAAAAAAATTAAACTCTTACTTGGAAATGAATTACAAAATATTACATTATCTTCTATCGGTGAAGGAAGTTTTTTGGTTAAATATCTTGCGCATAAGCATAAAATAAAATACTTTTCGATTGATAATGAAAATATTTTTACGACAGATAATGTAGATAAAAAAATATTATATAAAAATTTTACTGCTGCATTAGTTGTTAAAAATTTTCATAGAACATTTTAAAACTATATGAATAAAGTTAAAATTAAATACTTTAAAAATTCCTGTCTATATGGAGAATTATTGAAAGATAATAATTGGTTTATTTTTTTAGATAGTTGCAATGATGTCGGATCATTTGGAAAATATGATATTCTAACATGTAATCCATACATGACTATATTGAGCAAAGGTAATTCTATTACAATAAACGAAAATGGTGTGGACTCTCATTTTAAAGACAACCCATTTGATATAATTAAAAAATACTTTAACGTAAATTCAGATATCACGGATCTTCCTTTTAGCTCAGGAATGATAGGTTATTTTGGTTATGATGCTCTGAACAATATTGATAGCGATGGTGACTTTCCAGATATTGCTGTAGGATTTTATGATTGGGCAATAATTGTTGATCATGAAAAAAAAGAATCAAATCTAGTTTTCAAAAAAACAAATTATTTTATTGAAAATATTATTAATAAAATTGCATCAATTAATACTTTGATCAAGGATTCAAAAGATTATTTTTTTTCAAATTTTAGACAAACAACTTCAAAAGATAAATATATAAAAGATATAAGTAGAATTAAAAATTACATAACAAATGGTGATTGCTATCAAGTTAATTATTCTCAAAACTTTACCGCCGAATATTTTGGCAACCCTTGGGATATATATAAAAACATAAGAATTATAAATCCTGCGCCATATTCGTCTTTTATAAGTTTTAATGAAAGATATGTTATAAGCTCATCCCCAGAAAGATTTATTTCTGTAAATGAAAATATGGTAGAAACGAAGCCAATAAAAGGAACTATGAAAAGACTAAAAGATCACAATTTAGACCAAAAACAAATAGATATACTAAAACATGATGAAAAAAATATATCTGAAAACCTAATGATTGTTGATTTATTAAGAAACGATTTAAGTAAATGCTGTGAACTTGGCACTGTAAAGGTTTCCAAGCTATTTGATATCGAAAGTTACGCTTCTGTTCATCATATGGTTAGTACAATTAATGGAAAATTAAATCCTGAAAGTACATCAATTAGTATATTAGAAGCTTGTTTTCCTGGAGGATCTATCACTGGCGCACCTAAAAAAAGGTCTATGGAAATTATTAGCGAATTAGAAAATAGAAAAAGAGATGTTTATTGCGGTTCAATCGGATACTTTAATGAAAATAATAACATGGATACAAATATCTGTATAAGAACAATAATGATGTATAAGGGAAAATTAAATTTCGCTGCTGGTGGAGGAATAGTTTATGACTCCATTCCCGAAGATGAGTACAATGAAAGCTTAGACAAAGTGTCAATTTTTATTGATTTTTTCTCTAATGGTGAATTTAAATGGTAGTCATTAAGATTGGCGGAAGTCTTCAGTCGTCTGCGTATATAAAAAGATGGATAAAAACTATAGAACTTGAGTTTGATAATAGTTTTTTACTTATATTTGGAGGTGGAAAATATGCTGACCAAGTCAGAAAAGAACAAAAAATTAAGCATTATGATGATTACCAAGCTCATATTTTAGCAATTAATGCTATGAAATATTTAACAAATGATCATTTATGTTATTTGAGAAATTTTAAACAACTTCATTCTATTGAAGATATAAAAAAAAATTATAAAAAAAGAAAATTATTAGTATGGATTCCATCTTTTAAAGAAGTGTTAAAACTTAACATATCATCGAACTGGGATTCAACATCTGATTCTATAGCCCTATCAATTGCAAATAAGATTAATGCTCCATTACTTCTCGTTAAATCTATAAAATTTAATAAAAAAAAATTTTTAAATAATTTTTTTTTAAAAGAGGACGTAATTGATAAAGATTTTTCTAGAAATTATCCTTCTAGTAAGCAAAAAATATCTATAGTATCTAGGGGTAATTCTTATAAACTAAAAAAAATTTGTAAGGACTTTGCCTTAAATTCTAATTGTTAATATTTCTGCTAAGCATTATGGCGATCCATTTTGTGTCATTATTACTCTCCAATGCAATTTTCATAATCATTGTTAGTGGAACAGATAATAACATTCCTACAGGACCTAGCAGCCACCCCCAAAATATTAGCGATAAAAATATTATAAGAGTTGATATTCCGAGTTCCTTACCAAGATATTTTGGCTCAATAATACTTCCCATAACTATATTTACAACTAGATACAATAAAGCAACTATGACGGCATAAAAGAAATTAAATTGTATAAAAGCAATTATTATTGCAGGTATTGATGCAATGATAGAGCCAATATTTGGTATATAGTTTAAAAAGAAAGCTACTAAACCCCACATTACTGCATGGTCAATTCCTACTATCAATAAAAGTATATATATTAATAGACCAGTAATCATGCTCACGATAGTTTTGATTGAAAGGTATTTATTCATATTTTCACTAAAGGTGTGGAAATTTGAAATAGATTTTTCGCTATTTTTAAAAGCTATTTTAATTTTATTTGAAAATCCGGCAGCCTCTAATAGGGTAAACATTACTATAAATAAAATTAAAAAGTAGTTTGTTAAGACATTTCCAAAAGCACTTAGAGTGTTTGCTACAGATTGCATTAGAAAATTAGGGTCAATGTACTCATATAAAAAATTAGAATCAATATTAATATTATATTTCTCAAGAGAAGAAGCAAGCCCATCAAGTTCATTTGTTATTTTTTCTTTATAATAGGGTAGTGATTTTCTAAAACTATTTAAAGAGGTTCCTATTAAAGCAGCTATACTTAGGCTTACAGATATTATTGTTAATAATACAAGCGAAACTGACACAGGGGTATTAATTTTTTTAGACTGAAAAAATTTTAATAATGGAAATGATACTAAAGCAATAAACATTGAAAGAAAAAAAGGAACAACAATTTTATCAGCAGTTTTAAGACCTGCAAAAATTATTATTAGACCGCTTATAGTTAAAATAGTTTTATATATGGTATTATTCTTGGTCTGCATATTTTTTTAGCCTGAGTTTTAAAATTACATAACCAATTATACCAGATAAAATGGACCCAAAAAATATCCCAGATTTTGAGTATTCTTGCCCAAAATTAATAATTTGATTGCTTTCTGGAAATGCTAAAGCATTAATAAATAAACTCATTGTAAAACCTATTCCACACAGAAATGATACGCCTAGTATATCAATAAGGCTTACATTGTTTGGTAGAGAACATATCTTTAATTTTAATGAGAGATATGTAAGTAAAGTTATTCCTATGGGTTTTCCAAGTAAAAGGCCTAACATAATTCCTAATGGTACCGGGTTTGACAGCGAGCTCATACTTATAGAATCTAGATTTATATCTGCATTGAAAAAAGCAAATAGTGGCAATATTACAAACCCAGAAAACGTATGAAGCTTTTCTTCTAAGTATTTAGCAGGAGAATGATTTGTATCTTTAATTGATAGTGGTATTGTTGCCGCTAGAATAACTCCAGCTATTGTTGTATGTATTCCAGAGTGCAAAATGAAGTACCATAAAAACAATCCTCCAAATAAATATATACTTACAATTCTTACATTATTATAATTTAACCACATTAAAATAACAAAAATCCCAAATGCGCTTAATAAATTTCCAGTAGAAATTTCAGAAGTATAATAAAGCGCTATTACTAAAACTGCGCCAAGATCATCAATTATTGCTAACGACAGAAGAAATACTTTGAGGCTTACAGGCACTTTGTTGCCTAAAACTGCTAATACCGCAAGTGAAAATGCTATATCTGTAGCTGTTGGTATAGCCCATCCTGAGGTAGCTTGTGGGTTATCGTGATTAATTATCAAATATACTAAAGCTGGTACTGCCATCCCACCTATAGCTGCTACTCCAGGCAAAAGTACTTTTTTTACAGATGATAGCTGACCACTTATCATTTCTCTTTTTAACTCTAAGCCTATAACCAAAAAAAATATAGCCATTAATCCATCATTTACAAAATGATGTACTGACTCTTTTATGGTGAAGTTATCAAGACTTATTGATATATAACTATTTTTTAATGAATAGTAATAACTAGATAAATCAGAATTAGCAAGAATAATAGCTAAAATACTGAATATTATTAAGAGCAAACCAGAGGCTGATTCGGTTTTTAAAAACGTCCAAAGAAACTTAGCTGGATTAAGGTTAGAATTTATTTTGAGAGTATCTTTATTTATTATCATAATTCAGACATTATATGTAACTTATGTTAACTTTTGTAAAATAATTATAACAAAATATTAAAATGCAGGAAATTTATAACCCGAAAATTATTGAAAACAGAATACAAGAAAAATGGTATTCAACAAAAGCTTTTAAAGCAAAAAAGGATCAAACTAAAAAGAAATTTTATTGTTTATCTATGTTTCCATATCCTAGTGGCAATCTTCATATGGGGCATGTTAGAAATTATACTATAAGCGATGTCCTAGCGAGATTCCATAGAATGCTTGGAGATAATGTCCTGCACCCAATAGGATGGGATGCATTTGGCCTACCTGCAGAAAATGCTGCAATAGAGAATAAATTGTCACCTAAGGATTGGACAAATTCTAATATAAAAAATATGAGAGAGCAGCTGAAATCTATGGGTTTTAGCTATGATTGGGATAGAGAAATCTCTACTTGTTCTGAAAATTATTATAAATGGGAACAATGGTTTTTTATTGAATTATATAAAAAAAATCTTGTTTATAAAAAAGAATCCCTTGTTAACTGGGACCCTATAGATAATACAGTATTGGCAAACGAGCAAGTTATTGATGGAAAAGGATGGAGGTCTGGAGCAGTTATAGAAAGGAAAAAAATCTCCCAGTGGTTTCTTAAGACCACAAGTTATTCTGAGGATTTGCTTGGTGATCTAACTGAATTAGAAGGAAGTTGGCCGGATAATGTTATTACTATGCAAAAAAATTGGATTGGAGAGTCAAACGGAGCTGAATTATCATTCAAAACCTCAATAAATGAAGATATTATTGTTTTTACCACACGTCCAGACACTCTTTTTGGTGTATCTTTTATTGGCATTGCTGCGGATCATAACTTTATTGAGAAATGTGATAAAGATATAAATGCTTATTGTAAAAACTTGTTAAATAAAGAATCTAACAATAAAGAACAAGTTGGTCCAGAGGGAGTATTTACAGGTATATATGCAATACATCCTATAACAATGAATCAAATTCCAATTTGGGTTGCAAATTATGTTCTTACTGGTTATGGAACTGGAGCAGTAATGGGTGTTCCAGCTCATGATCAAAGAGATTATAATTTTGCTCTTAAGTACGACTTAGAGATAATAAAAGTTATAAGTAATGACGTTACGGACGATGAGGTTTATACAGGGAATGGAAAACTTATTAATTCTAGTATTTTCAATAATATAGAGAGTAAAACTGCTGCAAAATCTATATTAGATCTTATTGTAAAAAAAAATGTTGGTAAAGCCGTAAAAAATTATAAATTAAGAGATTGGGGAATCTCAAGACAAAGATACTGGGGTTGTCCTATACCGATAATTTATAGAGAAGATGGAGAAATATTGCCTGTTGATGAAAGTGAACTTCCTATTAAGTTACCTGATGATATTGATTTTTCTAAAGGCGGAAATCCTCTTGAGCATCATCCAACGTGGAAATATACAAAATGTAAAAAAACTGGACTTAAAGCTATTAGAGAGACTGACACGCTAGACACTTTTTTTGAATCTAGTTGGTACCAATCTAGATTTTGTTCTCCAAATGATGATAAAAGTATGATCGGAGATGAAGCTAATTATTGGCTTCCAGTTGATATATATATTGGCGGTATTGAGCATGCAGTATTGCATTTACTATATGCGAGATTTTTCCATAAACTACTAAGAGACCAGGGGATGTTGGCTTCAAATGAACCGTTTAAATCTTTAATCACGCAGGGTATGGTTTTAAAAGATGGCTCAAAGATGTCAAAATCAAAAGGTAATACCGTAGACCCAAAAATACTTATAGATAAATATGGTGCTGACACAGTTCGTTTATTTATAATTTTTGCAGCACCAGTTGAAAATTCTTTAGAATGGTCCGATCATGGAGTAGAGGGCTCATATAAATTTCTTAATAAAGTCTGGGCAACAGGATATAAGATTAATAATTTAACTAGCGCCAAACCTAACATATCAAGCAGTGACGAAAAAAAATTAAAAGTAATTACTAATAAAGCAATAATAAAAATATCAGACGATTACGGCGAAAGAATAAGTTTAAATACTGTGGTTTCAACTTGCATGGAAATGTTAAATAGTATAAATAAATATATGAAATTAGAAACTGTATCTAACGAAATTATTTTTGATTCCTACAAGACGTTAATATTAATGTTATATCCAATTACACCCCACATATGCGAAGAAATATCTGAGCACCTAAATATTATTGATTTTAATAAAAGTCAAAATTGGCCAAAAGCTAATAAAGATTATGTTAAAGAAGATGAGGTTTTAATAATAGTTCAGATAAATGGTAAAGTGAGAAAAAAAATTGAATTACAATCTGGATTATCGAAAGAGAGTATAGAAAATTATGTTTTAAATATAGATGACGTAAAAAAATATATTAATAATAGAGAAATAAAAAAAATAATTTATATACAGGAGAAACTTGTTAATATAGTTACATCATGAATATTCTAAAAAAGAAAATATGTGTTTCTTTATTTTTTATACTGCTCCTAAATGGATGCGGTTATAAATTAGGAGGGCTTGAAACAATAGGAGAAAATTCTTCTAAAACTGCTTTACTAGAAGTGCATTCTTCAAAATTTATAATTCAAAAATTTAAAAGTGCAGGGTTTACTATAGACTCAGATAATTTTGAGTATTTGATAAAAGTTGAAGGCCCATTTCGCAAAAAAGAAACTTCATCAGTTACTAGTGACGCTGATGATAGAGAGTTTACATTGACTTCTACTGCAGTTGTTTCAATTTATAATAAACTAGGTGAAGCTATAATTGAGCGTAAAATATTGTTTAAATCAAAAGATTACAGTTTTTCATCATCAAACATTAACAGCTCGTCAAGTGAAGAAGAGATAATTTTTTCAGATATAGAACAAATACTTATAATCGAAATAATAAATATTTTAAGAAGCGTGATCTAAACTTTCTTTTCTTGAACATCAATACTCTTATAAATAAATCCAACTAGAGCAGTGCTGATTATTGTAAAAATAATTTGAATAATAATTGATATAAATACAAAAATTTCTCTATATTCGAGTAAATTTTCATAGCCTGATAATAATATATTTAGAGTTACATAAGGCACTATTAATGTTAAATACAGAAAATAAATTTTTATTGATTCTCCTTTTGTAAATAAATAAGAATCTTTCAAATTTTTTTTTAATCCACATGCTGCCCCCGGAAGTATAAACATTATTCTAGAGTAGATATATATCATATAGGCGAACAATATATATAAATAAATAGTCATTTTTGGAATATCAGATGGAAAAAAAGGCGATAATATTATTATATGTATAATATAGATTAAAATTGTACAAGATAATAAGTAATATATTCTGTTAATAAATATTTTCGTATAATCTTTTTTAAAAAATTCTATGTAACTATTTTTTATATCATCTTCTAAAATGATATTTCTGAATATATTAATAACTAAAGGCGAAGATATTGCTAAATAGCCTACAAAAAATAATAAAACTAAGTAAGGACTTTGTGCATACATAACAAAAAATTGACTTAGTATTAAATAAAAGGCTACTGGCAAATAGTTTTTCCATGACATTTTTATTAAGTAAAGTGAATATAGTATTGATTTTAATATTATCTTCATTAGCTTTTCTTTTTTACAATATAATAATATGAAGATGAGTCTTTCTCGCTGTGGCCTTGATTTTTACATTTATTCATATTGATGTTAACTAATGTTGTGCCTGGAAGATTTAAGTTTTTTCTCTTAGCTATATTTTTTGCGATTCTAAGATCTTTCGCATGAAGTTTTGTTTTAAATCCAGGTTTAAAATCTTTATCTAGTATTCTTTTAGCGTGCATGTCCAAAACTTTACTATAAGCAAAACCACCTAATAAAGCTTCTCTAATATTTGATTTATCTACTTTAAATTTATCTGCAATTATAAAAGCTTCGCTAACCCCCTGTAATGTTTGGGCAACAATTATTTGGTTACATGCTTTTGCAACTTGTCCTGAGCCAGAGGCTCCGATATGTGTTATTTTTTCTCCAAGTACTTTAAAAATTGGCAATATCTTTTTTACAATACTTTCCTCGCCACCAACCATTATCGATAAATTTCCTTTAATAGCACCAATCTCTCCACCAGATACTGGAGCATCGACCATTGAAATGTTACTTTTTTTTAATTTTTTTGATATTTTTATAGTTTCAATAGGGCAAATTGTACTCATATCAATTACAATCGAAATTTTAGAAATATTGTTTATTAGGCCATTTTTTCCAGTTAAAATCTCCTTAACATCCTTAGTGTCTGAAACAGCTAAAATTAAGATATCAATATCATAAAAGAAGTTTTTTAAACTTTTGATAATTTTTATACCCTTTTTTTCAACAAGAGCTTGTTTTTTAATGTTTCTTGAATAAGCATAAACGTCATATTTATTTTTGAGAAGATTTTTAGCAATTGGCATGCCCATAATACCTGTGCCAATAATCCCAATTTTTGCTTTATTTATATTCATTTATAAAATAATTCTAGTTTAGTAATTAATAGGTTAATATAATTAAAATGCAAATATATTACAATCAAATAGATAATAAATTAAGAGAAAGTATAAAGCCAATTTACATTATAGCTGGAAATGAGGTATATCAAGAAGAGTTATGTGTAGAAAAAATTATTAAGTCAGCTAAAAAAAAAGATTTTCTTGAGCATGATATTATTTATGTTGAGAAAAGTTTTGATTGGTCTGATTTTGAATCTATAAACTCAAACTTATCGCTTTTCTCAAGTAAAAAAATTATAGAACTTAGATTTCTTACTAAAAGTGTTGGTTTACCTGCTGAAAAGAAAATTTTAGAAATTTCAGAAAACTTTTCAAATGATAATTTATTAATTTTCAGGCTCCCTGAACTAAAAGCTTCTGATTTTAAAAAAAAATATCTGGGTATGAATAATAATAATGTAGGTTTAATTCGCTTATATCCAATGACAAGAAAAAATATAATCGATGAACTTACTGTTTCATCAAAATCATTAAATTATAAAATTGATATAAATTGTATAAAATATATTGCTGATTTATATGAAGGAAATATGGTATCTGCAAATCAAGCACTAGTAAAATTAGACTTAGTAATACAAGACAATGATAAAATTAATTTAAAATTTCTTGAGAAATTTTTTTCAAGTGATGTTGATTTTGAAGCAAATAATTTAGTTGATTATGCTATAGAGGGAAATGTTGAAAGGATTAACACTTGTATAGATTTTCTTCAACAAAATGATTACCCAACACAATATGTTATTTGGTCTTTTATAAGATCATTTAGGACAATCCTATCAAATCTTGATTTACTTGCATCTGGAAAAACAAAAGATGATATATTAAAAAATATATGGCCTTTTGAAAGAAAAAATCTTATGTCATTTTCTTTGAGTAAATTATCTCAAAAAAAAATAGAATCCTATTTAGGCGTGTTAGTAAGGATAGATATGCAATCTAAAAATATTCTAGACGGTAATATATGGGATTCAATACATGATTTATCTATCTCAATAGCAAAAAATAAACTTTCAGTTATTAAATATACTTAATATAATGTCCGTATGAATAATATAGACTATGTAAAACAGACATGTATAAATGCAAAATCTTCCTCGAAAGAAATTTCCTGTCTGAGCGAAAGTAAAAAAAATTTAATTTTAAAATCTTTAATTGATGAAATTAATCTAAAGAGAGATGATATTAAAGATGCAAATTCAAAAGATATTGAAAGCCTTAAATTAACAGATAACTTTAATAATGCATTTGTTGATAGACTATTGATAGATGATTTAAGAATAGATTCTATGATTAGTAGTATCAGTGAAATTATTGCTTTTAAAGACCCAGTTGGTGAAATAACAAATATTAAGGAAATGTCTAGCGGTATTAAAGTTGGAAAAATGTCAATGCCGTTGGGTGTGATTGCAATGATATATGAATCAAGGCCAAATGTAACCATTGATGCCTCAGCTTTATGTATTAAATCTGGCAACTCAATTATTTTAAGAGGTGGTTCTGAATCTATTAATACAAATATAGTTTTATCAGACTGTATAAAAATGGCCTTAAGTCAAAACAACGTAAATCAAAATGTTGTTCAATTAATTGATAGAACAGATAGAAGTATTGTTAATGAATTATTAGCGCAACATAATTATATAGATATTGTAATACCAAGAGGCGGAAAAAATTTAATTAAACTTATCGATAAATTATCATCAATTCCTGTTTTAAAACATTTAGATGGAATTTGCCATGTTTTTATAGACAGGCATGCTGATATCAATAAAGCTTTAAAAATAGCAATTAATTCAAAGACACAAAGAACAGGTGTTTGTAATGCTATGGAAACGCTTATAGTGGATAAAAATATAGCGGAGGAATTTTTACCGCTATTGGAAGAACAATTAAAATCACATAATGTTGAAATACGAGGCTGTAGCAAAACAAGAAATATTTTAAAAGAAGTTTTATTAGCTTCTGATTCAGATTGGAGTACCGAATACTTAGATTCAATTTTGTCCATTATAATAGTTGATGAATGCAACGATGCAATTGATCATATATCAAAGTATGGTTCTGGGCATACGGATGTTATAGTCACAGAGAATAAAAAAATTGCGGAAACTTTTCTTCGAAATGTAGATTCTAGTTCTGTTATGCATAATGCTTCATCAAGGTTTGCAGATGGATATGAATATGGTTTGGGCGCTGAGATTGGAATTAGCACAAATAAACTTCATGCTAGAGGTCCTGTTGGTATCGAAGGACTTACAAATAAGAAATTTATTGTTTTAGGTAATGGGAACATAAGGTAATTACATGGCTAAAATAGATAATGATTATGAATCTCAAATATCTGATATTGGCAATCAAATAGATGAAATTAGGAGGTTTCTTTGACATCGATTCAAAAAGTAAAGAAATTATCAATCTTAATGCTTCGTTGCAAGATGAAAGTGTATGGTCAGACAGAGAAAAATCATTAACTATTTCAAAACAAAAATCTTTTTTAGAGAAAGAGCTTAGTGAGTTTAATCAAATATCTTCAGATTTCTCGCAACTAAAAGAATTTAAGGAGCTTTATGATGAAGATCAGTCATTAGAGCTAACGGAATATTTAAACTCTGAAATTAAAAAAATAAATATTTCTGTTCAAAAATTATCATTTGTTAAAATATTTAATGGAAAATTAGATAATAGCAATGCTTTTTTAGACATTCAGTCTGGATCAGGCGGCACAGAAGCGCAAGATTGGGCTGAAATGCTTTTAAGAATGTACTCGAGATGGGGAGAAAAGCATGATTTTGACATTGATGTTATAGACATTACGTCTGGTGATGTAGCAGGCATTAAAAGTGCAACACTTAAATTTAACGGCCCTTATGCGTTTGGTTGGCTTAGAACAGAGACAGGAATCCATAGGCTTGTTAGGAAATCTCCATTTGACTCGGGAAATAGAAGGCATACATCTTTTGCTTCAATATTTGTTTCACCAGAGATCAATGATGATATAGAAATAGAAATAGATCCTAGTGAACTAAGAATTGATGTTTTTAGAGCAAGTGGGGCAGGCGGACAACACGTGAATAAAACGGAATCCGCTGTAAGAATAACGCATTTAAAATCTGGAGTTGTTACGCAATGTCAAAATGGTAGATCTCAACATAAGAATAAGGAGACTGCAATGAAACAATTAAAAGCAAAATTATATGAGATAGAAATGCAAAAAAAAAGAAACGAACAAGATAATATTGAAAATGAAAAAGCAGATATTGGCTGGGGAAGCCAAATTAGATCATATGTTTTAGATCAATCTAGGATAAAAGATCTTAGAACTAATATTGAAACAAGCAATACTCAATCAGTTTTAGATGGTAATATTGATTTATTTATAGAGGCAAGTTTAAAAATAGGTGAAAAATAATGGAAGATAATAAAAATGATTCGCATAGACTAATTTTAGAAAGAAGAAAAAAATTAGACGCACTCAAAGAATCTGGAAATAATTATTTAAATAATTTCTCCGGAAATACTAGTTGTGAGCAAATTAGAAAAATTTCTAACGAAGATAATATAGTTGATAACGAGAAAAAGAGATTTATTATTATGGGAAGGATGATGTCCAAAAGAATCATGGGTAAATCTAGTTTTGCAAACATTAAAGACGAATCTGGTTCCATGCAGTTTTATGTAGATAAAAAAATGTTTTCTGCAGAACAGTTTAAAATTTTTAAAAGTTCAGATATAGGTGACATTATTTATGTTGAAGGATATCTCTTTAAAACAAAAACTGATGAGCTTACCTTGTTTGCTGGTGATTTTAATTTGATAACAAAATCACTAAGACCATTGCCTGAAAAATTCCATGGTTTATCTGACCAAGAAATCAAGTATAGGAAGAGATACTTAGATTTAATCTGCAATAAGGATAGCTGGAATACATTTAACGATAGATTTAAAATTATTAAAGCAGTAAGAAATTTCTTTGATAATAAAGGTTTCATCGAAGTTGAAACGCCAATGATGCAGAAGATTCCAGGAGGAGCAACAGCAAGACCTTTTGTTACACATCATAATACTTTAAATATTGATCTATATATGCGTATTGCCCCTGAATTGTATCTCAAAAGATTAATTGTTGGCGGTTTTGAAAAAATATACGAAATAAATAGAAATTTTAGAAACGAAGGAGTGTCTTCCAAACATAACCCCGAATTTACTATGATTGAATTTTACCAAACATATTGTAACTATTTTGATATGATGGATACTACTGAAGAATTATTAAAATATGTAGTTAATCAAGTCAAAGGAAAAAGTTTAATAAATTATCAAGGGCATGACTTAGATTTTGGAAAGCCTTTTAAAAGAATGACGCTTAAAAATTCTATTTTAGAGCATGAAAGAAATTTAAAAAAAGATGATATCAACGATATTGATAAGCTAACAAAATTCTGCAACAAAGAAAATATTGATATAAGCAAATATTCATCTATTGGTGAAATTCAATTTGCACTTTTTGAAAAAATCGTTGAATCAAATCTTTTAGAGCCTACGTTTATTACTGAATACCCCATCGAAGTTTCTCCTTTAGCAAGAGTTAATAATGAAAACTCACTAATTGCTGATAGGTTTGAATTTTTTATTATGGGTAAGGAAATTGCAAATGGTTTTTCAGAGCTTAATGACCCCGACGATCAAAGAAGAAGGTTTGAAAATCAAGCCGCATTGAAAGATGATGGAGATGAAGAGGCAATGTATTTTGACGAAGATTATATTGAGGCTTTAGAATATGGTATGCCACCAACTGCAGGCGAGGGTATTGGTATAGACAGGCTTGTAATGATATTAACAAATTCTCCTTCAATTAGAGATGTACTGCTATTTCCTTTAATGCGTTAATACTTCATTTGATATTTAATATCCAATAAAAGCTAATATAATTATTATTATAAAAATGATTATAAGAACTACTAATGGTACAACTAAATCCTTTTTCTTTTGATTTAGATATAAAAATAAAAGAAACAGTATTACAAATATTATTATTAAATATTTAAGCATTCTTTTTTACTTGCTCCACTATCTCTACAGATGCATCGTTTATTATTAAATTTTTAATTAGCATGTCTTTTCTTAAAACAGCTAAAGAATTATATGTATCCTCATTAATTTTTACCATGTTCAACAATTCGCCTGCATTTTTGTTATCTTCAATAGAGGTTATTTTATCATCTATTAAGATAGCTTTTTTTGATGAAAATTTTATTTTGCACAATATTTTCTTTGCCTCTCCTAAGTAATGCGTTCTTGCAACGATTTCTTGACCTGGGTAACATCCTTTTGAAAAAGATACTCCATTAAGTATATCAAGTGAGATCATTTGAGGAGTAAAAGATTCTATTTGAGATTTATTAATAAAAGGTATTATTGACTGTATATCTAGAAATTCAAAAGATTTATAACCTAATATATTTGAGCTTTCTATATTAATGATTCTGCCAAGGTCTTTGGATTTTGCTAAAATAATTACCTGATTATCGCCAATTTTAAAAATTATTGATTCTCCAGACTTCTTTGCTTTATTATTATCCAATATATGATCACTTAAGAATCTACTTTCTTGCTTTGCTGATATTCCAAATAAAATATCGTCTTGAATTTCAAATTCTACTTTTGACATCATTTTATACATATTTAATTTTTTTAATAATGGCTCAGCAGTATCTAATGTAGTATATAAATAAAACACGTTATCTAACTGAAATATATAAAAAATTGATATTATTCTGCCTTTAGGATTACAATAACCTGATAACATAACGTTATTATTTCCCATATTTTTTACATCATTTGTAAACTGAGTATTTAAAAAATTTTCCGCATCTTCTCCAAAACACTTTATCAAAACTTTATTTTCTAATAGTGATAATGACTTTTGAGTGGAGATTTTATTTATTTCTTCCGTAAAATCAAAATTAGTTTTAAGCCCATAATCATCAATTATGGCCTCTTTATTGAGGAATTTTTTAAAAAAATCGTTTATCATATACAAAGTTTAGTAATGTTGAATTATTTATAATTTAGGAGAAAAATGTCACTATCTAAAGTTCCTCTTTCGCCACATTTACAAGTGTATAGGTTACCCCTTGTTGCGCTTGTGTCAATATCAAGCAGAATTTGTTTCGTAGCTAATGGTTTGACTTATGCATTATTTATAATATTCTTAATTTCGATTGCATCAGGTAGTGAAATCTATAGTATTACTCATACAATATTTACTAGCACTATTGGTAAGGTGTTAACAAGTCTTTGGATATTTTCGTTGTACCTTTATATGTCCAATGAAATAAGACATCTTTTTTGGGATTTTGGCTACGGTTTTAGCGGTAAAACTCCTTTAATATCTTCGATAGTGGTGCTATCAGCTACAGCACTGATGACAGTTATTACAGTATTGCTTTATTTGCTATAGAATAAGCAACAGGAGAATTAATGTCGTTACTAAAAGTTTTACATGGAAAAAAGCACTGGTTATATCATAGATTTTCTACGATTCTTTTATTTCCATTAATTTTATGGATTATTTATTCTCTAAGTTTCGTGCCGGAAATCACACATGAAAATATGACATTGTGGGTTAGCAAAACTCCGAATTTTATTTTTCTTTCAATTCTTATTATAATCTCAGCAAGACATTTTCAGCTTGGAATTCAGGTTATATTAGAAGATTATATTTCTACCATTAAATTTAGAGATTTCTATATAAAACTTGTAAATATCATATATTATTTCCTAGCATTATTAGGTTTAATTGCAATCACAAGAGTATATTTTGGAGTTTAGCTTTAATGAATAAAGATTATGAAATGATCACGCATGAGTATGATGTTTTAGTTGTAGGTGCCGGGGGCGCTGGCTTAAGAGCAACTTTGGGAATGGCGACCGAGGGTTTAAAGACTGCATGTATTACTAAAGTTTTTCCTACAAGAAGTCATACTGTTGCAGCGCAAGGAGGAATGAGTGCTGCTCTTGGCAATATGGGTGAAGATGATTGGCGTTGGCACATGTACGACACTATTAAAGGTTCAGATTGGTTAGGTGATCAAGACGCTATTGAATATATGTGTAAAGAAGCTATCCCTTCAGTTATTGAATTGGAGCATTATGGCGTTCCTTTTTCTAGAACTGAAGCTGGAAAAATTTACCAAAGACCATTTGGTGGAATGACGACCCAGTATGGAGAAGGAATTGCTCAAAGAACTTGTGCTGCTGCAGATAGAACTGGTCATTCTATACTTCATACTTTGTATCAACAATCTTTAAAATATAAAGCAGAGTTTTTTATTGAATATTTTGCTATAGATTTAGTGATGGATAATGGGGAATGTACTGGAGTAATTGCGATTGATTTAGCAACAGGTAAGCTTCATCTCTTTAAAGGACATGTAACATTATTAGCAACTGGAGGTTATGGAAGAGCATATTTTTCTGCTACATCTGCACATACATGTACAGGTGATGGAGGAGGGATGGCCCAAAGAGCTGGTGTGCCATTACAAGATATGGAATTTACCCAGTTTCACCCCACCGGTATTTATGGAGCTGGATGTTTAATTACTGAGGGTTCTAGAGGAGAAGGGGGTTATCTCACAAATTCAGATGGAGAGAGATTTATGGAGCGATACGCTCCAAACGCGAAAGATCTTGCTTCGAGAGATGTAGTTAGTAGATCAATGACAATTGAAATAAATGAAGGAAGAGGCGTGGGAAAAGAAAAAGACCACATTGAGCTTCATTTAGAACATTTAGGAAAAGATGTTATTAATGAAAAACTTCCTGGTATTGCAGAGTCTGCGAAAATATTTGCAGGAGTTGATGTAACAAAAGCACCAATTCCAGTTATACCAACAGTTCATTATAATATGGGTGGCATACCTACAAATTATTTAGGCGAAGTGATTAAGCCAAAAGATATTAATGATGAAACAGTTGTTCCTGGATTGATGGCAATAGGTGAAGCCTCATGTGTATCAGTTCACGGCGCAAATAGATTAGGATCAAATTCACTTCTAGATTTAATTGTATTTGGAAGAGCTGCAGCAAAGCAGGCTGCAAAACTAGTTAAACCTGGAACTACGCATAAAGATGCAAAAAAATCCTCTGTAGAAAAAATTGTTGCTAGGTTAGATAAAACTAGATACTCATCTGGAAAAAATTTACCATCTCATTTAAGACTTAGACTTCAAAAAGAAATGCAGAGAAGTGTAGCCGTATTTAGAACAGAAAAAACTTTAGATGAGGGTAGAAAAACTATTCACTCTATCTATAAAGATTTTTCAGATATAAAGTTAAGCGATAATTCTTTAAAATGGAATTCAGAACTTCTTGAAACTTTAGAGTTAGAAAATTTGATTACCCAAGGTATTGTTTCTGTGGAATCAGCATATAATAGAAAGGAATCTAGGGGAGCACATGCAAGAGATGATTTTCCTGATAGAGACGATAAAGATTGGATGAAACATACAATTGCATCGATTGATGACGATGGTATAGTGAATATAGGTTATAGAAAAGTAATTTTAACAACTTTAACGGATGAAGTTGAAGCAGTTCCACCTAAGAAGAGAGTATACTAATTGTGGCTGAATTTACATTACCATTAAACTCTATAGTAAAAACTGGCAAGCATTTTAGATGTGAAAGTGCAGATAAAAAAAATATTAAGGTTTTCAAAATTTATAGGTACGATCCAGACGACGAAAAGAACCCACGTGTTGACACATATGAGATAGATACTACTGACTGCGGTCCAATGGTTCTTGATGCTCTTCTAAAAATAAAGAATGAAATAGATACCTCGATAACTTTCAGAAGATCCTGCAGAGAAGGAATATGTGGATCCTGTTCTATGAATATTGACGGAAGAAATGCTTTGGCATGCACAAAAAGTATAGATGAAATTGCTGGAGATATTAAAATATATCCACTTCCACATATGCCAGTAATTAAAGATTTGGTTACAGATTTAACAGACTTTTATAAACAGTATGAATCTGTCCAACCATGGCTTCAAGCAGAAGAACCTGAAGACCTTTCTTCAGAAAGACTTCAATCGAAAGAAGAATTAGCTGAACTTGATGGCTCGGACGAATGTATTTTATGCGCATGTTGTTCTACAAGCTGTCCAAGTTACTGGTGGAACAGCGATAAATATCTTGGGCCCGCTACACTAATGCAAGCATATAGATGGATAGCTGATTCTAGGGATGAGCGTAAAAAAGAAAGGCTAGAAAAATTAGAAGACACATTTAAACTTTACAAATGCCATACGATAATGAATTGCACAAATGCTTGTCCTAAAGGCCTCAATCCTGCAAAACAAATAGCTAAAATTAAGTCACTTATAGTTACAAACAAAATCTAAAATGGACGATAAAGAAGTTTTGTGGAAATGCAGAAGAGGAACAAAAGAATTAGATATTTTAATGTCAAGTTTCTACCATAATTTTTATAAATCTGCTTCGAAAACGCATAAAGATGGTTTTGTAAAATTATTATCATTAGAAGATCCTATAATATACGATTTACTATTGAATAAAATATCTTTAAAAGACATTGCAGTAAATGAAATTGCTGATATGATACGTAATATGAGTTTAAAGACCAAGTAGTACTTTTGCTCATAAAATACAAATTAGGTATGTAATAATAAATTATATAACTAATTTTTTTTGATTAATACAATATAGAAGAAAAATATGTCAGATAGAGAAAGCG